>SCTB01000021.1 GCA_004297545.1 Alphaproteobacteria bacterium
GAAGAAGGTTCCTCAGACGCCGTTCTGCAGCATGATATTGCTGGGCCTGTTTTGCCTTCTGTATGCGCAGACGCGAAAGACGCAGGCCGCCAGATGAAGCTGATCATTTCGTCGCCCTCCCGGCTGCTCTGGATCTGGACAATTCTGGGGCTTTGCTTTTTTGTCGGCCCCTGGCTTTTTTTCTTTGCGCCGGCCGATATGGAACACGACCGGCAGAATTACCTGCTGGGCCGCGATTTTGTGAACGTCTGGTTCGGTGCGAAGCAGGCGATGGCGGGAAAGATCGGGCATATCTTCAGGACGAAGGAATATCTTTCGGATATGCGGAGTCTGCTGGGCGCGGATTATCCCCGGCATAACTTTTCTTATCCGCCGCATATCCTGCCGCTGATTCTATTGTTCGGCATTGCACCTTATTTTTCGTCCCTGTTTCTCTGGACGGCCGCGGGCCTGGGATGTTTTGTGGCGGCGCTGAAGAAAAACCCGTTCATTAAATTCGGCTGGCCGGCCCTTTTGCTGACCGCCCTGTCGCCTGCCGCCATTTTTAACGGCATGTTCGGCCAGAACGGGGCCTTTACCGCCGCTTTCTTTCTGGGCGGGCTCTATCTGTGCGAGTCCTCGCCGGTTCTCGCGGGAATACTGTTCGGGTTATTGACGGTAAAGCCGCATCTTGGCGTGATGATCCCTCTTGTCCTGCTGCTGCGCCGGAACTGGAAGTGTTTCCTGAGCGCGGCAGTCACGGCCTGCGCGCTGGTTGCCGCCAGCGGTTTGATATGGGGGGTCCAGCCGTGGCGGGATTACCTGACAGACACGCTGCCCTATCAGTCGGAATTCCTGAACGGCCCGTATCGCGTATTCAACCCGCTGATGCCGGGAATATGGTCCGACATCATGCGCCTCATCCCGGGGGAGGACTGGGGGTATATCATCTACGCCGTCGCAGCAGTTTTCGCGCTTTTCGTGACGGCTGCAGCCGTCCGGCGGGAAGGGATTACGGCGCGCAGCGTGCTGGTGATCGCCCTGTCCACCATCTGCATCCTTCCTTACGGGTTCAATTACGATATGGTGGCGGTGGCGGGGGCGTTGGCGATATACTTGGGAACGCAGGCGGAGTTGCGGCTTTCCGCCTTTGTCGCGATGGGGCTGCTCTGGATGCTGCCGCTGGCGCTTGTCCAGTTCAAGGTCTTCCCGTTTCCTTTCAGCAGCGCCATTCTTTTGTCAGCGCTTATTTCCCTGCACCTTTCGGGGCGGGCATCCGGAACACCTGGAACACGCTCAAAAGATTCGTGTAATCATCCGTCCACGGGCGCAGGTCCGTCGGCGGCACCGGAGTGAGCCAGCCGACGGCATCCAGCGGCGACAGGCTCGCCGCCGGACGCGACATGACAAACCACAGGCTTGCCGAGGCATAGGGAATATCGTCCGGGATGTCGAGCTTGATGCGGTACTTCAGCCCCATTTCCTCCGCATTGCGCGCGAGCGCGCTGCCAAGATTGAAATAGCGATTGGATAAATTAAACAGAAGAATGCCCCGTTCATTCAGGTGGTCGAGGTATACCTTGATCGCATCCATCGTCAGCAGGTGCGCGGGAATGGTGTCGGAGGAGAAGGCGTCGAGCGCGATGATGTCGAATTTTTCATGCAGTTTCGCCAGTTCCAGCCGCCCGTCGCCGATAAGAATGCGGGGCGGGCGCTTTGCCTTGCAGGCAGACAGGAAGGTGAAAAGCTTGGGGTCGGTTGCGACCTTCATGACGGCGGGATCTATTTCAATGAAAGTAAACTCGTTTTTGGGTGTGCTGAAGCAGTTCATCGTCCCGGCGCCGAGACCGATGACGGCGGCTTTTTTTGGCACGTAAAGATTGAAGATATCGCCGGCGGGTCCGCTGCGGGTGAAATAGGTGGTGGGCGTGGTCTCGTAATTCTCATCCTTTACCTGCAGGCCGTGGGTCGTCGTGCCGTGATAGAGGTACCGGGCCGGATAGGCGTGGTTGCGTATCGCTATCGGATAGTCCACCACCTTGATGACGCCGTAGAAATTGCGGCGAACCAGAACCTGGTCCTTCGGTATGACGAATTCGGACAGCAGCAGCAGGGCGACCCCGCCGTAAAGCGCGGTGCGCGCGTTCATGGCGGTAAGGAAAAGGATAAAAAACAGCAGCCCGTCCGCGAAGATCATTTCCAGCGTCAGCCCGTCCGCGCGCAGGCTGCGGATATAGCCGAGTTGGCCGCCGACGAAGGAAATATACATCAGCGCCGTGACCATCGCGAACCCAAGCGCCATTTTCGCGGCGAAGGGAGTCGGATTCCTGAAAGAGGGGTTCATCAGGCAGGACAGCAGCAGCAGCGCAGGGTATTCAATCAGGCGGTCCAGCAGGGCCGGGGCGAAGAAGGCGTTCAGGACGCCGCCCAGCGCGCCGCCGACGGAAAGCATCAGGTAGAACTCCGTCAGGCGCCGCCCGTCCTTCAGCGGGCGCTGTTCGGCGAGGCGCATATGGCACATCAGCGCGACGACCGTGAACGCGACGAGGTGCACGACCATGCTGTGCCACGACATGCGGATAATTGTATTGAACATCAGGAGGAACCCAATCGCCAGCGCGACGGCGACGGGCTGCACGGCCGTGATTTTTGACAGGGAAAATATCTGTCTTCTGCTGAAGGCGACGACAAACGTCAGCAGGTAGAGCGCCAGCGGCAGCACCCAGAGCATCGGGGCCGAGAAGATGTCGGTCGAGATATGCGTTGTCACCGCCGACAGGAGGGCAGAGGGGAAGAAGGCAAGGGTCACCCATTCCAGACGTTCCCGGCGCGCGGCGGCGTGCCCCGGCTTATCATCCTTTGGCGTCGCGGCTTGGGCCTTCGAGGACGTCTGGGACGTGCAGAACAGCGCCGCGGCAACAAGCAGCGCAAAGCCAAAAAACCAGTACAACGACTGCTCGCCCAGCCCCCACCAGCGCTCGAAGGCCAGCGGGTAGAGGAACAGGCCCACAAAGCTGCCAAGATTGCTTGCGGAATAAAGGAAATAAGGATCGTTCGCGGAATCATGGCTTGTCGTCGTGAAAAGGCGCTGAATCGTTGAAGATGTCGCCGACAGGGCGATGAAGGGCAGGGCCAGTTTTTTCGTCAGCAGCAGGAAGGTGTCGAACGCGCCAAGAGTCGCTTCCCCGGCATGAGGCAGGCTGAAAGGAAGGAATGTTCCGCCGATACCGAGCGCCGTTATATACAGAAACGCATGCACAAGCGGCGAAAGTCGGGACAGGAAGTGGGCGTAAAGGTATCCCAGCAACAGCATGACCTGGAAAAAAGCCATCGCCACGATCCAGCCCGCAGGTGTGCCGCCGACCAGCGGCAGGAGCGCCTTCCCCGCCATGGGCTGGATGGCGAACATCAGTGCCGCAGAGAGAAACATCGTTCCGCTGAACAGCGCCAGCGTTACCGCGCCCTGTTTCCGGCGGGCCGTCATGGCGATCCCCAGGAATCAAAGACGTTCAATGCGCTGAGGAGGTTGGTGTAGTCATCCGTCCAGGGGCGGCGGTTCTCATCTGCCGTGACTTCCTTCCATTCATATGCGTCCAGCGGCGACAGGCTGACGTTGCGCCTTGCCATGACGAACCACTTGCTGGGGGCCGTATAAAAAGCCTTGTCGTTGCCTTTTTTTGCGTAGCGCCATTTCAACCCGAGTTCACGGGCGTTAACGGCGAGAATGCGTGACAGATCAAAGTAACGGTTCGACACATGGAGCATGATGATGCCGGAAGGATTAAGATGATCAAGATATACTTTCAAGGCTTCCAGCGTAATCAGGTGCGTGGGGATGACATCGGAGGAAAAGGCATCGAGGGCGATCAGGTCGAATTTTTCATTCAGCCGGGCGAGTTCCAGCCGACCGTCGCCGGTAATGACGCGGGGGGGGCGCTTTGCCTTGCATGCCGACAGGAAAGTGAAAATTTCGGGGTCGCCCGCGACCTTGACGACGGCAGGGTCGATCTCGAGGAAGGTAAATTCGTTTTTGGGGTTGCTGTAGCAATTCATCGTGCCGGCGCCCAAGCCGATAATGGCGATCTTCTTCGGATTGTAGACCCCGAAGACGTCTCCCGGAGGGCCGCCGTTCCAGAAGTAGAGAGTGGGCGTCTTTTCGTAATTTTTGTCCGTCACCTGAAAGCCGTGCACCGTGTTGCCATGCACGATAAACCGTACGTTATATTTCTTTCCATCTTCGACCTGCGGACGGTCGAAGACCTTGATGACGCCGTAGAAGTCCCGCTCGGTGAGCAGGACATCGCGGGGGATGATGAACTGCGAAAACAGAAGCAGCGCCATCGCGCCAAAGGTGACGATTCTGGCATGGGTTGACAGCACCAGCGCCGTGCCGAACAGGATCATATCCGTCAGCCCCATTCCGAGCGTGTAGAGCCCGGCGTTCGTTCCGTGGATAAAACCGCGCGACGCCATCAGGAGCAGCACCGTCGCGACGCCTGCCGCGCCAATGAGGGAAAAGCGCTTCGCATGCGGCGGCATTGCCTGCCGGAACGCGGGGTTCATCGCGCAGGACAGGATCATCATGGCGGGATATTCGATGAGGCGGTCCAGCAGAACCGGGACGATAAAGGCATTCAGCAGGCCGCCGAGCGCGCCGCCGATGGAGATCATCAGGTAAAATTCGGTCAGGCGCCGGCCGTCGCCCAGGGGCCGCTGCTGCGCGAGGCGCATATGGCACATCAGCGCGACCGTGCAGAAGGCGAAGAGGTGGAACGCGACCGCGTACCAGGAAATGCGCACTTCGGCGTTGTAGGACAGCAGCAGCCCGACCACGAGGGAGACCACGATCGGCTGGAAGGTCTCGACGGTGCGGGATTTGACCAGAGGCTTGCGGCTGAAGGCGATGACGAACGTCAGCAGATAAACGGCCAGCGGCAGCACCCAGATCAGCGGCGCGGAAAAAATTTCGGTCGAGATGTGCGTCGTGACGCCCAGCATGAGGCTGGAGGGGAAGAAGGCCAGCGCAATCCATTCCATGCGCTGGGGCGCGGATACGGGAGCCCCGCTTTGCGATGAACGCGCCCGGGTTTCCGCCTTGCCGCGCGCAAACAGCAGGCAGGCTGCCGAAAGAGCGGCGAGAATGACGAAAGCATACAGCCAGTATCGCGCCTGGTCTGAAATGCCGAACGCGGGTTCGAGTGCGAACGGATAGAGCAGCAGACCGGCAAAGCTGCCGAGATTGCTGGCCGCATAGAGGAAATAGGGGTCTTTGGAGGACGCATGCCCGGTCGTCGTGAAAAGGCGCTGCAGCGTCGAGGAAGCGGCGGAGAGGGCGATAAATGGAATGGCGACGGCGACCGTCAACAGGCCGAAGATGCCAAAGGCCGTCGGATTTCCGCCGTCGCCGGCCACCGGCACCCGGACGGGAAGAAAAAGCATGCCCGCCAGGAGTGTAACGACGAAAAGCGCCGCATGCACACGCGGCGTGAACTGCGACAGCAGATGGGCGTAAAGGTACCCCAGTAGCAGCATGACCTGGAAAAACGCCATCGCCACGATCCATCCGGCGGGCGTGCCGCCGACTAGCGGCAGCAGCATCTTGCCGATCATCGGCTCGATGGCGAACATCAGGGCGGCCGACAGGAACAGCGTCAGGCTGAATACCCAAAGCGCGGCAGGCTGGCTTTTCCGGCGCGCAACGGTCATTTCAGCCCGTTCCCGACGCCGCCGAAGGACAGCGCCGCCATCAGATTTGTGTAGTTATCGGTCCAGGGGCGCAGGGTCTCTGAGGGACGCACCGGTCGCCATCCGCGCTTGGCGAGAGGCGGCGGCGGGTCTTTGGAGAGAACAAGCCACAGGCTGGGCGAGCTGTAAAAGGGGCGCCCTGGCGACAGGTCTGCCTTCATCTCCGCCGACAGGCCAAGCGTGGATGCCGTCGTTGCGATCACGCTCCACAATTCGAAATAACGGTTGGAGATATTCATCGCGAGAATGCCGCCCGGGGAAATATGCTCGAAGTACGTTTTCAGCGCCTCTCGCGTGACGATATGGGTCGGAATAGTGTCGGACGTGAAGACGTCGATGATCAGGAGGTCGAACTTTTCCTTCAGTTTCGCAAACTCCAGTCGCCCATCGCCGACAATGATCGTCGGCGGGCGCTTTGAAACGCATTTGCTCAGGAAAGCAAATTTGTTCTGCGCCACGTCGACCACAGCCGGGTCGATTTCAAGGAACGTGAATTCACGGTCAGGCGCCGTGTAGCAGTTTGTCACGCCCGCTCCCAGCCCCAGCACAGCGACCTTGCGCGGTTTTAACGCAGAGAAAACATCGCCCAGGGGGCCTTGCTGGGTGAAATAGGCCGTCTGAGTCTTCTCCAATCGGGTGTCCCCCAGCATCTGCATGCCGTGCGTCGTCGAACCATGGCGCATCGTGCGTATGGTCAGTTCCTTGTCGTCCACCATTCTGGCGGTATCATACAGCCGCACTGTGCCAAAGAAATTGCGGATGCTCAGGATTTCCGACTGGTCGCCGATGACGAATTGCGAAATCATGAAAACGCCCAGCGCGCCAAGCGCAAGATACGCGGGGCGCAGCGAACGCCGGAATAAAAATAGGGCGCAGGGCACGGCCACGATGAGGATACGGAACAGCAGGACGCGGGCATGCATCGTATCCGTGCCCAGAGACATCGGCGGGGTATTGACCAGCAGTATCGACAAGACGGCGAGGGCGATAATCGCAATCCCGGTTCCGGAAGACGGCTTGAAATCCTTGTGCAGCATGAAAGAAACAAGCAGAAGCAGCGGAAATTCAATCAGCCGGTCAAAAACATTGGGAATAATGAAGGCGTTCAGTACTCCGCCCAGCGCCCCGCCGATCGACATCATCAGGTAGAAGGCGGTAAGATGGCGGCTGTCATCGAGGGGGCGCAGGCTTGCCAGCCGCAGGTGGCAGACGAGCGCGATGCCGGCAAAGATGACGAGATAAAACAGCACGCCGATCCAGCTGAACAGCCAGTCCGCTCGGATAAGGGAGACAAAGAGAATGCCGATGCAGATGATGTAGGGGTGCAGCGCCTCCATCAGGCGCAGCGAAACGGCAGGTTTCTTGCTGAAGGCAATGACGAATGTCAGCAGGTACAGCGCCAGCGGCAATACCCAGATAAGGGGGGCCGAAATAATGTCGGAGGTGATATAGGTCGTAACTGCCATCAGCAGGCTGGAGGGCAGGAATGCCAGCGCCATCCATTCCAGCTGGCGTTTCCACGAAAGCTTGCCGCCCGATTTCGCCGCCGTCTTCTGCTGGCTGCTCTCTCCTGAAAGAGCAAGGCAAACGCCGGCCAGCGCGATCAGCAGCACGTAGCCGCCCGCCAGGCACCGGGATTGCTGATCCAGCGTCAGCAGCGGCTCAATAAGAGCGGGATAGAGCAGGAGGCCGGCGAAGCTGCCGAGGTTGCTGGCGACATAGAGAAAGTAAGGATCGTCCGACGACCCGTGTCGCGTGGTGGTGAACAGTCTCTGCAGTGTCGAGGAGGTCGCGGACAGGGCGATGAAGGGAACGGCCAGCGCCTGCGTCAGCAGCAGGAAAATCCTGCCGGGCCCGGCGATGGAATCAAATCCTTCGTGGCCGGCCAGCGACACCGGCAGGAAGACGGCTCCGGCCAGAAGCGCCAGTACGTAAAGCATGCCGTGCCGCTGCGCCGGAACGCCGGAAAAGGCATGCGCCATCAGGTAACCGGCCAGCAGCATGACCTGGAAAAAGGCCATGGCGACGACCCATCCGGCCGGCGTGCCGCCGACAAGGGGCAGCAGCATCTTGCCGGCCATGGGCTGGACGGCGAACATAAGCGAAGCAGACAGGAAAAGGGTGAAACTGAAGACCCCCAGCGTTAATCCCGTTTTGTTTCCCCCGGTCGCCATTTTTCTAGAACCTGATTACGCTGGCGACGTTCGAATAACTGTCCGTCCAGGCGCGGGTGCCGGGGGGGATGTCCGCCTTCTGCCAAGCCTTGTTGGCGAGGCGGTCAAGCCTGGAGTCCGTCCGCGTCATCACCAGCCACGAACTTGGCAGCAGGAAGGGCGAAATCATGCGGTTGTCGATCCAGTAGCGGTAATCGAGCCCCGCCGCGACCGCGCCCGCCGACAGCGTGTGCTCGAGGCGGACGTAGCGGCTCGACAGGTTGAAAACGAGCGCGCCGCCCGGCGCCAGGCGGTCGAGGTAGAGCTTTATCGATTCCTGCGAGATCAGGTGCACCGGCACCATGTCCGACGAAAAGGCGTCGAAAATGATCATGTCGAATTTTTCGCCCGTCAGCTTCGCCAGCTCCAGCCGCCCGTCGCCGACGATGATGCGGTTCGGCCGCGCGCCCTTGCAGCGTTCGATGAAGGTGAACTGGGTGACCGCCATTTCGACGACGGCGGGATCAAGCTCGATGAAGGTGAATTCGCTGCCGGGGTTCGAATAGCAGGCAAGCGTCCCGGCGCCCAGGCCCATGACGGCAACTTTCTGCGGCTTGAAGGTCTGGAAGACGTCGCCCAGGGGGCCGAGCATCGAGAAATAGGATGTCGGGATGGTTTCGAGGTTTTTGTCGAGGATCTGCGTGCCGTGGGTGGTCGTGCCGTGCCGGAAAACGCGCAACTGGTATTTCTGCCCCGGCGTAAAGGCGGTGCGGTCATAGACCTTGATGACGCCGTAGAAGTTCCGCGTCATCAGTTTGACGTCCATGCCGATAAAGGTGAATTGCGCCGCAATGTAAACAATGGCGCCCGCCACGATGGTGGCGCGCGGATGGAAGGTGACAAGCCCGAAGACGATTACAAGCAGGGCGTTGCGCAGCGCCGGCAGGTCGATCGCCTGTTCGGCGAAAATCGCCATGAACATCATGATCAGGCCGCCCAGCAGGAACAAGGCGCCGTAGCGGAACGAAAAAGGGGAGCGGATCAGCGGGTTGACCGCGCAGGACGCCAGCAGAACCAGCGGATATTCGGCCATGCGGTCGAAGACCAGCGGCGCAATGAAGGCGTTCAGGATGCCGCCAAGCGCGCCGCCGAGCGCGATCATCATGTAATATTCGGGCAGCTGCCGGTCATCTTCCAGCGGGCGCATCTGTGCAAGCCGCATGTGACAGACCAGCGACACGACGGCGAAAGTGAACAGGTGGATGCCCATCGCGGCGAAAGACGTCGGCATGAAGCCGTTGACGATCACGATAAGAGCGACCGCCAGCGCCACGGCGGGCGGATGGATTTTTTGCAGGATGGCGAAAGGAATAACCGGCTTTCGACTGAATGCGACGACGAAGGTCAGCAGGTAAATCCCGAGCGGCAGCACCCAGACCATCGGCGCGGAAATAAGGTCGGTGATGATATGCGTCGTCACGCCCAGCATCAGGCTGGACGGGAAGAAGGCCAGCGCGATCCAGTGCAGCTTGCGTTTTCCGGGGATCGTCGGCGCCTTGCCGTCGGGCAGCGCATATCCCGCCCGCGCCGGCAGCAGCAGGCAGGCGGCTGACAACAGGACGAGCAGCGCATAGGCATACATCCACAGATGCGACTGCTCCGGCAGCGTCAGATATGACTCGACGACCAAGGGATAGATCAACAGTCCCGTAAAGCTGCCCAGGTTGCTGGCCGCGTACAGAAAATAGGGGTCCTGCGCCTCGCTGTGCAACGTGGAAGCGAACAGGCGCTGCACCGTCGACGATGTCGCGGAAATCGCAATGAACGGGATGCCGACGCTGACCGACAGCAGCCGGAAAACCAGCCAGGCGTCGATCGTCCCTTCCGCGTTTTGCGGCAGGCCGACAGGAAGGAACAGGCTGCCCAGCAGCAGCAGGCCGATAAAGGCCATGCCGTGCGTGCGCGGCGAAAAGCGCGACAGGGCATAAGCAGCGGCATAGCCGGCCAGCAGCATCATCTGGAAGAACGCCATGGCGACGATCCAGCCCGCGGGCGTGCCGCCGACGAGGGGCAGCAGCATCTTGCCCACCATCGGCTGCACCATGAACATGGCGGCGGCGGAAACAAAAAGCGTGCCGGCGAAAAGGAGAAGCGTTTGCGACTGGCGCGCGGCAGGCAGGCGTCCGGCGGTATCCTCGGCCGTCATGCCGTTTTTCTCGCGGACTCGCGGATCTGCGAAGCAAAGCGCTCGAACAGGTAATGGCTGTCCTGCGGGCCGGGCGAGGCTTCAGGATGGTACTGCACCGAAAATACGGGGCGGCCCTTGACGCTGAGGCCCTCGTTGGTGCCGTCGAAAAGGCTGACATGCGTGATGTCGCTAGTTTCCGGCAGCGTTTCGGGGAGGACATGGAAGCCGTGGTTCTGGCTGGTGATCTCGACCTGGCCCGTCACCATGTCCTTGACCGGGTGATTGGCGCCGCGATGGCCGAAGGGAAGCTTCGCCGTCTTTCCGCCCAGCGCGATAGCGAGCATCTGGTGGCCAAGGCAAATGCCGAAAAGCGGGAGGCCGGACTTCAGCAGCTTTTGTATAACGGGAACGGCATAAACGCCCGTCGCAGCCGGGTCGCCCGGGCCGTTGGAGAGGAAGATGCCGTCGGGATTGAGTTCAAGAATAGCCTCCGCAGATGTGTCGCAAGGCACGACGGTCAGCTTGAATCCCTGCGCGGCAAGGCAGCGCAGGATGTTACGCTTGACACCGTAGTCCACCACGACGACATGCGCGCCGGGGCGCGTCATGACGTTATACTGTCCCAACTGGTGGTTCCATCCGGCCTCGCTCCAGGCATAAATGCTCTTGCAGGAAACGGTTTTCGCGATATCGAGTCCGTTCATGTCGGGCAGCGCCTTTGCCTGACCTTTAAGGTCGTCGATGTTGAATTTTGCTTCGGCGGGGAAGTAAATGATGCCGTTCTGCGATCCCTTGTCGCGCAGGTGCTGGGTCAGCGCGCGCGTGTCGATGCCGCAGATGCCAGTCAGCTTGTACGTGCGCAGCCATTCGTTGAAATGCCCTTGGCTGCGGTAATTGGCAGGGGCGGTGATATCGGCCTTCAGGATGATGCCTCTGGCGAAGGGCGCTTCGGCTTCATGGTCGTGGGTATTCGTGCCGGTGTTGCCGATGTGGGGAAAGGTGAAGGTGATGATCTGTCCGGCATAGGACGGGTCGGTCAGGATTTCCTGGTATCCCGTCATCGAGGTATTGAAGCAGACCTCTCCGCCTGTCGTGCCCTGCGCGCCGATACCCTTGCCCCAGAACACGCTGCCGTCGGCCAGGACCAGGGCCGCGGTCGCGTGTGGCGGGTGTTGATGTGAAAACATGCACTTCCCTGAAACTGAATGATTTTCTGGCGTGTTGTAATTATAGCCGCCTTGGAATAGCATACCAAGCAGTTTGTTGCCATATAGAAAAGCACAAGGGAAAAGCAATGCTCAGGGACAAGTTTCAGGATCAGCTCAAGCAGGGACTGCACGCCAGGGACGAAATCACGGTCGCCACATTACGTCTAATCATTGCCGCCATGAAGGACCGCGACATCGCCGCGCGCAGCAAGGGCAACTGGGACGGCATCAAGGACGACGAAATCCTGTCCATGCTGTCCTCCATGATCAAGCAGCGGCAGGAATCCATCAAGATGTACGAGGCGGGCAAGCGCCAGGACCTGGTCGACAGGGAAGCCGCGGAAATCAGAGTTATCGAGGGCTTCCTGCCGCGGCAGCTGTCCGAAACGGAAGTGAAGGCGATTATCGACCAGTCTATCAAGGCGGTCGGCGCTGCGGGCCTCAAGGATATGGGGAAGGTCATGGCCGAGATGAAGGCGAAGTATGCCGGTCAGCTGGACTTTTCCAAGGCCAGCGGCTGGGTGAAGGACCGCCTTGCAGCGGGTTAATGCCATGGAGAAAAACTACGTCAAAAGCGTGGATGGCCGCTGGGGCAAATGCCATTTCTTCGAGCAGGACGAGTATATCGGCAAGTCCATTTTTCATTATGGAGAATATAACCCGGACGAGACCGAGTTTATCCTCGGCCTCGCGGCGAAGGCAGGGAAGGACAAGCTTGTCCTAGACATCGGCGCGAATATCGGCGTCATCGCGCAGGCGCTGGCCTTTGCGGGCTTTACCGTCGAGGCCTTCGAGCCCCAGCCGGAAGTCTTCGAGCTGCTGACGGCGAATTTCAAGGGCAAGGCCCACAATGTGGCGCTTGGCGAGGCGCGCGGCAAGACGATCATGCCGAAGCTGATATACAGCGAGCGCTTCAATTTCGGCGGCGTTTCGTGCGAGACGACCAGCCGGTCGCGCGGCGGCATCGACGTGCATGTCGAGAAGATCGACGATTACAAGTTCGACAACGTCGGGCTCATGAAGATCGACGTCGAAGGCTTTGAGGAGCGCGTGCTGCGCGGCGCGGTCGAGACGATCAACAGGTGCAGCCCAATTTTATATCTTGAGGACGACCGGGAACAGAAAAGCGCCTCTTTGCACGCCTTCCTGCAGGAGCTCGGCTACAGGTGGGAACCGCACCGGCCGCCGCTGTTCCGCCCGAACAATTTCTTTGGCAAGGCCGAAAACGTCTGGTCGAAGAATTTCGTCAGCAAGAATATCGTCTGTTATAAATAATCAGGATTTTTTCAGCGACAGAGGGTTGCGGCGCACCGTCATGGGCTGTTGCAGGACAAGCGCCTCATCCGAAATGACAGGCGGCGACGGCGTCTCGGGCGGAGCTGGATCCGGTTTCGCAGGCGCGCTGTGCTTTGTGACAATGGACATCTCCCGTCCGCCGGAAATCGCGAAAACGGGGTTGCCATTGGCGTCCCTGGCGACCAGCTTCGACTCTCCCGAGAGACAGCTTTTGGCCTCGCGGAACCGGCCGCGCAAGGCCGCCTTGGCGGCTTTGGCAAAGTCGTTCAGGGTCAATTCCCGCTGCTCAAGCGAAACGCTGTGGATATCCAGGCCCATGGTTTGTCCTTTTGTCTGAAGGTTTTACCCGGCGAAAGGACTCCTGTCAAGTTTAATTAACATAACCATTGACATATGTCTTTAATTTATATAGATTTATTCAGTTTATCTTGGGTACAGCTATGCCTCTTCAACAGGACTTTAACAATGCATCAGTCGGGACCGCCGCAGAACTTGCGGCTGCGGTTGCGGCGGGCAATTTCAAGGCTGTCCGAAAGGGGCTCGAATTCGGGATTCGCCCGGACGCCTGCGACGCCGCCGGAAACTCCGCGCTGCTGCTGGCCATCCAGGGCCGCAATCTTCCGCTGGCGGGCATGCTGCTGGGGTATGGCGCGCCCGTCAATGACGAAAAGTTGCTGGGCACGGCGCTGACCCAGGACAGCGACGAAATGGCTGACCTGTTGCTGACGTTCGGCGCCGACCCGTTGCCGCATGCGGCGGGCCATTCCCGGCACCTGATACTGCGCGCGGCTGCGCGCGGCGTCGACAAAGCGGTGAAGGATCTGCTGGGGAGCGGCGTGGATAAGGGAATGATGGATGATAAGGGTGCGTCCCTGCTGATGCTGGCGGCCGAAGGCGGGCATGCGAATGTCGTGGATACGATGCTCAAGGCGGGGCTGGACGTCCACCAGTGCGACAAAAAGGGACGTTCTCCTCTTCGCGCGGCGATGCAGGGCGGCAGTCTTGACTGCGTGAACCTGCTGCTTGCGGCGGGCGCCGACCCGGGCATACGCAGCGATTTCAAAGACGTGAGTATCACGGACGACGATTTTTCAAAGAAATGCGATCCGTCCATTGCCATCGTCGTTGACGCCGCATACCAGAAATTTCTGTTGAACGACGCTGCAAAGCATGGCGATGCGGAAAAGGTTGCGGAACTCCTGGCCAAAGGTGAACCCGCCGATACCTTCAATCATTCCGGTGCGACACCCTTGTATTACGCCTGCCTCAAGGGAAATGCCAAGATCCTGCGGCTGCTGCTGGACCATCACGCCGACCCCAATCTGAGAGACAAAAAAGGCCATTTACCCTTGGAATATGTGATTGACAGGGGTAATGCCGAGATGACGGAAATGATGATCGCTGCGGGCGCGATCCCAAGCCCGGCTTCCCTGCATGCCGCCTGTGGCAGAAAATTTCCGGATGTCGTCAAGGTTCTGCTCAGGCATGGCGCCAACCCCAACATCACCGCGCGAGAAACACGCCACTTTCCCAATGCGTCTGATACGGGTATATCCGAAGCTCTCAGAGTCCTGCCCGACGACTATCCGCTCCATACAGCCATCAAGAATGGCGACCTTGAAACCGTCGAGGCGCTGGTTGCAGCGGAAGCCAGCACCGTCGTCCGGAACGCCGCGGAAGAAACGCCATTGCAACTGGCGAGAAATTCCGCGAGCAAAGCCATCCTGAAATGCGTCGAGCTGCGGCACGACGCGGAAATGGAAGCAATGGGCCAGAGCGCCGTACGCCTCGATCAGCAGATGGGCGCGATGAAAACGCTGCGCTTCAAGCCCAAGGCAGGGCCGTCGTGAAGGCGCGCGACGATATTCTCACCGCCATTATCATGGGCGATCTTGAGACAGTGAAGCGCATTTTTCCGCAGCATCCCGAGGCGCTGTCATGGACATCGCCCGCGGAATATCCTCTCCTGCACATGGCGATCCTGAACGGGCGCCGGGATATCGCCGAATATCTTGTG
>SCTB01000022.1 GCA_004297545.1 Alphaproteobacteria bacterium
CGCTTCCGCCGCCGCGGGAAGCTCTTCCGTCTGGGCGTCCAGGCCGGCTTCATAGGCTCCCCAGCCGATCAGCGCTATCAGGCCCAGGACGAAGAATAATGCGGGTTTGTTCATCGGTTTGCTCCAACGCCCATTCATCTTAGCCCCGGGTTCTCTTTCCTCAATCGCAATCTCCTGAAAGCTGAATCTATTTTCACTTGACTTCCCATATATTTACATAATATATTAACGCAACCTGGCAGCCGCGGCAGCGCCGGAAGGAGGAAGACATGAGTTCCCGAAACGATTTCGACTATCCCTTCGGCGAAATGGCCCGGAAGGCGCCAGAGATGCTGAGGCACATCGCCCGCAACCCCAGGCGCCGGAAGTGCGGTTTATAAACATGCGCAAGTCGTTCAAAAAATCTTCCACGCCCGCGAAACCCAAAAAGAACATGCTGCTGCTTTCCGGCAGCAAAGCGACCGGAAACATGGCCGACGGCGCCGTGCCCGGCTTTCTGGACTTCGCCGAAGACTGGATCAAGGAATTCTTCGACCCGGCGGTGACGAAGGGCAAGCCGGTGCTCTTCGTCCCCTATGCGCGGCCAAGCGGGGTTTCGGAAGAAGACTACTTCAAGAAGGTCAAGGCACGCTTCGACGAGATGGGCATCGCCACGGTCTGCGCGCCGCCGGAAGGCATCGCGGCGAAAGACCTGAACAATATCGGCGGCATTTTCATCGGCGGCGGGCATACCTATACGCTGCTGCACAAGCTGCAGCAGAACGGCGCGCTGGCGCTCATCCGCCGCAAGGTCGAGGACGGCCTGCCCTATATGGGCTCCAGCGCCGGCACGATCATCGCCTGCCCCACGATCAAGACCACGAACGACATGCCCTGCCCCGCGCATGACGTTATCGACCTTAAAGCGCTGGGCCTTATCCGCGCGCAGCTGAACTGCCATTACATGGACGACGCGATGCACGACCCGAAGCACCAGGGCGAAACAAGAGACACGCGCCTGAAGGAATTCTGCGCCTTCAACCCGGGCGTTCCCGTCCTCGGCCTTTACGAGGGGCAGGCCCTGCGCATCGAGGGCGGTAAAACGCATCTGCTCACCTCCGCAAGATGCCGCGGCGCGAAGCCGCCGGTTTTCACCGATAACAGGCGCGAGGAAATCGACTGCCAGATCGGCGTACCGCAGGATGTGTCGGAGATCTTTGCCCCGAAAAAATCCGGCGCGCCGAAGAAGTCATCGGACCGCGGATTCCCGGGGCCTTGACGAAATCATGGTCGCCTGCATCGCGCCGATCAGCTTGCGGGATGTTCCCTGCAGCGCATAGACCTCGCCCGAGCAAACGGATAATGTCTTGCCCGCGCGCAGGACCTTGCCCACGGCAATAAACCGCTCGCCGACGGCGGGCGCGAGGAGGTTGACCTTGAACTCGACGGAGAGGACATCCGCATCCTTCTCCATCATGGTCAGCGCCGCGTAGCCGCAGGCATTGTCGGCGATCGCCGTGACGGCGGCGGCATGAAGAAATCCGTGCTGCTGCGTAAGGTCGGCGCGGAACGGCAGCTCCACCTCGACTTCGCCCTTGCGCACCGCCGCCAGCTTCGCCCCCAGCGTCTGCATCATCGGCTGCCGCGCGAAGCTGTCGCGCACGCGGGTTTCGAAATCCGGATCTTCGTGTTTTTGTGATTGCGGTTGCTGCATGGACATTCACATTAAGAGCGTCCGCCTGCTTTGCAAGAGATGAATGCGGGCCTGTTCCTCTCGCAGCCTTTGCGGTCGCTTCAGCTTCACCGATGTTTGACATATTTAAGGGCAAAACAGTGCCACCCGGCGCGCTCACCCGCCCTCCGGGTCCGGCCCCGGCTCAGGCGCGGGCCCGAATTCCTCGGGATGCGCCGCGACGTAGGCGTAGAGCAGGTCGGTCAGATTATGCGGATAGGCGCAGAATTCGCTGTCCAGCGCGAAGAGCGCCGCGCGGACCGCATCGGGGAAATCTTCGGCCGCTTTTGAAATCGCCTCCGGGCTTGCGGGGAGCCCCCCGGGAAAAGCGGCCGCAACCGCGCGCCGGCAGATGCCGGCGGTTTTGGGCGCGCCGATCGTCTCCAGCGCTTCCGCCGCGAAATGCGCCGATTCCGCGCTGCTGTTGAAAAAGTACTGCGAGAACCCGCCGTTATTCACCTCCGCCTCGACCTGCCATATGCTCGAAAACACCTTTTGGGGGACGGACTGCGCGCTGAACGGCTGCTTGCCCAGCGCCGCCCTGTCGGATTCCGACAGTTTTATGAGGAAGGTGTTCTTGTCCATTGTCATTTTCCCGCCGGCGGCGGGCCGGCGTGGTGCAGGGCATAGAGCATCAGTCCCAGCATCAGGCAAAAAACAACCACCATATAGAGCGCCATGTAGAGTGGCTGCCGGGGTATTTTCATTTATTTCCCGCGCCTTGGACTGTCATGGGTTTATCGTAGAGGTTTGCGCGGCGAACGGCAATGCGCTCAGCGCGCGCGGCGAGACCCGGCCCGGTCCCTTGCCGTTAATCGGATGTTAAGCGTTCCGCGCTAATCTGGAAGTACGCATTTAAGTACCGCATTTTCCTGAAAGAACGCCGCATTTTGAGGGGGGAGTTGGCATGAAAGCCGCATTTATCGCCCTTGCCGCCTTAAGCGCCCTGTTCTTTTTCGCGGCCTTCAATCCTTCGCCGGGCGATGCGGCGCAGGTGTCGGCCCCGCCGCTGGCCAATCTGCCCGACAACGACACCCTTGTCTTTGTCGAGGGCGAGGAGGCGGAACCCCCGGCCATGCCCGAGGGGCTGACCACGCCCGAGCCGCAGGCCAGCGCCGCCCCGGTGGCGAAAGCCATCACCTATGTAAGACCCGAAGACCTGAAGAAACAAAAAAATCGCCTTATCCCCCGCCGTGTTCATGCCATTCCCGCGAACGACGGCACCGGAGCCGTGACCTTTGACATTCCCCCAGACCCGGCGGCAAAGCCGGTCTACAAGCGCCCGGTTTTTCACTATAACGAGTAAAACCTCGCTTCCTCTCCTTTGGAAGAAGAAAAGTGGCGCATCAAGCCGCTCGGAATTCCTGCGTTCAGTGCATGACGGGGCCGCTGTAAATAAAAATAACCAGCGCGGCGAACAGGGCGATGGCGTTTCTTGATTTCATTTCGTCCCGCCGCCCTTGTTGCGCCTCTCATCATTCGTGCAGCTCGACATTCTCCGTCTTGCAGGTCACGCGCACGATGAAGTCGTTTGTGGTCATGGTTTGGTTTTTATTCCTGCATCGCTGATTTCTGTAATCGAATGGTTAGGCGTGTGCCCCCGGAATTCCGGAACTCTGGAATTGTTTTTCGATTTTTGAAAATTTTTCGCTCGCCGGAGGCGAAGGGCGCGTTGCTCCATGAATATGGTTTCGGGCGGCCCGGAGGTTTCGGACATCGGAAGTTTCGGTCATCGGAGGCCGGGATCATCGGCGATTTCCTTTCCTGAACCCAGCGTATCAGAAAATTGCGATTTTCGCAACTATAATTATTGAAAACGCAATAAAATTGCTTTAGCGGCGAATGCGGTAGAGGATGAGGATGCTGAAGTTCAGCCAGACGCAGGCCGCGATGCCGGCGCGGATGTTGATATCGGGGTCGTCCAGACCCGCCTCCCCGTCCCTGTAGAGCAGCTTCACGTTTGCGCCCGCGGGGAATCCGCCCGGCGTAAAGGTGCAGAGGGAGACGCGGCGCGCCGTATGGCCGGGGTCTTCAAATGAAACATCGTGGCAGCCGATGGCCTGCATCACCGGTGAGAGCGCCTTGTCGAGCGCGGCGCTCCAGCCCGGCGCCGCCGGGCCCTCGACGCGCCCGGTGATATGCGCGGGATCCTCCATGAGGAGAGAGTCAAACACCGGGGAGAACAGGACCCAGGTGACGGCCAGCACCAGCAACAGCGACAAACAGAAAACCCAGCCGCGGCGGTCGCTGCCGGCAATGTCGCTGATGTCGTCGATATCCATGGGCTGGTTTCCGCTGTCCTGATTTCATCATCCGGGCGTTACTTTTGCGCCGTATTCAGTCTACCAAGCGCCGGTCTGAATAATCAAATAATTAGGGGAGTGTCGTCAGATTTCCTCTATAATAAATTTATGGAAGCTGGCACCGAGAAAGTGACGTTATTCGAGCTCCCGTTGAGGCGGCAACGGCAAATCATCACGCGCAATCTAACAGTAAGCCTCCTGGTCGGGATTATATTTGCAAATGCTGTGCGTGTCGCCATATTACCAAAGCCTGTATTCTTTCTAATCTGTTGCGCCCTGCTATTCGCGATACTCGTCGGTTTTTTCTCTATGGTCGTCCGTGTCGAAGCGGATGATAAAAAAATATCTTGTTTTACACTCGCAGGAACTCCGAAAAGTATGGATTTTTCCATCGTTCAACAAGCCAGCATCTGCTTTTCCAACGGCCGCGGGCCGAGCAAGATGTTGCAACTACGCGCTTCGAACGGAAAAGTTTTGAATATATATGACGGCGAGATGACGGGCGAAGAATTGCAGGCTATCAGGGATTTTGTCGTCAAGATCTGCTTGGAGACAACCGGCAAGACAATCGAGGTGAGCGATCACACGAGCAAGACTGCTTTTATCCCCGATAGCACCAATACCCAATCGTAAAAAGAGCGGACGCAGCGCGGCAAACAAAATACTCCGCACCGACCTATTTTGATAATCAAATAATTAGGGGAGTGTCGCCGGAATTCATCCCGTAACCCCGGCGAAAGCCGGGGTCTGGCATCCATCATCATATATGGTGGAGATAGTTTCAAACGGCAGCCGCCACGCGTGTTGCGAGATTTCAGACCCCGGCTTTCGCCGGGGTTACGAGGGTTACGCCCCCGGCCCGCCGCGCAGCTTTTCGGCCAGCGCGTGGAGCTTGTGGAAATCCATATTTCCCTCGTAAGACAGGCCCGATGACGGCGACAGTTTGCTTTCGCTCACGCTGCCCTCCCCGGTGAAGACCACGCGCACCGCGCTTGCCTCCACCGTCTGGATATCGCCGAGATAATGCCACTCGGACCCCGCCGCCATCTGCTTCTCGCCCTTCGCTGCCACGATGCGGAAGATATCGGCGAGGTCTTCCCTCGCCCGTTGTGAAATGCCTTTGTCGCTCATGTCAGTCTCCTTTTAAGCTCGAACTACCGAATGCGAATTTGAATAACCAGATAGTCAGGTGTGTGCCCCTAGAATCATTATAT
>SCTB01000003.1 GCA_004297545.1 Alphaproteobacteria bacterium
GAACATGGGCATGATCAACCTCGCGCTCGACAAGGGCGCGGATCCCAATACGCTGATGTTCGCCGGAATCGCGCGCGGCAGGCCGGCGGGGGAAAAGCTGCGGGATTTTTTCCGCGAACTGGACGACAGCCGCAAGCCAAAACTTCAGATCAGCCTGAATTGGGTGACGACCGCCATAGCGCACGGCGCCGACGTCAACGCCAAAAAGAAATACGACTCCGGGGAGCCGTGGGCAGCTATCCACTGGGCGCATACCAATTTTCGACGCGAAATCATGGACGAACTGGTCAAAAGCGGAGCGATAGTTGATACCCAGTCGCCCGAAGGCACGCCGCTGATGCGCGCGGTCAGAGCGGGTAACGCGAAGCAAATTGAATATTATCTGGATCAAGGGGCGGACCCGACCTGCGTCTGCGGCGATACATTCCCCATGAAAGAGCTGGAACAGAGCCAGAACTTCATGAAAGGAAAAAAGGCCCGGCTGTTGTCAAAGATGATGAAATGCCTGCCGCCTGTGGCGACGGACGTCCCCTCTCCCGCGCCGGCAGACCCCGCGGATCCGATGGGCGCTTCGCATGACATCGAAGTCCTGAAGCCGCTGGAACTCCAGGTGCCGCATAAACCCGAAAACCCGGCAAAGACGTTCAGTCTTTAATCTGATCCCCTTTGGGGACTAAGTTTTTTCTTGTCGAGGACGGAGGCGGGCATCCAAAAACGTGTCTGCGCGTCTTATAACTTACGCCAGGAGTCATATGACGGCCTGACGGCCTTTTGGACCCCCGCACAAGGCGGGGGTGGAGGAATGGGGGGCGATAGTAATGAAGAGGCAGACTGTTCGAAAGCGGCGGAAAGATCCTCCGGCAGTTTCACGGCGGGCAGATCTTCCGCGGCGGCCATCGGCATCGGAATGGGCGCCGGGCGCCAGCGCTGCCACAGCCGGGGCTTCGCGCCGGTTTTCAATCTCTCGGCCTCGATGCGGGCCTTTCTTGCTGCGATTTTTTCCCGGATCGTGCGCACCAGCACCTTGGTGCTGCAGGTGATGTCGAAGGCCGCCTTGCCCGCATAGAAACACGCGACCGCAACCGCCGTGGTGAGCGCGGCGCTGACCGTGAAGGCCGGCAGTGCGATCGTATGCATAACGATATAGGCAGCCGCGCTGCCGCCCACGAACAGCGAGCCCTTGATGTTCAGGCCCGTCATGAAAAAATTACGCTCCTGCTGGGTCATTCCATCGCGGACCTTGCGGCCGAGGCGGGTATTGTCGAGGAAATTCCGGACCGGCTTCCACGCCAGCATCTTCTTCACGGGCGGGCCGGTGACGGGATTCTCCTTCAGCCACTGGCGCAGGCCCAGCCCCTGCTTCTCGTCCTTCGGCGCCGGCTTGTTATAGACGTCGCGCCAGGCGGATTTCACGAAGTCCCAGGTGCCAGTCGCGCCGATGTAAAGACTGTAGAGAGCGGCCCCCGCCAGTAACGGGGCCGCGATCGCCCCGCCGATGGCCAGCAGCAGCGGAGCCGCGGGCACGCCATACATCGCCAGCACCGCAGCCTCGGTCAGCACCGCCACGCCCGTGCAGACGGCGTCAAACCGCACCCAGAAATCCGGGCTTTTTATGATTTTCTTGAATAGGTCGGATTTCTTTCCCATGCAGGCTTAAGGTCGGCTTTCAAATCCCGGTTTTTTGAGGTTCGGCGAGTTTACCTTATTTCTTTTGACATGTTGAGCCACCCATTTATTTTCCGTAGTCCTGAAAGTTTCCTCTCCCCCGTTCGCGAAGCCAATGGCGGGAGAGGATTAAGGTGAGGGGGTGGCGCAGCAATACTAAATATCGCCCTATCTGAACCGCCCCCTCATCCCGACCTTCTCCCGCCATTCGCTTCGCGAACGGGGGAGAAGGCGAAGAGTTATCAGACTCTTGATGCAAATAACTATAATTGTGAATATGATTCCTGAGAGACAGTACAGGTTGAAATCATGAACACCGCTCCCATCATCGCCCCGGTTTACGCAGGTCTTCTGGGCCTTATGCTTGTCGTTCTGTCGTGGCGCATCATGCGCATGCGCGCGAAACTCGAGGTCATGGCGGGCGACGGCGGGGAAAAAAACCTCAACGTCGCCGTCCGCATCCAGGGAAATTTCATCGAATACGTTCCGATGGCCCTGCTTCTCATCCTGATCACGGAGGCGGAAGGATACCCCGCCGCAGCCATCCATGCCCTGTGCCTGTCGCTGATCGCCGCGCGCCTATGCCATGTGCACGGCATGATGCAGAAGGGCGCCGCGGGAAAAGGCAGGCGGTTCGGCGCAATGCTGACGTTTATCGTCATCGTCGTCGCGTCGCTGATGAGCATGTGCACCTTCGGCGGCTGGATCAGGATGTGACATGGGTCTTGCGCCGGAAAAACTCACCAACATGCTTGTCACCGCGATCCTCCGCGGAGACCATGGCGGCATCGCGAGCATCCTCTCGATGGGCGCGAACCCGAACTTAAGCGACGCGAAGGGCAATACGCCCCTGATGATCGCAGCGACAGATCCGCGGGACCACGGTTCCCTCAAGGCGCTGATCGCGGCGAAGGTCGATCCCAACGTGCCTAATGCGAACGGCGCCCTGCCCCTGCATGCGGTGCTGCGCATGAAGGATGAGCGCCCGATGCTTGCGGCGATCAATATCTTGCTGGCCGGGAAGGCTAACCCTAACCTGGGCGAGCGCCGTCCGGACGGCGTCGTGCAGACGCCCTTGCAGCTGGCGCTTGCGCTCAACCGCAACGACATGGTTATCGAAACGCTGATGCGCGGCGGCGCCGATCCCTGCCGCGGCGAGCATCCCCTGCTCCACGCGATGGCGCGGGAAGGACGATACGGGTTGCTGGAAGCCGCCCATGCCGGCGGCGCCGACATGAACTACCAGGACGCCGACGGCATGACCTGCCTGATGCACGCCGCCCGCGCGGGCGCGGCGCGCACGGTCGAAATCCTGCTGGAATGCGGGGCGGACCCGACGCTGCTGGACAAGAACGGCGAGAACGCTATCGCACATGCCTGCGCGGCGCCCGCCGACAGCGATTTCAAGCCCGTCATCAAGATGATGCAGGCCGCGGCGAACGACTACGTGCTGCGCAAGGAAATGCGCACGCTGCGCGGCGAACTGGCATCTCTCCGGGC
Source organism: Alphaproteobacteria bacterium (assembly GCA_004297545.1). Classification (GTDB taxonomy): domain Bacteria; phylum Pseudomonadota; class Alphaproteobacteria; order Micavibrionales; family UBA2020; genus JAPWJZ01. The sequence goes on from SCTB01000003.1 coordinate 3,166, forward strand.
GGAAGTTGACGGCCTGCGCCAGCGCACGGAAAAGGCTTCCTGAAGCCCAATTCAATTCATTTGCCATCCGCCCCCGGCTTTGCTAAAACCTTTACATATGACAACGTAAACCCGCCCTCCCGAAAGGAGAGACGCATGTCCGATCTCGTGAACACCTCGGTGAAAGACGGCATCCTGACCATCCGCATGAACCGCGCGGACAAGAAAAACGCGCTCAATCTCGAGATGTATGACGCGATGGCGGCGGCGATCAAGGACGCCGACACCAACCCCGACGTGCGCGTCATCGTCATCACCGGCACGGGCGACAGTTTCTGCGCGGGCAACGACCTGAAGGACTTTGCCGAGAACCCGCCGACGGGCAAGAGCAGCCCGGTGATGAAATTCCTGAAAGCCATATCCACCGCGGAAACGCCAATCGTGGCGGCCGTGAACGGCACGGCGGTCGGCATCGGCACGACCATGCTGCTGCACTGCGATTTCGTTTATGTCGCCAAAGACGCGATGCTGTCCCTGCCCTTCATCAACCTGGGATTGGTGCCCGAAGCCGCCGCCAGCCTGCTGCTGCCCCGCATGGCCGGCCATGCCCGCGCGGCGGAACTGCTGATGCTGGGCGAGCCCTTCAGCGCGAAGGAAGCGCTCGACACGGGCATCGCGAATGCCGTCTGCGAGACTGCCGACCTCGAAAAGGTGGCGATGAAAACGGCGAAGAAGCTGGCCGCCAAGCCGAAGGACGCCCTGCGTACGACCAAGGCCCTGCTGCGCCGCGACTTCGAATCCGTCGCGCAACGCATCGATGCGGAGGCCGAGGAATTCAAGAAAGCCCTCGCCTCGCCCGACGCAAAAGAGGCGCTGCTGGCATTCAAAGAAAAGCGCAAGCCGAAGTTTAACTGAATGCGGAAACACACAGTCGCGGCCGGCTTGACGCCGGCCGCTCTTTTCCTCTGTGCGCTTCACGCTTTTCAGTCAGGCAAGTTCATTCAAAGTACGGCGCAAAGGGGCCGATAAAGTCGACGGGCACGGGCGGCAGCGGCGTCGGTCCCGGATGGCCGGCGGTCACCACGTCGAACACCGGGCGCCATTGGCAGGGCAGCGCGTTCTTGAAGTCGGCCGGTATGTCGTCGAGGCGGATCGGCTGGCCCTTGCTCAGCTTGCGCAGCTGATAGAACAGCAGGATGGCGGTCAGATCCTCCGGCGCGGCATGCAGAAACGCGTCGTGCTTCACGAGATTCATGACCTTGTCCATGTTCCAGAGGTCGTTCCAGGTCAGCTTGGTCGGCACTTCCTCCCCTTGCGCCATGCACTCGGCCACGACCGGGTCGTTCGGGTCGTTGAGCGAGGTCACGGGATTCGTATAGTCATATGGCCCGCGCGCGGTATGCAGACGCGCGGCCTGGCGCGCGCGATCGGCCATCGCGTCGCGGTGCACCGTTTGCATCCAGGCGATGTCGTTCGCGGCCTGCGCGCCCTCGGAGGGGAACAAGGCGGCGGAGGCGAAGCCGCAGCAGCCGAGCGCAAAACCGGCGAGGCACAGGGTTTTCAGCGAGAAGATGATTTTCTGCCAGCACGGCCCCGGCATCTGCACGGGCTGCAGGCAGGTTTCAGCCGCGGGAGCCGGGCACGGCACGGAGGCGCCCTGCGGCAGCATTCCGCCGCGCTGCGCGGCGGCCACCTGCTCCGCGATCGCCTCGGCCATTATTTTCTTGATTGTTTCCTTGAGCACCAGCTCCAATGAATCCGACATGCCAAACTCCCTCGATCCTTTGAACCCTTCGGGCAAACCCCTGCCCATATTCTCATTAGAACACGCCCCAACGATTCAATTGCGAGAGGGTTATGGGCAGCTTGTAAGAAGTTTGTAAGATGCAGAAAACAGATGAAATCACTGGGGAAAACCAGCTAAAACTTTAGATAATCGGCCGAATTTCCCTTTAAAAAAATGCATAAAATTTTAGGCATTTTCAGGAGCAAAAGAATCCGGCGGCGGAGGGCGGTTATTTCGCGCCCGGCTTGAACTGGAACGGCTTGAAGACACGCATCTGGGTGTTGAGCCGGGTGGCGTCCTCCCCCATCTGTTCCATCTCGCGGTCGTACTGCTTCTCGATGGCCAGGATAACCCCGCGTTCTCCCGTCCCTTCGGCGACGGCTCTCAGCGTCACGCCGTCCTTGTCCTTGACGTCGACGCGCGCGCCGGCCTCGATAAGCTTTTTCACCATATCCGGGTCCTTGTTGAGCGCGGCGGCAAAGAGCGGCGTTCTTTCGTCCCCGCCGTTGCGGATGTTCGGATCGGCCTTGTGCGCGAGCAGGACGGCGACGCCTGCGGCCTGCTTCCCCTCGACGGCGATCCACAGCATGGATTCCTTTTCTTTATTGTCGTGGAGAGCATTGGGATCCGCGCCATGCGCGAGCAGCAGCTCCATCATCGCGGGGTCGGCGTCCGGATCCACGGAATAGCGCTCGAGTTTCATGATCGCGGCATAGAGCGGCGTGCGGCCAGTGTCTTTGGCGTAATTGGGGTTCGCGTGATGCTCGAGCAGGAGCTTCACCGCCTCGATTTTTCGTTCCTGCACGGCGTGCAACAAGGCCGTCTTGCCGTGGCGGTCCACCGTTTCAATGGGAATGCCCTCGTCCAGCAGCGTTTTCATGAGACCGGTATCATTCTCCCCGGCGGCGATGACCAGGTGGAACTTGCGCGCCGCGGCGGTGACCAGTTTTTCGATCTCCCCGCCCTTCGCCTTCGCGAGTTCTTCGTCGGTTTTTTTCGCGCCGCCCTCCCAGGCTTCGTTCATCGGGTCGGCGCCGTGCTGCAGCAGCAGATCGACGCAGGCCGCATGTCCGCCCTGGATCGCCGCGCGCAGAGGAGCGGTGGAATCGTCGTCACAGATGTTAGGTTTGGTGCCCCTTTCGAGCAGCAGCGCGACGGCCTTTTCCGCGCCCTTCTTCGACGCGAGATATAAAAGGGAATCACGGCGGCGATCCTCTTCGGGACTGACGCCGTGATCGAGCAGGATGCGAAGGCAGGCATCGCTTCCCTTCTCGGCCGCGTGCTCGGCGGGCGACATTCGGCCATTGTCCTTCTGGGTGAGGTCCATGCCGGCGGCGATCAGCAGTTCCAGTATCCGGGGCTGGTCCGAACTGCAGGCAAGCATCAGCATATTCCGCCCGCCCTCGTCCTCGAAGCGGAAATCCGTCCCGCCTTCGACGAGCTTCGTGAAAAGCTGTTCCTGCCCCCAGCCGACGGCGGCGCGCAACAGGTTCTTGTGGCAGGAAACATGGCCGACCAGCGGATCGGCGCCGCGCGAGAGCAGCAGGTCCGCCATGGCCTTGTCCGGCAGGCCGACGGTCGAGGCCAGCGCGGAAGCGCCGGTCTTGCTGAGCGCGTCGACGTCGGCGCCCGCATCGAGCAGCGCCGCCGCCACTTCGAGGTGCCCGCGCGATGCCGCGAGCATAAGCGGCGTATGGCCTGATGTATTGCGTGACTCCAGTGCCGCGCCCGCCGCGATCAGCCGCTTCGTTTCGGACAGGTCGCCGTGCATGGCGGCCTTGAACAGCTGCGCATGCAGGGGTATCGCGGTTGCTGCGCTGTTGAAATCCTGTGTCATGCTTCCTTTGAACTTCGATTGCCGGCAATCCGGCTTAATCTACGCGAAACACCCCGTCCAGTCAACGGTTATGTCAAATATTTGCGCTTGAAAGCCTTTGAAATCATGGAATATTTCAAATCAAAATTACATTGTCATAATATTTTAAATCCTGTATATTAGGCCGGTTATTCAAAGGACGCTTATGGCCGAAGAACAAAAACCAGCCCCGTCGAAAAAGAGTAATCTGGCGGGCGCCTTCAACCCGCAGGATGACGTCGTCGACGCGGCGACGGGCCAGACCCGCCTGCTCGCGGCCATCGACGGCCGCAAGGCGACGCTGCGCGACATATACGACCTGGTGATGGCCGGGGCCGACCCCAACAAACCCGACCGTAACGGCCGCAGGCCGATGGATGCGGCCATGGCGCAGGAATGGTATGCCCTTGCGGACCTCCTGATCCAGCTTGGCGCCAGACCCCCCGCCTATGACGGCGCCCCCGACGGCCCGCTGGTGTACAAGCCGCGCGGCGGCACCTGGTACACCCATGAAGAACAGGAAATGAAGGGCGAAACGCCTCTGACGTATTACATCAAGCATGCCGACTTCAAATACGTATATCCGATCATCGCGAACGGCGCGGACCTCAACAAGAGAAACAGCAGAAAAGATACGCCGCTCAAAGTCGCCGTCGATCGCGGGTGGCCTTACATGACAAGGCAGATCGTCCGCTATGGCGGATGGCTGGACCCCGACAAGCCGGACCCCAATGAGGTCGTCGACAAAAAAACCGGCGCGACCCGGCTTCTGCTGATGATCCAGGAGGGCGCAGACGCGGAGGCGGTCAGGCATATTCTCGACGTGGAACGCGCCGACCCCAACAAGCCGGACCGCTACGGCCTCACCCCGCTGGCGCTTGCCCGCGCGCTGAAATGGCCCTATGTCGAAGAGCTTCTGCTTAGCTGCGGCGCCGACCCGAACGTCAAATTCCCCGACCCGAACCAGAAGTGCGGCGAAAAAAACGACACCCCGCTGCTCGTTTATGCAGCGTTGTACCAGAACTGCCATAGGAATTATTTCCTCGCGCTGCTGGAAGCGGGCGCGAACCCCGATGCCGGGGACAAGGACGGCAAAACCACGGCCTGGTGGACCGCGATGCACGGCTACACCTGGCATTTCGACTGGCTGCAGAAGAAGGGCGCCGATATCTTCAAAAAGGACAAGGACGGCGCGGGGCCCCTGCACCTGGCCGCGCTGAATGCCCAGATGCCCATCGTCAAGCGCATCCTCGCCGTCATTCCGCCCGGCGAAATCAACGTCGCGACGACAGAGAGCAACCAGACGCCGCTCTATCTCGCCTGCGGCACCGGCCGCAAAGGCGACGAAGAACTGTGCAAGCTGCTGATCGCCCACGGCGCCGACGTCAAAATCGCGACGAAACAGGGCGACACCGCGCTGCATTCCGCCGTCCGCAAGGGCTCGCCCGCTTTCGTCAAGCAGCTGATTGACCTCGGCGCGGACGTCGATGCCGCCACGAAAGACGGGACGGTTCCCGTCAACGAGGCCATCTCCGGCGACAACCCGGAAAACCTGCGCCTGCTGCTGGAAGCTGGCGCCAGCGTCGAGAAAGCGAACCAGAGCAAGTATTACCGCGCGCTGTTCCAGACGACCGGCCACGATGTGAAGAACGGGGGCGAGATGGCGCGGCTGCTGCTGGAACACGGGGCCGATCCGCGCCAGCGCGGCGACAAGGAACTGAACGACTGCGACCGCGGCAGCATTTTCTATCACGCCATGAACCGCGGCGCCCTTGACGTCGCGGCGGAGCTTCTCAAGGCGGGCGCCGACGTGCATGACACCGGCAAAAACGGCGAAAGCGCCATGCATGCCTGCATGAAATGGGGCAGCGGGCTCAAGGGCGTGAAGCTGCTGCTGGACGCCGGCTTCGACCCTTTAAAGGTCTTTGACTATACCGAGCGCAGGTCAAACGGGGACGACCGCGACGAATACCGCATGGCCTCGGCCTATGACGAAGCCCTGAAACTCGTCGAAAAACACGGCGATGACAGGGAATACAAAAAAATGCTGGCCCTGATCGAGGAACGCCTGATGCAGCCCGCTCCCTCTCCCGCGCCTGCGCCTGCCGCGAAGCGGAAGCCGAAAAAGACGCCGTCGGTCTAAAGAGCGCCCTGCCCTATCCCTGTTTCTGGTACAGCGTCACGACGGCCGCGCCGCCGAGGCCGAGGTTATGCTGCAGGGCGATTTTCGCGCCCTCGACCTGGCGCGGCCCGCAGTCGCCGCGCAGTTGCTTGACCAGCTCGAAGCATTGCGCGAGGCCGGTCGCGCCCAAGGGGTGGCCCTTCGACAGCAATCCGCCCGACGGGTTGGTCACGACCTGCCCGCCATAGGTGTTGTTGCCGTCCCAGATCCATTTCTCCGCCTCGCCCTCGCCGCAGAGGCTCAAGCCCTCGTAGGTGATGACTTCGTTCATGGTGAAACAGTCGTGCAGCTCGACGACATCCACGTCATCCGGGCCGATGCCGGCCTGACGGTAAACGTCGTTCGCGGCTGCCCGGGTCATGTCGGAACCGACCGCCTTGATCATGGAACCTTCGCTGAACGATGAATCGAAATCCGTCACCATGGACTGCCCGGCGATGACAACGTCGCTGCGCAAGCCATGACGCCGCGCGAATTCGGGCGAGCAGATGACGGCTGCCGCAGCACCACAGGTGGGCGGGCAGCAGTGCAGCTTGGTGACGTTCAGGAAGATTTTCTCGCCCGCCATCACGTCCTCGACGCTGACCAGCTTGCGGAACAGCGCGCGCTCGTTGTCCTTTGCATGTTTGGATGCCTTTTCGCGCACCTTGGCGAAGGTCTCGGTCTTCGCGCCGTATTTCTGCTGGTATTCGTAACCCGCGCCGCCGAACAGGCGGATCGCGGAAGGAATGTTCGAAGCGCCCTCGAATTTCGCATCCGCGATATCGAGGAATTTCTGCAGCGGGCTCGGGCGGTCGCCGAAGACGACGCTGATAGCGCCGGGCGCCATCTGCTCGAAGCCCAGCGCCAGCGCACATTCCACCGCGCCGCTTTCCACCGCCTGCCGCGCGAGGAACAAGGCCGACGAACCCGTCGAGCAGTTGTTGTTCACGTTGAGCACCGGGATGCCGGTCAGGCCCAGCTTGTACACCGCCGCCTGCCCCGCCGTGGAGTCGCCATAGACAAAGCCCACATAGGCCTGCTGGATGCTCTTGAAATCGATGCCCGCATCCTCCAGCGCCAGCCTCCCCGCCGCCGCCCCCATATCCGGATAGGCCGCGGATGTTCCCGGTTTCACGAAAGGCGTCATCCCGACGCCGGCGACGACTGCTTGTTTTGGCATGGGTGTGGGTTCCTCTGTTAGGTTGCGAATGGCTGTGGTGCGTGATGGTCTATTGTAGCGGTTTATTTTTGCTGTGGAAGGAGGTTCTGGGCGTGTTGCGCCGGAATTTTGATAATTATTTGGTTGGGTGCGGTGTTCCCGGAATTCCCGCGATTAGGCCAGTTTGTGGCTTATGGGCTGGATGCATTGAGAACCTCTGCCCCCTGATAGGCAAGACATTCATTTCATTTAGCCTCTGGCCTTTCGGAATAGAAAAAAGGCTCCACAAAGGTTAGTTTTTTATCTACAAAAGTAATGAATGCGGCGCCTATTTTCTTTTCTAATTCAACGAGTCCGCCTTCCATGAACCTAAAAGACTCATCAAGTATTTTCTGCTTTTCCTTCCACTTTGAACCAAAGGCTTCTTGGCAAGGTTGTAAAAAAGGAAATAATCGAGTCAACATCCATGCAATTTCTACTACCCTATTCATATACAGCCCCATAGACTCTCCGTTTATAGTTGGCTCAGGGGGTACTTTCGTTCCAGCCATAAGATAGCCAAGCTCTTGAGCATAGCTCAGTTTAGAGCCATGAACTTCCGCATGAAAAAGCCGCTCCCATGCATCCAGTTCCTGAACAACATCTACAGAAAGGCCGCTTTCTTTTCTTAAAAGAAGGCCCATGACTCGTCGTTCTTCAATCTTCCGCTTATTTTCTTTTTCTTTTCTATCTTTATTCTTGGAGCTTTCATAGCCATGAATGGAGGAAAAATCTGTAATTCCATGAGCGACGGCAGCAAGAAAAATAACTCGATCCTTTACATTTCTGAGCATTGCATATCCTTCTAATGGATATCCATGTTGAAGGAGGTTTTCACAAGCACGAAAGCTCCGGAAAATGGTTATATAGTAAAGAAATACAGGCGCATAATGAGGGCAATTTTTAGGCCAGCCATTTTTAATGATGCCGTCATAGACCCTGTTGATGGTCTCAATAAAAAAACCTTGGAATGAGTCCATCAGAACATTCTGCCCATGAAATGTTTCTGCAAAATATTCGCCATATTTTTTTTCAGCATCCATTACAGAAGATAGTTGGCCGCCTACAATTCCGTCAAAACTAAAATGTTCCTCTAAGCGTTCTTGCCACGCTCTTATAGCTTGCTTCCTATTGATCATAAGAACCTAAAAAATTCTTGCGTTTTGGGATGGCCGAAGTTATTCGCCCTTTGCCTTATCAATGAACATTATTTTTGGTATCCAACGTTTCGGATGTTTTCCTACTGAAGTTATTTCATGTCGCCTCAGTCGGGTCCCCTGTTTATTGACAAGGTCGTGCCCCTCTGAAAGAAAATGTCTAATCAAAGCACGCTCCAAGAGAGCCAAACATTTGTCTGTTTGCTGCCCAGGCTTAGGAACAAACTTTGCCGCTAAGACGACACGTTTACCATTCCGGGCATTCTTCAAATGCAGCATTAGGGGCAAATTTTTAAACTGACCTCGCACTCGAGTTCGTATATTATTTGCCTTGCCAACGTATAAAGCTTCTATATCCGACCCAAACTTTCGACCGAGAACGTAGACACCTTCTGAAGGTGGCAATTTGTTCAGATCAACGGTATATATAAGATTCTGGTCGGATGCATCCTTCAATTGAAAAGGGTTCGACCAATCTACATGAAGCTTCATAAACTCTCTCCCCAATAATTCATAGAAATTGACGCAATAACAATACAGTAAATTTAAGATGCAGTCATACAACTGTAAATAAGCTGCTAGGAATCTTCTTCGACTTTATGAATTGAAAATTTGGTGGGCCCGGAGGGACTTGAACCCCCGACCAGACCGTTATGAGCGGCCCGCTCTAACCAACTGAGCTACAGGCCCCGCCAAGGAGGGCACTATATCATAAGGCTGGAGGGGCGGGAAAGCGGGAATATATTGCGGAAATATGGGGGTTTTTCCTCTCTTTCGTCACCCCCGCCTTGCGCGGGGGTCTGTAAGCGCGGTCATGCACCGCATGCATTCGCATGAGCGTCTTATGAGTCGGCGTCACATGACTCATATGACGGCCAGACGGCCTTACGGATGCCCGCGTAAGGCGGGCATGACGGGTATTTTTATCCACTCAGTCAAAGTACGGCGCAAATTGGCCGATGAAGTCGACAGGCACGGGCGGGAGGGGTTGCGGCTCGGGGAATTGCGCGGTGACGGCGTTGAAGGCCGGAAGCCATTTGCAGGGCAGGCTGTTCTTGAAGTCGGCGGGAAGATCCTTCAGCGTCACGGGCTGGCCTTTCGCGAGGCGCGCGAGTTCGTAGAACAGCACGATCGCCGTCAGGTCGTCCGCGTCCGCATGCAGGAAAACGTCATGCTTGTACATCGCGATGAGCTTTGACGGATTGGCAAGGTCGCTCCAGGTCAGTTGCTGCGGAACATCTTCCTGTCTTTCGGCCATGCAGGCGGCGACCGCGGGGTCGGCCGGATCGTTGAGGGAGGTGAGATCCGGATTGTGGAGGCGATGGCGGCGCTCTTCCGCGACGACCTGCTTGTGCACTTCCTGCATCCAGGCCCAGTCATTCGCGGCGCGCGCAAAGCTGGACGGGAACAAAACAGCCGAGACCAGCCCGCAGGTCCCCAGCACGAAGGCACCGAGGACCATGCTCTTGAAGGCGATGCAGACCCGCTCCCAGCCGGTCCCAGTCGCGGCGATGGGGTTGGGAACAGCGGGGCACGGCGGCCGGATCGCCCGCGCGGCGCTGGCGGTTGCGAAGGCCGGCGACAGCCCCGCGGCAGCCGATTCCGCCATGGCTTCCAGGATGATCTTTTTGATCGCGTCCTTCAGGACGGCTTCCAGCGCATCCGACATGCTACTCCCCCGGCTTTGCAGCCAAATAGCATTTCTTTGTATACGCGGCTTTGATTAAGGCATGGTTACTTCCCGATTCTCAAAATGGGAATTTGCATGATGAAAATGCCCTGAACGGTTGAAAGTGCGGGAGAATCATCCGCGCAGTCCGAGACAAAATGTTTTGGCGGGGGGCTTCTCTTCCCCCTCTGGGGGAAGAAGGGGCCCGCGCCGAAGGCGTGGGAAGATGGGGGTACTCCGTACAACAATAGCTCTGGCTGGACGGAGTACCCCCACCTTCCCGTCGCACGCATGCTTCGCATGCGCATATGAAGCGACGGGTCCCCTCCTCCCCCAAAGGGGAGGAGATTTAGGTCCTCCTCAACTCCACCTCTTCCGGGTACCGGCGTTTCAGCAGGCGGCCGGTTATCCACCACACCAGGGTGACGGCGGCGATGGAGACGTAGCTGTCGAGCGCGTAGTGGAACCCGAAATAGATTGTGCCCAGGAAGATGAGCGCGCAGAAAACGCAGGCCGCGGCGAACCAGCGGCGCGACAGGCCCCGCGCGTAAAGAACGGCGAGCCAGGCCACGGCAATATGCATGCTCGGCATGGCGGAAAGGGCGTTGATGTTGACCAGCTGTTCGTTGCGCGACCAGCCCAGCAGCAGGGTGCGCGAGTTATAGGCGATGAAAAAATCATGCGGGCCCTTGTCCTGGAAGTGCCGGACGAGATCCGCATACATATTCAGGTGGTTCGGGTAAAAGTCATGGAAGAACAGCGGGCCCACGGAGGAAAAATACGTGGCGCCGAGGGAGCCCAGCGCCACCCAGGACAGGAGGAACCCCCAGATGAACTGCAGGCGGCGCCGGAGGTTGCCGTCCAGGAACAGGTTATAGCCCAGCACCAGGTACATCATGACGAACCACAGGTAATAGGCGACGTCGAAAACCGTCCCCAGCCCCAGCATGTCCGACCAGGGGATCACCCATTCATGCGGGTAATGGCCGAAATGCACGGTTTTTTCCGCCTCCGCCAGCGCGGGATCCCAGACATAGGGGTTGATGCGGCGTATCAGCGACTTCTGGATGAAAAAGAAATCGATCGCGAAGAGCACCAGCACGCTCACGCAGCCATAGGCGAAGACGTCGCCCTCGAAATAATCGCGTGCCGTGCCGCTCATCCGGTTATGCGCGGCGCTGATGCGGCGCCAGAGGCCCTTTTCCCGGCCGCGAATAAACTCGCGGAAGAATATCCAGACGCCGAACCAGACCAGCAGCATGACGCATTTGACGAAAACGAGCAGTATGGCGTAGCCGACGCGCGCGAATTGCCGGAACGGAACATGGCAATATACCGCCTCCGCCGTCACGCCCAGGACGTAGAGCAGGCCGACGATGAGGATGAGCCGGTAATCGCGCCACGCCCTCTTCCAGCGGCTTTCCGGCCGCACGAATTTCGGCGGCGGCGGTTTGGCCGGTTTTTTGCTCTTGCGGGATTTTGTGGCGGCGGTCATGGCTGCACCTTAAATGTCATCCCGGCGAAAGCCGGGATCCACGGACAGGAATGTTGCAGCGGAAACTGTCCGAGGCCGGTCATAAGACTTACCTGTGCTGTCCGTGGGCCCCGGCTTTCGCCGGGGCGACAAAAACTGCGTCACGTATCAAGGAAACTGCGGAGCTGGCGCGAGCGGCTGGGGTGCTTCAGCTTGCGCAGCGCCTTCGCCTCGATCTGGCGGATACGCTCGCGCGTCACCGAGAACTGCTGGCCCACTTCCTCAAGCGTGTGGTCCGTGTTCATACCGATGCCGAAACGCATGCGCAGCACGCGCTCCTCGCGGGGCGTGAGCGTCGCAAGGACGCGCGTCGTCGTTTCGCGCAGGTTGGCGTGGATCGCGGCCTCGACCGGCAGAATCACGTTCTTGTCCTCGATGAAATCGCCGAGCTGGCTGTCTTCCTCGTCGCCCACGGGGGTTTCGAGCGAGACGGGCTCTTTCGAGATCTTCATCACCTTGCGCACTTTATCCAGCGGCATGCCAAGGCGCTCGGCCAGTTCTTCCGGCGTGGGCTCGCGGCCGATTTCGTGCATCATCTGGCGGCTGGTGCGCACCAGCTTGTTGATGGTTTCGATCATATGCACGGGAATGCGGATGGTGCGCGCCTGGTCGGCGATGGAGCGCGTGATGGCCTGGCGTATCCACCAGGTGGCGTAGGTCGAGAATTTATAGCCGCGGCGGTATTCGAACTTGTCCACCGCCTTCATCAGGCCGATGTTGCCTTCCTGGATGAGATCGAGGAACTGCAAGCCCCGGTTGGTGTATTTTTTCGCGATGGAAATCACGAGGCGCAGGTTGGCCTCGACCATTTCCTTCTTCGCCTTGCCGGCTTCGCGCTCGCCTTTTTGAATAGTGTGCACGATGCGCTTGAACTCGAGCAGGGGCAGGCCGGAGATTTGCGCGACCTTTTCGATCTCGTCACGTAACGCCTTCACGTCGTCCTTGTGCTTTTCGGCGAATTTCTTCCAGCCCTTGCCGGGCAGTTTGCCGACGTTGGCGACCCAGCGCGGATTGGTTTCATTGCCCGCCCATTTGTCGAGGAAGTCCTCGCGGCCAACGCCCATGCCCACGGCATGACGCATGATCTGGCCTTCGAGGCCCATGACCTTGCGGTTCATGTTGTAGAGCTGCTCGATGAGCTGCTCGGAGCGGTAGATGTTGAGACGCACGGACTGCATGAGGTCGACAAGCTCGACCTTGCACTTGCGATAGTTGTCGTTGAGGCGTTTTGGAATCTCTTTCGTCTTGGCAAGAGCCTCGCGGCGGTCTTCCTGCACTTTCGCGAGCTTCTTGTGGGCCTTGGTGATCATCTTGAAGGTCTCGATGATCTGGGGCTTGAGTTCCTCTTCCATCGCGGCCAGCGACAGGCTGCTCTCGTCGAGCTCGCCTTCGTCATAAACGGGCTTGGGCTCTTCGTCGTCGATGATGATGTCGTCTTCACCGGCAGCGGCGGCTTTTTTCGCTTTCGCCTTCTTGCGCGCCTCTTCTTCCTTCTGGCGCTCTTTCTCTTTCTTCTCGAGCTTTTCGGCGACGGCGGCCTGGATGGCTTTTGCCTTCGCGCTCATGCCTTCCTCGCCCGCAGCGGGCGCCGCGCCCGCTTCCGCAGGCTCGCCTTCGCCGTAGGTGGCTTCGAGGTCGATGATGTCGCGCAGCAGCATCTCGCCGTTCTCGAGCGCCTTGTGCCAGTTCATGATGGCCTGAATCGTCAGCGGGCTTTCGCAGATGCCGCCAATCATCATCTCGCGGCCGGCCTCGATGCGTTTTGCAATCGCGATCTCGCCCTCGCGGGAGAGCAGTTCGACCGAGCCCATCTCGCGCAGGTACATGCGCACCGGGTCGTCGGTGCGGCCAAGGTCCGTCTCGGCCAGGTTACCGGCGCCCTCGCCTTCTTCGCTTTCGGCGGCTTCGGGTTTCGCCTCGGGCTCGTCGGACTCAGGTTCTTCTTCCACGAGGTTGATGCCGATGTCGGAAAGCATCGCCATCGTCTCGTCGATCTGGTCCGAGGTGTATTCGCCGGCGGGCAGCAGCTTGTTGATTTCGTCATAGGTGACGTAACCGCGCTCCTTGCCCTTGGCGATGATTTTCTTGACGGTTTTCGCCAAGGCTCCCTGCAGGGGGGCGTCATCCGCCTCTTCCGCGGCTTCGGTTTCCTGCTCTTCGTTTGCTTTCGCGGCCATGCGCGTTTGTGCTCCCTGACTAGTCATTCCCCATTCTTATCTCACGCCTTTTTCCAGCGTGCGCTATCCTGCCCTATCGAATAAGCTTCCAGCCAGCCCTGCCGGACAATATCCGGCGGCTGACCGGGCTTTGCAAAGCCTGCATAGACATATAAGGACTTGTCGAACAAGGCCTCAAGAATCCTGCCATACCCTGATTCAATAAGATGTTGCTTAACCGCCTGATCGTCAAGGTATATCCGATCATTTTCTTGATCATTCTGCCGGGCGGTCAAAAATCTTATGACTTCCTGCCGCAGCTGATCATAGTCTTCATTCGGCACCGTGACCATCCCCAGTTTCTCCCCGAACTCGTCGAACAGCTCCGGATAGTTGATGATCGTCGCAATCAGCACCTTCTCGCGCAGCAGTTTCGACACCTTGACGGGCTTGGCTTTCAGGTTCATCGGGCGATACGGCGTATGCGCACCCGGCGGCACCAGCTTGCCCTTATAAAAATGGCCGGGCCCCCGCTGCGGACGGGTTGATGCATGAGTTAAAAATACGTCATTAACTTTTTGATTTATCTCATGAATAAAGAATTCCTGCACGGTCATATCCGCGATCTGCCGTGCGCGTTTCTCGAGCGCAAAACGGAAGCCCGCCTTGGCCTCCGGCTGGCTTAAATTGCGCCCCTTCGCCTCCTCCAGCCACATCATTTCGAACAGGCCGATGGCGTTATCGAGCACCCGCTGCATGGCCGGGACGCCCTCCTCCTTGATCAGGTCGTCGGGGTCGTATCCGTCCGGAAGGAAGGCAAATTTTACAGAATAATCTGGCTTCATGATCGGCAGGATGCGTTCCAGCGCCCGTCCCGCCGCCCGCTGGCCCGCCGTATCGCCGTCAAAACACAGCACGGGGTTGCGCTTGTCCTCCGGCATCACCTTCCAGAGCTCCTCGATCTGCGTCTCCGTCAGGGCGGTACCCAGAGGCGCAACGGCCGCGCGGAAGCCCGCCTGGACCAGTGCGATGACGTCCATATAGCCCTCGACCACGATGACGGTTTCGCCATCGCCGATGACTTTCCGGGCGCGCGAGAGGCCATAGAGCATCTTGCCCTTATGATAAATCGAGGTTTCGGGAGAGTTGATATACTTGGGCGCCGATTTGTCGGGCGGACCGCCATGGCTCTCGGGCAGCACGCGCGCGCCGAAGGCGACCACCCGCCCTTGAAAATCCTGCACGGGAAACATCACCCGGCCGCGGAAAAAGGGATAGATTTCGCCCTTCTTGCGCTCGGACTCCTTGAAAAGCCCGGCTTCTTTCATATCATCAATCTTGTAGCCGGCTTTTTCAAGATAACGCTTTAACTCGTCGCCGTCCGGGGCGAAACCGAGGCGAAAAGTTTTGATGGTTTCTAAAGAAAGCCCGCGTTCTATCAGATATTCAACAATTTTTTTGTTCTGCTTTTCATGAAGCTGGTGTTCGTACCATTTCGCGGCCGCTTCCATGAGGTCGTAGAGCGACATCTGCTTCTGGAATTTCTGCGCCTCTTCCTTGGTGGGCTTGGGCACCTGCATGCCAGCCAGCCCCGCCAGCTGCTCGACCGCTTCCATGAATTGCAGGTTGTCATGGTCCATCAGGAAGCCCAGCACGTCACCATGCGCGCCGCAGCCGAAGCAATGGTAAAAGCCCTTCACGTCATTGACAGTGAAAGATGGCGTCTTTTCTTTATGAAAAGGACAGCAGCCCTTGAACTCCCGCCCCGCGCGGGTCAGCTTCATGCGTTTTCCGATGATCGACGACAACGGAACGCGCGCGCGTATCTCATCCATAAATGCTTTCGGGAGCGTCATATGGCAGTCATAAATATGTTTTCTGGCCTCCGCAACAAGTTTCCGCGGCCTTAATTTTCTTGCAGAACGCCTGTTTTGGATGCGAAACTGATATTCAGAGATTATTCCAAGGCTGCTGCCGGGCGCAGCGGAAAAGTTATGAGCGACTCCTCTTCTTCCCTTATAGTGATTATCCTGATCGTCGCTGGCGCGGTTGGCGCCATGTTTCTTGTCGCCACGATGCTGGTGAATATGGCCAACAGTCACCCGCTGACATGCTGGCGGATATCCCCGATGCACAATGAGGCGGAGTGCATGGTGCTGCGAACCAAATTTGACAACTAGCAATAAAATCGTCACTATTTCAAAACAGCGCGAAACAGGAGCGTTTGCATGAAAAGAATTCTGGTCCTTTCGATTTTAATGCTGGTTGCAGCGCCCGCCCTCGCCGCTGAAATCAACGCGCCCTCCGTTCCCATTCCGTCGGTTCCCGGCCAGAACCCGGATTCGCCCTCGGGGCCGACCACGACCAATGCCGCAGCGCCCAAGCCTGCCGAAACAGACCCCAAGCAGATGTCTGTGAGCGAGCTTCAGGCCGCCGCTGAAAAAAACAATGTCGAGGCGCAGTTTCTGCTGGCCGAATACTACGGCAAGCGCAACAGCCTGGATGCCGATTATGGCGTTGCCGCAAAATGGTACCAAAAGGCCGCCGAGCAGGGGAAAAAGGAGGCGCAGTATAAACTGGGCCTTCTCTATTCGGAATCTCTCGGCGTGTCGCAGAACCATGTGGCGGCGTATTTCTGGGTCAGCCTCGCTGCAGCGGGCGGCACCAACAAAACCTGGATTGCCAAGCGCGGCGAGCTGGAAAAGCTGATCAGCCCCGAACAGGCCGCCGCGATGACGAAGCGCGTCGAAACCTGGAAGCCCGCCGTCCCCGGCGCGGAGCCCGCCACGCCCTGATCTGAATTCCCTAAAAAAGCGCGCTCCGGAATTTTTATTTCCGGAGCACGAAAAATCTACCCATATGGAAAAAAATTATTCTCTAAATTGCATTTTATACGGCATCTCTCGGGAGATCTCTTATTGCGCTGCAGCAAGACACAAGCATTTTGGGAAGAAGTTCCGGCGACATGGGTCGCACTTGAGGCCCACTCAAGCTTCACGAAAACTGCAAACTGCGCTCGCCGGACTGCGACATGAAATCAATTCCCTTCCCCGGTAAAAGAGGAACGACTATCCTGAAAGAAGAACCGCTTTTTTTGTTCAGGACATTTGATAGTGCGTATTGTCTTCCTGCTGTTGTTCAGCTTCATCCTGTTTGTTACTGATGCTGATGCCGCCGCCGCCGACGCCTTGTCGGCGGCAGATGCTTCGATAAAAAAAGGAGATTACATCGCTGCACTGCAGCTCGTGCAACCATTGGCCCTTCAGGGTACGCCGGACGCGCAATTCCGGCTGGGACGTCTCTTTGAGAACGGCTACGGCCTTTCGCAGAGCTACGAGTCAGCTGCCGCGTGGTATCGTAAGGCGGCGGACCAAGGCCATGCGGAGGCGCAGTGCGCCTTAGGTGACCTTTACCGCGACGGCCGGGGCGTGGCTCAGGACAGCAAGGAAGCAGCCAAATGGTACCAGATGGCCGCCAGCCAGGGGCATCACGCGGCGCAGGCAAATCTTGGCAAAAGCTACTATTATGGCGTCGGTGTGAAGCAGGATGACGCGGAGGCCTATTTCTGGCTGCGCATTTCCGGTGCTGAGGGTGATGCGCTTCGCATGCGCGAAGACCTCGAGAAGCGGCTGACCGGTGAACAGATGGCCGACCTTGGCAGGCGCGCAGTACAATGGACGCCATCCGCATCCGGCGCAGCCCCAGCCCCGGCCGTCGTGACGGAAGCCGACGTCGCCAATGCAAAGGGAATGGACAGGGTCCGGAAAGCTAATGCCTATATTCTCAAAACCATGGGCGGCGCCGGGCGCATGGAGCAACACAGGAAAATGACCGAAGAGTTCTTGAAGGTCCATGCTGCTGAATCCGCGGCACATGATGCCAGCTTTCGCAAGGCGGTCGGAAAAAAGGCCCTTGTCAGCTGGACTCCCTTTGCCGGCTCGACCGCGGGAGGGGGATGGAATACGGACAATCCTTCCATCACCGCCGCGCTATGCAGCATACTCAGGAGTCCGCCCCCCGCGGACGCGGTCAAGCTTCTGACCCAGCATCATCTCGTCAGCTATTTCCACCTGGGACCCGGCGACTTCGAGAACTGTCCTTCCGGGAGCATGGAACTGGATGCCGAGGGCGTCATGACTGTCATGTATGGCATCACCCCACTGGACATATATGCCTTTCCCTACTCGGGCCCGCTGTACGGCGCGCTGATGGCCGAGGCCATGAAACAAAAGCCGCGTCTGTACCAGTTTTTTGTGGAGAAAGGGACGTTCTACGACCAGAACAGCTGCAGCGCAGGCGGCGGACAGTGGCAAAAAGGCCAGTTCACTCCGTTCCCAGCCTGCACCTTCGTTTTCCCCGACGCAAACAAGTCTTGTACAGATCACGCCGACTGTTATGGGGGAAGGTGTATTGTTGAGAATAAAGCTGACGGCGATGCAGTCACCGGGACTTGTTCGGGCACAGCATCCATGGCCGATGGCTTCGGCAAATGCCTCTGCGAAGTCAGAAACGGCTCCGCCGTCGCCTGTTCCTGCCTCCCCGCCATGAAGTGAGAAAATCCATGCAGACAGAATTTTCCGGAAATTTTTAACATTCCGTTAAATCATTATGACTATTTATTATGTTTTGACTTTTTGATTTGCAGAAGTGAATATAAGCCCTGTCAAAAACAACAAAAAACGGCACCTGAGGGCGACGACCACCATTGGTATTGGTGGAAGAGTCTATCAACGTCTTTGTAAAAAAGAGGAAGGCTACAAAATGGGACTGCGCAGTTTTATCGTCAAGAAATTCAAGGCAGCGATGCCCCCGCTCTCCGCGACGGAGAAAGAGGCGCTGGAATCCGGCACAGTGGGCTGGGACGGCGAGCTCATGAGCGGCCGCCCCGACTGGAACAAGCTTTTCAAATACGAAAAGGCGCAGCTCAGCGCTGAAGAACAGGCTTTCATCGACGGCCCCTGCGAGCAGCTGTGCAAGATCCTCGACAACTGGGACATCCAGAAAAAGAACGACCTGCCGCCCGAAGCCTGGAAGATCATCAAGGACGAAGGCTTCATGGGCCTTGAGATCCCCAAAGAATACGGCGGCCGCGGCTTTTCCTCGAAAGCGCATTCCGCTGTCGTCATGAAGCTCGCGTCGCGCAGCATCACCGCTGCCGTGACCGTCATGGTCCCGAACTCGCTCGGACCAGCCGAACTCATCGGCGAATACGGCACGAAAGAGCAGAAAGACTATTACCTCCCGCGCCTCGCCAAGGGCGTCGAGATTCCGTGCTTCGCATTGACCGGCCCCGATGCCGGCTCTGACGCAGGCGCTATTCCCGACAACGGCGTCGTCTGCAAGAACGAAAAAGGCGAACTCGGCATCCGCCTGAACTGGGACAAGCGCTACATCACGCTCGGCCCCATCGCGACGCTCATCGGCCTCGCGTTCAAGCTGGAAGACCCGGACAACCTGCTCGGCAAGGACAAGAAAGACCTCGGCATCACCGTCGCGCTCGTCGCGCGCAACACGCCGGGCGTCGAAATCGGCGACCGTCACGCGCCGATGGACCTGCCCTTCCACAACGGCCCGAACAAAGGCCATGACGTCTTCATTCCGCTCGACAATATCATCGGCGGTCCGGAACGCGCAGGGCAAGGCTGGCGCATGCTCATGGAAAGCCTGGCTGTCGGACGCTCCCTGTCCCTGCCCGCCCTTTCCACGGCTGCGGCGAAAATGTCGAGCTACGCCACGGGCTCCTACGCCCGCACGCGCAAGCAGTTCGGCACCTCGATCTCCAACTTCCAGGGCATCGAAGAGCCTCTCGCCCGCATGGCAGGCCTCACCTATATGATGAACGCCGCGCGCGAAGCGACGCTGCAGATGGTCGACGGCGGCGAACGCCCGGCCATCCCCTCCGCCATCCTGAAGTACCACCTGACGGAAGGCATGAGGACCATCGTGAACGATGCGATGGACATCCACGGCGGCAAAGGCGTCTCCAACGGCCCGAACAACGTGTTCTCCACGCTCTATAAAGGCGTGCCGATCGCGATCACGGTCGAGGGCGCGAACATCATGACCCGCAACCTGATCATCTTCGGCCAGGGCGCGGTGCGTGCGCACCCGTACACGCTGAAAGAACTGGCAGCGCTGGATGACCCGAACCCCAACAAGGCTTTCGGCAAACTCGCGAAAGTCCTGGCGGCGCATGTGACCAACACCACGAAGAGCGCGGTCAAGAGCGTTGTCTACGGTCTCACCGGCGGCAAGTTCTCGTCGACGCCCAAAGACATCGACAAGTCGACCAAGAAGTACTACCAGGAGATCAACCGTCTCTCGGCAGCCTTCAACCTCGCAGCCGATGCTTCGCTCGGCACGCTGGGCGGCAACCTCAAGAAAGAGGAACGCACCTCCGCGCGCATGGGCGACGTGTACTCGAACCTGTACCTCGCCTCTTCGGCGCTCTGGTACTACGAGAAGCAGGGCCGCAAGGCGGAAGACAAGCCTCTCGTCGACTGGGCCGTTCAGCATGCGCTGAACAACGCCGAGAAGGCGCTCGAAGGCGCGCTCGACAACCATCCGATCAAGGCTGTCGGTTTTGCCGTGAAGGCGCTCGCCTTCCCGAAGAAGCTCCTGATGGCTACGCTCACCGTGGGCGGCGCCGTTGCGGGCATCCTGATGGGTCCCGTTGTCGGCCTCGCGGCCATGGCGGTGACGCTGGGCGCCCTGTTCTTCACGGACGACCACCACTCAAGCGCTCCCTCCGACAAGCTGGACCGCAAGGCCGCCGACACGATCCGCAACCCGGGCACCGTGCGCGACCGCCTGACGGACGGCATCTTCAAGCCGACGGCGGAAGGCGAACAGCTCAGCCGTCTTGAGCGGGCCTTCCTGCTCACGGTCGAAAGCGAACCGCTCGAGAAGAAACTGTACCTTGCACAGAAAGGCAAAGTGATCGCGAAAAACGAGAAGCGCGCCGAACTGCTGGACAGCGCCCTGAAAGCAGGCGTGCTGACGGAAGCGGAAGTCGCGACGCTGAAAAAGACCGACCTCGCCCGCCGCGATGTCGTGATGGTCGACGCCTTCCCGCAAACCCCGCAACCGGCAGCCTCCGCAGCCGCAGCACCGGAAGAGAAAAAACCGGCGCCCGCAGTACCGGCCCCGCCGAAAGCGGCTTAACCAAGCCTTAAGCAAAAACCCGCAGCGATTTATGTTGCTGCGGGTTTTTCTATGTTTCTTCCCCCAAAAGGGATAAGAGATTAGTACCCCGGCCCCCTGCCCTTAGCCGTGGGACCGCAGCAGCGGATGTCCTTGCGGTTGCGCAGTTCGTTTACGATGGGCCAGTCGATGTCCTTTACCCAGAACATCCCCGTGAGCATGGTCGTAATCCTGCCGCGTCCATGTTTGTTGAACACATCTTTCAGCGCCTTCATCCCCTCACCGTGAGGAAGATCGAACGAGACGATGAATTCGTCCTCGGGCTTAATCGGGTGGTTTTTCTGAAATTCGGGCGTGTCGCTGGGCGTCAGGGGCAGAGCCATCGTTTGATTCCATGTATTTTGAAAATTTCCGTGTTTATAGCGCAGCGTGATTTTCATAGCAACCACAAATCATTTCCAAAACTCGCGGTACTTTAGCACCCTCCATTGAACTAAAAGGAACAATTATTCCAATAATTTATTCCTTTGTTGCAGTGCACCAAATTGACGTTGAAATCGTTGGCAGGGTGACTTAAGATAATAATAGGGAGAAATCCTGTGAAAAATGACCCTGGGGGACAAATGAACACCGCCGTGCCGCAGCAGAAGCCGCAGAAAACCGTCACGCTGATCGATAACGAGACGGGCAAGAAATTTGATCTGCCGATCATCGACGGATCGACCGGCCCGCGCGTGATCGACATCCGCAAGCTTTATGCCGAAACGGGCATGTTCACCTATGACCCCGGTTTCACTTCCACGGCCGCTTGCGATAGCGGCCTTACTTATATCGACGGGGACAAGGGCATCCTCCTGCACCGCGGGTATTCAATTAAAGAACTGGCGCTCAAAAGCGACTTCCTCGAGGTCTGCCACCTGCTGCTGAACGGCGAGCTGCCGAACAAGCAGCAGAAGGACGAATTCGTCAATACCGTCACGCGCCACACGATGGTGCATGAGCAGATGCAGTTCTTCTTCCGCGGGTTCCGCCGCGACAGCCACCCGATGGCCGTTATGGTGGGCACGGTGGGCGCCCTCTCCGCCTTCTATCACGATTCACTCAACATCGACGACCCGCGCCAGCGCGAGATCGCGGCCTTCCGCCTGATCGCGAAAATGCCGACGATTGCGGCGATGGTTTACAAATACTCCATCGGCCAGCCCTTCATGTATCCGCGCAACGATCTCAGCTATTCCGAGAATTTCCTGTATATGACCTTCGCGGTGCCGAGTGAGCCGTACAAAATCAGCCCCATCCTCGCGCGCGCGATGGACCGCATTCTTATTTTACATGCGGATCACGAACAGAACGCCTCGACCTCGACGGTGCGCCTCGCCGGTTCTTCCCGCGCGAATCCCTTCGCCTGTATCGCATCCGGCATCGCTTCGCTCTGGGGCCCGGCGCATGGCGGCGCGAACGAAGCCGTCCTGTTCATGCTCAAGGAAATCGGCGACAAGAGCCGTATCCCCGAATACATCAAGCGCTCGAAGGACAAGAACGACAGCTTCCGCCTGATGGGCTTCGGCCACCGCGTCTACAAAAACTACGACCCGCGCGCGGAGATCATGCGCGACACCTGCTATGAAGTGCTGGGCGAACTGGGCATCAAGGACCCGCTGCTCGAACTCGCGATGGAGCTGGAAAAAATCGCCCTGAAGGACGATTACTTCATCGAGAAAAAACTTTACCCGAACGTGGACTTTTATTCCGGCATCATCCTGCGCGCAATGGGCTTCCCCACCAACATGTTCACCGTTCTGTTTGCGGTGGCCCGCACCGTCGGCTGGATTTCACAGTGGAACGAGATGATCCAGGAACCCACCCAGAAAATCGGCCGCCCCCGGCAGCTTTATACCGGCCCGGTGGAACGCCCGTTCACGCCGCTGGACCGGCGGAAATAGCCTCTAAAAACGCCAACTTCTACCTGGGCGGCCCGCTGTACAGAAGCCGCGGTTCTTTTCCGCAAATGTCATAGGCGTTCTCGGTGAAGTCCGTCGACCAGAAATGGACGCCCCGGACCACCCGCAGGCGCGCTTGGTGCGGCTTGGACAGGTGGGGACAAAAGCCGCGAAACCCCGCGATGATCGGCTTTTCCCCCGGCAGGAAATTGCACGGCGGGACATTCAGCAGCGAATACGTGACGTCCCCATAGCCGATCATGTCGTCCTTGACGGCGGTTTCCGCGAGAGCGTTGTGCAGGAAGCCCAGATTCTCGCGCGGCCCGAATTCGAAGACCGAGGCCTCATAGCCGCAGCTGCAATAAAGCTTGAAAGACGGGTGGACCCCCAGCAAATCGACCATGCCGAGCGCAGGGACCGCGCAAAACACAAGCGCCGCAAGGGCCGCCAGCGGTCTTTTGACCCGCTTCGTATCGGCCAGTGTCTTCTGGCGGCGGGAAAAGAGGAACAGCGTCAGGCAGTCGAGATAAACATTCGCCGGCCAGACGACCATGGCCTGGTTGAGCCCGAACGGGCCCAGCGACAGCAGGACGACTACCAGCATCGAAAAGGCCAGCGCCTGGCCAATCCAGCGCGTCGCTGGAAAAAGCAGGAAAACGCCGACGGCCGCCTCCAGAAAAGGAACAAGGAATCCTACGACCTGAGCGACCTGCGTAAACGGGAACCAGGTTGAGACGAACCACGGAAATCCGAACAGGACGAAAAACGCGTTCAGCTTGTAGAACCCCGCCCAGAAATAGATGCCGATCGTCATATAGCGCAGGGGATCGAGATGCCTGTCCTCGACCTTGCGCGGAATCGCCGCGCCGGCCAGAAGGTTGAAGAGGGAAAGTTCATAATAGAAATGCCCGCGCGTCTGGTCCTGCAGCACGAAAATGCAGAACACGGGCAGAAGCAGGAAGCCCAGCCTCCGCAGGGACGGAAACAAAAAGATGACGGTGCAGCAGGCGATCGTAAAGAAGTACATCGCTGCGTTGACCGCGTGCGGCAGGGAAGACAGCGCCGGAACGATGGGCGACGGCTGATAAAGCCGGCTGTCCTGAAACCAGAAGTCGTAGGTCAGGAGCATCGGCGCCGCGATGCCGAGCGCGCTCAGCCGGATGGTGAGCCGCAGTATCTTCCAGGGATCGCGCGTGTCGCGCTCAAGATGCGATAGCAGCCGGCGGATAAAGCCCGGCAGGAGGCGGCGCAGCCGGGCGCGAAGGGTATCAAGCCTTTTTGTGAAGGCGGCGGCCTCGCCCGCCCGGGACGAGGCGGCAGTCTTGCCGTATGCCATGATGAGCCCAGCCCCTTTTTCCCCACTCCGGGCGCCGCAGAACGCCCGCGCCAATTATGCTATCGCTGCGTCCTTTGATTGGCAAGAATGATTCCCGGCCCTGCAGCTGAAAGGGGCGCGGCGCGAAACGTATCCATAAAAGCGGGGCGTCCCTGTTTAATACCAGACCGTCATCGTCTGGTGGCTGGGCTTGCTGTATATCTCCGGCTCATAGCCGCGGTTCCACAGGATGTGGTCGATGTTGACGGCGGTGACGTTCGAACCTTCGGCCTGCGCCGCGCGCTTCATGAGCTCGACCGTATGGATTCCACAGGCGCGGATTTCGGCCTCCTCGGCGCTGCCGGGGGAAATCATCTCGCCGCTTTCGATGCGCGCCAGCAGTTCGGGGGCGTAATCAAGGATGCCGTCGCAGCGCAGGACATGCGGCACCATGTTGTCGGCGAAACTGGTCAGCTCGCCGATATCGGTAAACGCTGCAGGCGCCTTGCCCTCGAAGGCCAGGTGCATATCTGCCGCGAGTATCTGCGCGCGCTTCATGAAGGGCACTTCGACGCCCTTGTAGCGCGTGACATCATGGAACGTCGGCCAGGCGGACACGATTTCCGCCAGACGCACGGCCGAATTCTGCGCGGCCTCGAGCAGGTTCAGCGGATCGCCGTCGTGGCTCTCAAGAATATACTGGCCCGTTGTGCCCAGATGATCGGCGAAAAGGCCCATCAGCCGGTCCAGCTGGCGGAGGCGGCCCTGCGGCACGCCGAAAATGTCATGCATGTCCCCGGCCGTCGCCGACAGCCATTTCTCGGCCGTATTCATGCGGCTTTCGGAGAATGCCCGGCGCAGGCTTCCCGCCACGAAGCTGTATTCCAGCGAGACGCCCGCCTCTTTCGCGATCTTGAAATAGCCGGATCCGAAATTGATGCTGTCGAGCGCCAGCACGAAGGCTGCGGTCGCAACTGGCGAGGCTTCGGACAAAAAGTGGTTCTGCGCGTCGAGACTGGTGATGACGGGGTAGCGCTTCAGCAGGCCCACGGTATAAGCGCCGATGCGCTCCTCCCGGATTTGCACGAAATCCGCCCTTTGCGCGACAAACGCAGCCATTTCCCGCACCTGCTGCGGGAGGGACGTCTGGGAGGCCGAGGATTTCAGCTGCCGTTCGATGTTCATGGGACGCAATATGGCTAATCAGGGGCCTTTTGTCAAATATTTGGTTTTCAGCGCTTTTTCGCTGCGGCAGTCTGCTTGTCGATCCAGTCGGCTATCATATCGCCCGCCCCGTACAGGAAGATATCGTTGTGGTCGATGCCCTTGATCATCATGAATTCCTTGGGCTCGTTCGCCGCTTCATAAAGCTTGCGCGCGATTGTAATGGGTATCAGGGTATCCAGCTCGCCGTGCACAACCAATAAATGGGCCTTCACGCGCCTGATCTTTTTCAGGTTATCGAACCGCTCCTTTTCGAACCTGCTTTTCGGCAGGTCCTTATGCCGGTATTCCATCACCTCCGGAATATCGGTGAACGACGACGCCAGCACCATCAGCTTCGGCGAAAACTCCAGCGCCATCTGTACGGCGACGCCAGCGCCAAGGCTTTCCCCGAAAATAATAACATCCTCCGGCCGGTAGCCCTGCTCCTGCAGCCACCGGAGCCCCGCCCGGGCGTTCTCGTAAAGCTCTTCTTCGGAAGGCTTGCCCGGATTCAGCCCATAGCCCGGATAGGTGCAAAGATACATGCCATAGCCATGCGGCAGAAAGAATTTCGCAATGTATGCTTCGCTCGGAAGGGTCGAGGCATTGCCCGGAAAGAAAATGATTACCTTTCCTTCTTTTTCCCGCGGCGGCTGGAACCAAGCCGCCATATCGCCGGCGGCGGTTTTGACAGTTATTGCCTTCATGCCGGGAAGCCCCTGTTCCTGCGGCGTACCCGGATCGCTGGTGTCGGGCGCATAGAGGCTGAACTCCGGAACATGCTCCGCTCTGGGCATCATAAACTTGCCAATACCGGCAAGACACATGAATACGGAAAGAATCAGGTAAAGAATCAAGTATCTCCGCGTCACTTTTCCTTCTCCCCCTCCACCTGCGCATCCAGCCATTTCAACACCAGATTTCCCGCATCATGACTATATAAATCGGGAGGATGCCCGGCTCCCTTAACAGCGAGGAAGGTCTTTGGTTCATTCGCGGAATTAAAAAGTTCCCGGCTGAATTCGATAGGAATGAAGCCATCCAGCATGCCGTGAATGATTAATACAGGCGACTTGACGCTCTGCATTTTCGAAAGGTTATCGAGGCGGTCTTTCATCAGAAGTTCCACGGGAAAATAGGGATAACGAAGCTTGGCGATATTAACGGCGCTGCTGTATGGCGCTTCCAGTACAAGCGCGAATACTGGAAACTGGGTTGCAGCTTCAACGGCAACGCCGCTGCCAAGGCTTTCCCCGTACAAAATTACGCGAGAAGGCGGGAAACCCTTCTCCTCCAGCCAGCGAAGCGTGTCGTGCGCATCGTTGTAGAGAGTGTCTTCCGTTGGGGCGCCCGGATTGCCCGCGAAGCCGCGATATTCGGCTAGAAACACGCCATAACCGCGGCTCATCAATAGCCTGGCCTTGTCCGCGTTAAAGCCAATATTGATGCCCTGACCGTGAAAGAAAAGAATAACTTTGCCATCTCTTGTTT
Source organism: Alphaproteobacteria bacterium (assembly GCA_004297545.1). GTDB lineage: Bacteria > Pseudomonadota > Alphaproteobacteria > Micavibrionales > UBA2020 > JAPWJZ01. The sequence goes on from SCTB01000003.1 coordinate 29,759, forward strand.
TCGGAGGTGCAAACCAGCTGGTAAGAGAAAGACCGTCCGAAGTCCTGACGGTGACGACGGACATTTCCGGCACGCCATTCTCTGCGGGCGTTCCCGACGGCATGGAAACTGGTAAATATTCCAGTTGGCGCTGACACAAATAGACGCCGGCAAGCGCGCCGATATACAAGACAATTGCTACCTTTATAAAGGACATGCATATCCGCACCAGAATTCCCGCCACCGTTTCCGGATGCGACTGAGACGTGCTCACGCCCTCTTCTCCCCCTCCACCTGCAGGTCAAGCCAGTCGGAGATGATGTGGCCGGCGTGGTGGTCGTAGAGGTCGGAATGGCCACCGCCGGTGATGGCGCAGAATTCCTTGGGGTGGTTGGCGGCATCGAAAAGGCGCTTGCCGGAATCGATCGGGATAACGGGGTCTTCGTCGCCATGGACGATCAGCAGGCTGCAATGCACCTTGCCGATTTTGCCGATGCTGTCATACCTGTCATGCATCATCCAGTCGACGGGGAGTATGGGGTAGCTCCGCTTCGCGATTTCAACCGCGCTTGCGAAGGGCGCTTCAAGGATAAGCTGGCGCGGCTGAATTTCGGAGGCGACCTGCACGGCGACGCCGGTGCCGATGCTCTCCCCGTATATCACGAGCTGCGCCGGGATGTAGCCGTTGTCTTCCAGCCATTTCAGCGCGCCGCGGGCGTCGTGATACAGTCCCTGTTCCGTCGGGCGCCCCGGGTTGCCGCCGAAGCCGCGGTATTCGCAGAGCAGGCAGCCGTAGCCGCGGTCGATGAAATAGCGCGCCTTTATGGCGCGCCCGGCAAGGTTGCCGGCGTTGCCGTGGAACAGGACGACGATCTTTCCGCCCTTCTGCCGCGGCGGCGCAAACCAGGCGACAAGGTCAAGGCCGTCGGCCGTTTTTATATTTATGATCGACATTTCCGGCACGTCGTTTGCTTTGGGCGTGCCGGGCTTGCTCCTGTCGGGGAAATACTGGAGGTTGCGCTGATAGAAATAAACGAATACGACAACAAGGGCGTAAAAGGCGGCAATCTCGAGAATAAGGCGAAAAATCATTTCTGCGACGCCACTTCCTTGTCGAGCCAGTCCGCGATCAGCGTGCCGGCGTTGAAGTCGTACAGATCGTTATGTCCGCCGCCCCTGATCCCAAAAAATTTCTTCTTATCCTGCGCCGCGTCAAACAGGTTTTTTCCAAGCTGAAAAGGGATAATACTG
>SCTB01000023.1 GCA_004297545.1 Alphaproteobacteria bacterium
GGCCCCACAGCAGGGGCATACCCAACTCCTTACTCCAAGGCCCGCCCTACCTTTCGGACTGCTGTCGGGGATACCCCCGCAGCACGAGCAGACTTGGGTGCTGTACCGCTCATCGACCTCTTTGAACCAAACCCCACGCCCGATGGCCTTGTATTGGAGTTGGGTCTTGAGCATGAACCACCCGGCATCCATGACGGACTTCGCCATCTTGGTTTTCGCCAGTTTGGAACTGCTCACGTTGCCGATGACGATTGCGCCGTGGTCCTCGACCATGGCGCGGCTGAACTTGTGGAGCGCGTCCTTGCGCCGGTTCTTGATCTTGGCGTGGATGTTCTTGACCTGCTTCTTGTTGCCCGCCCGCTGCTGGATGCCCAGCTTTGGCTCCAGGTCGCGGTAAAACTTGTGGGCCTCCAGCTTGATACCGTCCGAGCAGGTGGCGTAATCCTTTAAGCCCAAGTCGATGCCGATGGCTGAAGTCTTGCCGTTCGGCTCGATGGGAACCTCGACCACCACATTGAAATACCACCGTCCCCGCGCATCCTCGGAGAAGGAGCCGGATCGGAACTTGTACTGGCTCAAGCCGTAACTGTCCCACACCTTGAAGAAATGCCCGTTATACCGGACCCGTCCATCCTTCCACACTGCGGAACCGACCTTGAACGGCACCCAGCCAAGGGAACGCCTCGGGCCTGATGAGCACCGCCACCGCAGCTTGTTGGCCTTGAATTGCTTGCGGGCCTTCGCGTGGACCGCGATGACCTCCTGATAGGTGTGGCTGTGGAGGTTGGGGGCGCGAGAGGCTCGGACATGTTGGATGGTCTTCTGTAGGTCGAAGGCCGATGTGCCGCAGTTGATCCAACCCACACCGGGGACCGGCACCCAAGAGAGCAAGGCGGATTCCTCGTTCGCCGCGTTCCAAACCTGATTGACCTCGAAAGCCCACTGCCGTAGCAAGGGCGCGTGCTTGTCCCGCACCCTGATGGATATGGTTTTGGTCTGCATTTTAGGTTTGGCTTCCATGCCTTGTATTATATGGACTTGTTCCTAAATCTAAAAGGTTGGCCTGCATGAAAATCATCCGTGGCAGGCACTCGGTTACGTCCCTCTACGCCCACTTGGTCTTCGTGGCAAAGCGCAGGGGCAAGGTGTTCCACGGAGAGCATCTTGAGTTCCTGCGCGGAGTTTTCTCGGGGGTGATGGAGGATTTCGAAGGGGAGTTGGTCGAGTTCAACGGCGAGGCCGACCATGTGCATTTGCTGGTCCGCTACCCGCCCAAGCATTCCATGTCGGGCATCGTGAACAGCCTGAAGGGCGTTTCCAGCAGGCGGCTCAAGACGCAATTCCCAGAAATCTCGCATTTCTGGTCCGTGGCGAAGTCGAAGAACGCGCTGTGGTCGCCCAGCTACTTCGCCAGCAGTTGCGGCGGCGCTCCCATCGCCAAATTGCGGGAATACATCGCCAACCAAGACACGCCGGATTAGCCGCTATCCCCGCCCTGAAGGGCGGGGCTTGTTGTTCGGGTCACAATCCCATGAAAGCGCAATAACGCTAGCACGTGGATGCGCCGAACGAAGGGAGGCGCATCGGTCGCGATTGATGCGCTTCGTCCCTCAAGCGCATCCTACGGACTGGCGCCCCTCCAGGCGCAAAAAAGGCCGCTCTCGCGGCCTTTTCAGTGTCCGGCCCGGGCCGGGATCAGCCCGGCACTTTCATCCTGTTGACCAGGCGGGCGCTGTATACCACCGGATTGAGCTTGGTGTTGTTGGTCCGGGTCAGCTCCAGTTGCACGAAGTATTCGTTGTTGTGGAAGTTCAGCGCCTTGGTGAGGTCCACGGCGACTTCCCCGCGGGTGGTCTGGATCCAGGCGTTGCTGTCGAAGGAAGCGACGATGGAAGTCGCTCCGGTTGTCCGGCTAACTTGGTATAGGTAAGCGGAAACCTTGGTATCTACAGCCATTCCATCCGGGTCTGAATACCCTATTATCATGGTATTCCAGATAGGAGCAATATCTCCGTCCATGGGATTGGCCACGTTGCAGCGCACGACGATGGGCAAGGGCGCCAAGCGGCTTGGATCGCTGTAGGCGCCGGCCTTGAATGAGAAATCGGCCTTATTGAAGGCGTATTTGCCGATGGCCGCTTCGTCCGGGGCGCAGGCCGAGGCGACATGGGTCCACGGCATGGGAGTGTCGTATTCAGTGTAATCCGAGGAAAGCGCGGAGGGCGCGTAGCAGAAGCTGGCGGCGGAGATGGCGCAGGCGACGAGGCGGGTTATCTTGGTCATGGTATTAACTCCTGTGAATGGGTTTCTCTGAAGATTCGCCGGTGGCGGCTCTTGAGTAATAGATTACATCCAGGCAGGACGGCCATGCTGTTATGAAAGTCACCGGTTCCAGGGAAATAATGCCTGCTTCGATAATTTAAAAAACCCTAAAAATAATCGCGGCCCGGAAGTTTCGCGGAGTCCTGGATCGTTCCGCGCGACCCCTGGGCCGCGCCTAGCCGCCTTGCTTGCGCCTACAGCTGGGCCAGCACCGCCTCGGCGCTGGAAACCTCGAACTTGCCGGGCGCCTCGACGGCGATGTGCTTGACCACGCCGTCATCGACGATCATGGCGAAGCGCTGGCAGCGCATGCCCATGCCCTTGGCGGCGAGGTCGAATTCCAGCCCCAGCTTGCGGGCATACTCGGCGCTGCCGTCGGCCATCATGCGCACCTTGCCGCCGGCGTTGCGCTCGCGGCCCCAGGCGGCCATCACGAAGCCGTCGTTGACGGCCATGCACCAGATCTCGTCCACGCCCCTCGCCTTCAGGGCGTCGTGCTGCTCGACGTAGCCCGGCAGGTGCTGGGCGGAGCAGGTCGGGGTGAAGGCGCCCGGCAGGCCGAAGATGACGACCTTCTTGCCCTTGGCCTCGTCGCCGACGGACAGCGCCTGGGGCTTGAGCGGGCAGCCGGTGGATTCGTCGAAAGCGTTGGATTCGCTGAGCGTGCCCTCGGGCAGGTGTTCTCCAACTTGGATGGTCATGGCAGTTCCTCCTCGCCTGTTGTTGGGAATACGGGAACCGAGAGCATGGCGCAGGCAGGGCTTGAAGTCAAAGCCCGGAGCGTGGGAAACCACTTGAATATCATGGATTTAGCCGCGCTGGTCGGCGATCGTCCCAGCGCGCCGCGTGGGAATGCCTCCCTGCCCGCCAAAGCCGCCCCCGCTCACTCGTCTATCGCCACGATCCTGGGCACATGCCGCCCGCCCTCGAACGGGGTGGACAGGAAGGTCTCGACGATCTTCTTGGCCGTGCCGATATCGACGATGCGCTGGCCGATGGCGATGCAGTTGGCGTCGTTGTGCGAGCGGGTCAGGAAGGCGGTCTCCTCGTTGAACGAGTAGCCGCAGCGGCAGCCCTTCACTCGGTTGGCCACGATGGCCTCGCCGTTGCCGCTGCCGCCCAGCACGATGCCCCGCTCGACCTCGCCCTTGACCACCGCCTCGGCGCAGGGGCGGATCCATTTGGGGTAGTCGGTGCGCTCGTCGCTGAAGCAGCCG
>SCTB01000024.1 GCA_004297545.1 Alphaproteobacteria bacterium
CCTAAAATAGGTGGAGGACGGGTTGCGCTCCGGGAATACATGACCTTTACGGAGGAGATACGCGAAGTCCTCCTGAATATGACCTATGACAAATGGCCGTATGAACTGATGCAGATGGTCGCCAAACACGGGAAAACGATGGAATCATCCGCAAAAGACGCTTTCGATGCTGGTAAAATCGAGAAGCGCCACTACCTCGTCTATATGCAGGGGTCCAAGGCCGCGAAGAAGGCCATGGGCATGAAGGTTGAAGAAGACGAAGAAGAAGCCGGAGGGGGGCATTAACGCATGGCAGTCGTCGCGGTTGAAGTCGCCAAGACCTGGCACTGGCGTAACACCCAGAAAACAGTGCGCTTTTTTATCTTTGACGCCCGCGCCGGGTTCTTCGTCGTGTTGGTCCTGGTCCATGCGCGCTTGTGGACCCTGTGCCTTGCTATCGGCATGATGCTTATTTTCTGGGCCCTGGAGCGCAAAAGCCTGTCGTTTCCGGCGGCGCTCCGGGCGATCCGCGTCTGGCTCATCGGACCCCGGCGTCCAGGCTGGATTTTTACCCGCCGCCGCAAGCTGCTCGATACCGGCTCGCGCTGAAAAACAGAGGTTTCCCAAGGCTTTTTTAGATTCCGGCCCCTTGCAAGCCGCAGGATTTTGGCGCTATAACTGTTGTAGCGTAACAAGATAAATATCCTCGGGTTTAAGGCAGGAACAAACATGACAAGCAAGCGCATCACACGGCTCGCGTTCATCCTCTCCAGTGCGGCCATTATCTCGTGGTCTGCGGCGGCACAGGCAGGCTTCGAATGGAAGGGGCCGATCGAGGCGCCCGCGCCACAGCCCGCGCCGGTCTCCGATATGGGCGGGATGGGCGATCTTGCGCCGGTGACTTCCGACACGCCGCTGCCTGCCGAGACCGCAGCTCCCATGCCGGTGTCGAATACGGCGAGCGCTATACCTGCCGGCGAGGTTCTTTCGGGTTTCGCCAAGGACGTGCCGCTGGTCATGGCGTTGCAGCAGATTGTGCCGCCGGGATACCAGTATTCGTTTTCGTCGGGCGTCGATGCCGGCACCTCGGTGTCGTGGGAGGGCGGAAAACCCTGGCAGGGCGTGCTTTCCGACATGCTCGCCGCGCATGGCCTCGGCTATAGCGTCCAGAATAACACCGTCGTCGTCGGCGCTGCGCAAAACAACGCGATGCCCGCAGCCTCCCCGATGTCCGCGCCGCAGGATTCCATGATGATGCCGATGCCGGGCGAAACCGCATCGTCTTCGCCTTCCGCACCGCTGAATATCGTGTCGCTGCCCCCGGATTCGCCCGCGCCTGCGGCAGGCGCCCCGGTCGCCTCCGGCATGGCCGCGACTTCGGCCCCCGCCCCGAAAGACGATGCGGTCACGATCCACCGCGAAAAGCCGAAATCTCTTCTCGAGCGGCTGGGCTTTGTGCGCCGGAAAAAAGAAGCGGATGTGCCGGTTGCGCATGAAGCGCCCCGGCAAATGGCCGCGGCCAATGTTCCGGCGCCGATGCCGGCAGCCGCGCCTGTAACGGCGACGGATGCGCCCGCGGCCGCTCAGCAGGTCGCTGCCGTGACCGCCGTCCCTGCCGCCTCGGCCTGGCAGGGAACGAAAGGGCAGACGCTCCGCGATGTTCTGAAAGCATGGTCGGACAAAGCTGGCGTCGACCTTTACTGGTCAATTGATTATGACTACCGCCTGAGCGAGGATGTCGGCCTGGCTGGCTCCTATGAGGAGGCTGTCGGCGGTCTTCTGGACAAGTTTGCCTCGGTGCGTCCCCAGCCTTACGGGCAGCTCCACCAAGGGAACCAGGGGCCCAGAGTCTTGGTCATTAAATCGTATGATTTGGCGCAGTAAGTCCCGCTTATATATTGATTTTACTTAAAATTCCTGAATTTTGTCACATTTTAACTAAATGTGATACAATAAAAGAATATGGTCGAAGCAGCAGTTCCGCCTATCACTCGGATTTGGCGTACTGCGTGTTCTTGGGGTTTCTTTGGTCATGATCAAGTCAGGACGTTTTAAAACGGTTTTTATCGCGCTCGCGTTCGTCTGCTTCATCTTTGCAGGCTTCATGAGCGTGAACGTCATGACGTCATGCCAGTCGGAAGCGCAATGCACGACCTGCGGCAACCTCTGCATCGGCGTCCCGGGCCTCGCCTTCACCATGAACGCGCTCATCAACGGCACGGTCGTCTTTCCCGACATCGCGATCGTGATCGCGACTCTCTCTCTTTACATGGACATCGCGCTACTGGGATTCGAGCTTGCGATCGACGAAAAAATCTTCGAGGTCACCCAGAATATAACCGCCTGGATAGATACGTTCTGGTGGTATAACCTGCGCCCCGCCCTGCAGGCCATGACGGAACAGCTGAATACGTTCGATTCCTTCCAGGATGAGAACCAGGGCGGCTTCGCGGATTCGAATGACGCCAACCGCCTCGATGCCGAATACATGACGCGCACGATCGAAAGCCACCGCCAGCAGCGTCCCGGTGAGAACGTCTGCGTCGCGGGCACGATCTCCGGCGGCATGACACGCACTTCCGTGTTCCGCCGCGCCTATGAAACGGCCGCCACGATAGAACGCCACCCGCGCACCGGGAACGACACTTCAGCGGCGACGGGGTCGCCGTCCAACGTCAGCATGGCCGCCGACCAGCTGTCACGCTGGGAGAAATATACAACCACTTACTGCAACCAGAATTATAACGCCGGCTACTCCGGCTGCACCGCGAACCAGGCGCAGGTCGATCGCGATATCGCCGTCACCGACGAAATTTTCGCGAAGGACACGATCGATCTCAAGACGCCGGCCACCCAGAAGGCCATCGATGACATTCTGGAGAATATTGCGGAACCCGAAATCAACGACACTGTTCCGCCGAGCGCTCTTGGAGGCGCCCAGGGGCAGGAGGCAGTTCTGGCCGGTCAGGCTTACAAAGCCAAGCGGCAGGTTGTTTACGACGCTCTCTATTATGTTGTTTCCCGCCGCGCACCTGGCACGGTGGGCACCACAGGGTCGCCGAATTTCCTACAGGACATGCGCACTGCCGCGGGTATCGATCCTTCATACTTCTCGCCCAACCCGTCGCACAATGAAATCATGGAAGTGATGATGAGCGAGCGGTTCAGGACCGGCCAGTACTCGATCGAACAGGTTGACGAACCCGAAAACAACGAACGCGAAATGGTCGTGCAGCAGGCCTTCCAGGCGATGCTCTTGTCCGACCAGCTTGACCTTCTTGACCGCTACGGCCTTATCCTCGCGGCGCAGGCCAGCGGGGAGATCAAGGCCGCCAAGCCGTTCAGCCCCGCGGCCGATGCAACGGTGCAACGCCCATGACGCAAAAACCCGTGACAGAAGCGCAGAAATCCTCCTCCCGCCGCGACTTCCGGATGGGAAAGAGGGGAATGATCGCGCTTGTGCTCGTCACGTTCCTCGCCGGCTACACGTCGATGGTTTCGCTGCGGGGCAGCAACACCTGCCATGCGCAGGCCTTCCTGCCCCCGCCGGTCGGCATCACCGTGACGCCGGGTTTCTGCTCCATTCCGGTCGGCTTCGGCGTTTGCGTCGACCCCTGCGACCCGATCATGACGTCGCAAACCGTCAAGACCACGGACGAAAACATCTTCGACCAGCTGCTGAAGAGGTTGACGGTGACGCTGCCTCCCTGGATGGCGGCCATCACGGGCGGCGGCACGCAGCAGACGGGCGGCGGCGACGACGGCTTCATCGGCGGCATGATCGACACGATGATGAGCGCGCTTCTGACCCGCCTGAACGACACCGAACTCGACATGATCGACTGGTGGGACACGATGTGGTATTACAACCTCCGCCCCGCCATGCAGGCGATGACGCGCCAGCTCAACACGGCGACCGCGCAACAGGCCGAAGACTTCCAGAGCGGCATGGATGCCTTCCAGGAAGACCAGACCAACCTGGCGGCGATGAGCACCGAAAACAAGAACCACCAGGTGACGCGCGTATCGGAAAACGCCTGCGTGGCGGCGACGGCTTCCGGCGGCATGGGCCGCGTGACGAACTTTGCGCGCTCGATGCGGCGCGGCTGGCAGGACGATATCCAGGCGGATGGCTTCAACCGCCGCTTTACCACGGGCGCGACGCCGCGGCCCTCCGCGACAGGCATGGCGACGAAGCGCAGCGCCGATGTGGTGACATTCAACAGCACGTTCTGCGATCCGAACGATAACGGCGGCTACAACGTCTGCACGGGCCCGGGGGCCGGGGGCGCCGCGCCGCTTGACAAATACGGCAACTCTTATGCCAATGCCGACACCCAGGTGACGAAAAACCTGTACAACAAGCTGACCATGCAGGTTGACGATCCGACGGACGGCCCGAACGAGGCGAAGGTGGCGAAGGCCGTCGTCGACAATACGATGGGCGACCCGACAGGCGACCCGATTCCAATCGACTCTCTGATGGCGCCGCAGGGCCAGGAGAAGTGGATGGCGCGGCGTTCGTATCTGGCGCGCTATGGCGCGATCCGGAGCGTGCCGCAGATCATCGCGGGCTGGCGCATGCCCGGAAGCAAGCTCGGCACCTGGATCAAGGAGTTGCGCACGGATGCGGGCGTGCCGACCAACACTGGCGAAATGTCCGATAACCCGAGCTACAAGGAAATCGTGCACGCCGTTTCGATCGACCGCTTCAACAGCGGAAAATACGCAAATAACGTGATTTCGGACGACGGCGAAATCGAAATGGAGAAACTGACCTTAAGCAGCTTCTACCTGATGCAGCTCAGGGATTACTATGAGTTGCTGGAGCGGGAAGCCCTTACTCTTGCGGTGCAGGTGTCGATGATGGCGGACAAGATTCCGCTGCCAGAGTCGCGCGACATCCGCCCCCAACGGCCATGAGGACGTGGACATGACCAGGTTTTTTGGAACAGGGATGAGATTGAACGGGACGGGCAAGGCCATCGGCGGCATGATGATGGTTCTTGGGCTTGTCGGGCTTATCTTTGTCTCCTCGCAACGGCCCGCCCAGGCGATTTGCGAGGATCCCTTCACCATGGCGGCCGGCGTGGCCGGCGCTATCGCCGCGCAGGTGAGCGCGCTGATGGCCGCCTTCCTGGCGTCCCAGGCCTGTCCGGGCGCCTGCGGGACGCTGCCGAACCTGTATGGCATCAGCATCGAGACGACGCAGGCATTCCTGATCCGCTCGCTGGACCTGATGGAGGATACGATTCTGAACAAGTTGCGGCAGTTCTGGGACCGCTGGCTGCTTGCGCTCAAGGACATGACCGCCCAGCTGTCGGGCAGCCTGAATGACGGCACCCGCCATCTGGACAGCCTGTTCGATTCCAGCAACGAAACTGAAAACGAGCGCATGCTGCAGGAAGTCGAGTATAACGCCAAGAAGCAATACCAGACGACCGACCAGGGATGCCGTTTCGACACGGCCGCCCGCTACATGAACTCGACGATGCGCACGGGCACCTTCGTTTCGCAGGGACTCACGAAAAACCGCAACGTCGAGGCGAACAACGCCGCGGGATCTCCCGCGGTTGCGGGCCAGAAGACCCTGAACGAAAGCCGCTTCGGCGTATACCAATCGACTTTCTGCGACGGCGTGTCCAACGGCGGCTATCCGGGCTGCGCCGCGGCGGGACCCCGCCCGAACTGGGACACCCAGCCCAGCAAAACTCTTTTCGGCAAAGAAACCATCGACATGGCCAATACGGATGACCGCCGTGCCGTGGAGGCGCTCACCTATAATATTACCGGCTACGACGTGCCTGATCCTTTCGGGCTCAATATCCTGCGGTCTGCCCAGGGTCAGGAGCAGCGCGCGCGCAACCGCGAATACATGGCGCAGATGGATGCCGTGTCGTCTCTCGTCACCTCTCTTGTAGGCGAGCGGACGCCGGGCCCGGCCGCGCCGGAGATCCAGCAGCTGCGCACCAAGCTGGGAGTGATGGATGCGTCGCCGAACCCCAGCGAGCGTGAAATTCGCCAGTCCGTCATCGAGCAGTTGTGGGATCCCAACTACTGGGTAGACCTCGGCGACTCGCCTGCGGCCACCAAGCAGAAAGAAGTTTATCTGCAGGCCTATAACCTGCTGATGCTGTACAAGATCATCGAGAAGACCGAGAAGATATCCAACGCTTATGCCATCGAGACGGCAAACATGCTGGACAAGTGGTACGGTTCAGTCCGTTACCCTGGCAGCGATGGCCGTGTAAACAGGTAAGCTGAAAAAAAGCCATGCTGGAAAAAACGGTGCTGGAAAAAACGGAGATCGAAGAAGGCGGGAAAAGCAAGGCCGGCCAGCTGGTCTGCTCGGCTGCCGCCCTGATGCTCTTTTGCGGCCTGTGCCCGCAGAAAGCCGAGGCCTGCGAAAACCCGTGGACAGCCCAGTCCAACATGCAGTCCCTTGCCCAGTTCATCGTGAACGATCTGACGAACTATATCATCCAGGAAGAAAGCCTCATCGACGAGAAGCTGACCCAGGAAGCGACCTACGAGATGGAAAAACGCCTCTGGGAATTCGACACGAATATCCGCACCGGCCTCTCCGACCTGTGGCAGAACAGGTGGCTCCCTGCCATGATGGACATGACGCGGCAGCTTTCCGCCATACAGGTCGACCAGACCCGTGCGATGGGCAGCATGGCCGACGCCGAGCAGATGGAAGAAAGCATAAACCTGAAGCAGAAAACGCAGGTGGATGCCCTCCGCCGCTACCAGCCGAACGAGCAGGTTTGCCAGGTCGACTCGATGATGCGCTCCAATGCGCCCTGTAACGCCGCCCAGGGCTGCGGCCCGAACAAGGCCTTCCGCATGGCGCGCGCCATGACCGGCGGCTACGCGAAGGAAGACGAATTGCATCGCGGCAACTACCTGGGAACGCCCGCCGCGTCGGGCACGGCCGTTGACCAGCTGTCGCGCTGGGAGGAATACGTCCAGTTTTTCTGCGATCCCGCCCGCGGCGCCCAGGGCTGCCCGGCGGCGGGCACGCTGCCGGGACGGCATGTGGACCTTGCCGGGTTGCTGTGGGGCGACAAGCAGACTATAGATATGTCGCAGCCGACCGAGCGCCGCGTGGTGTCGGCCGTTCAGCGCTACCTGATTTCCCCTTCCACGCCGGATCCTGTGCCGCCGACGGCGGTGACGACGCCCGATGGCCAGGCCGAGCTTCTGCACCGCCGCACCATGGATGCGCGCTTTAACACGATCTTCAACGTGGTGGCGCAGATGGTTTCGGAGCGCGCCAGCGGCTCGTTCATCGATGTATCCGCCATTCGTCTTTCGGCCGGCCTGCCGCCGGCCGACACGACTCTGCCCGCGGAAGGCGCCAGCTACCGCGAACTGATGGAAGCGCTCACGCGCGACAGATTCCACAACCCGGAATATATCGTGCGCATGGTCAACGCGCCGGAAGAAGTCGTGCGCGAGCAGGGCGCCATCAACGCAATCAAGATGCAGCAGATGAACGACCTCTATAAAAGACTCGAGGAAATGGTGTTTATGGAAGCCGCGATTTATGCCGACGAGCTGGATCACCAGCGGCCAAGCCGGGGGCAGGGATCCTTGCCTCAGCGGTAGGGAAATTTCCGTTATTTCTGTTTATTCCTGAGTTATGTCATGGGGGTAGAATCCCCAACCCCCTGTATTTCCATCGTTATTTGAACGGCTGTTCGTTTACCGTATCGACAGGCGTGTTTTTCCCTGCTACATTCGAATCACTTTAAAGACAGTTTAGGGAAAAACCCCGCATGCAGCTTACCTGGTCAGACAGGGATAGTATCGCAAGGGCGCTCGTACAGGCATATCCGGACACGGACAGGCTTGCGCTGACGCTGGATGAGCTCAAGCGCCTCGTCTGCGCCCTGCCGGGCTTTGCCGGCCCGCCGGAGCCGCCCCGGAAGGCTCATCTTGAATCGATCCTCTGGACCTGGATGCGGTTTGCGGACGAGGATGGCGGATAACTACATGAACACGCTTCCTCCCGACAAAGACGACAACGGACGATCCTTGCATTGGCATTTATTGGGGGGGAACAACAAGCATCGCATCGGCGCCAATTCCGGCCTCTGCGTTTACGAAGAAACCGACAGCATGGGCGACAAGCATACGAAACGCCTGCTGTTCGACGCGGGCGTTCTCTTGGGCGACCGCCGCTACCCCGAATATCCCGAACTGGCCGATTGCGACAGCATCATCCCCGACTATTCGCGCTTCCTGAAAAAGAAAGGCGAGGCGGCAGACCCCGCAGAACCTCTGGACGCCATCTTCCTGACGCATAACCACGTCGATCACCTGGGCGCGCTCCCTTTTCTCGCGCTGATGGGCTATGAGCTTCCCAAAGTCTATGCGACGCCCTATACCGCCAAGCGGCTCGAGCAGGAATTCACCAACGCCGGTATAGAGCCTGAAGAGTGGCCGGAGATCATTTCCATCGCACCCGGCACGCCGGTCCAGGAAGGCCCGGTCAAGGTATCGGCCTTCTGGGTGTCGCACTCCACCCCGCAGGCGGTCGGCTTCTTTATCGAGACGCCGGAAGGCAACATCGTCAATCCCGGCGACTTCAAACTGGACCCGACCGTGGTCTGGGGCCCCGCATTCAACGAGGAGCAGTACAAGAAACTCGCCGCCAGGGAAGTCGATCTGCTGCTGCTGGATTCGACCGGCGCCGACCGCGACATCATTCCGACGACCGAAGAGGACGTGCGCGAAACCCTGCGCGGCCTCATGGACAAGCATCCCGGCAAGCGCTTCATCATCGCGGTGATGAGCGGCTTCGAGGAAAACGTGGCTTCCGTCGCCAAGGTCGCCTCCGAATACGACCGCACGCTGTGGATTTCCGGCTGGTCGCACGAGCAGTCCCTCTCTGCCCTGAAAGAAACCGGCATGACTCTCTCCGATCATGTCGGCAAGGAACTGGAAGTGCGGTCATTGGGCTCGCCGAAATCCGCGCGCGACCTGGCCGACATGAAACCGGGCGACTCCGTCATCATCGTCACCGGCGCTGCGGGCGCCCCCGGCTCCACCCTTCCGCGCGCCGCCGACGGCACGCATCCGGCGCTCAAGCTTGACAAGAAGACGGATATCATCGTTTTCTGCGCGCCCTCTATTCCCGGGCAGGAAAGCTCAAGGGAAAGAATGTTGTCGGTCCTGCGCGCCAAGGGCTTCGAGGTGCTGACCAGGAAGGATGCCGAGCTTTATTCCCAGGCGCATGCGCGCCTGCCCGAGCTCATCGAATTCGCCAAAATGACGAACCCGAAAATGCTGATGCCGATCCACGGCGACGAGCACCTGCGCGCCGCGAATGCGGAGGCGATGGACAAGCTGGGCATCAAGACGATTTCAGCCGATAACGGCGATGTCATCCGCATCACCAAAAAGGGCTGCTGGTCCGTCAATCCGGAAAGCAAGGGAAAGCCGAAATTCCTGGGCTTCAAGACCCTGCAGGGCAGCGCCTGGAACGACCGCAACTACATGATGATCAAGGCGCCCCAGGAGAAGAGGGCCGATATGACGCCGGAACCGGCCAACAATAACCAGAAAAACAAGCGGCCGAAAATCTTTAACGTGAATCCGAAGTAATCGCCGTTATCCGCCGCCGCGCGGATTCAGGTGGGGGTCGGCGTAGAACAGCAGCTTCAGCTGGCCTTCCGTCGCCCGCCCGCCCGAGGGGCTGCTGGACAGCTTGCCGCGCAGCCTGTCGGTCATTTCCTGCCGCGCTTTCAGCTGGTTGGCGAAATTCGACGCGCCGCCCAGCTCGCCCGCGCGGGCCTTCAGCGCCTTCAACAGGGCTGTTTCCGTCATGCTGCCGTCTTTTTGCGCCGCCTTCTGCGCCGCGATTTCCTGCGGTGTCGCATCGCGGACGGAGCTGTCGGCGATCGATTGAAGCAGGGCGACATCGGCCTGCACTCCTGCCGGCGCTTTGCCGGTCGCGTAATAGCTCTGCAGCCCTGCCGCCCGCGTATAGCTTAAGGCCTGGGCATCGACAATCTCATACGCCATGTCGCGCATTTCCGCCCGGCTGAGCTTGCGGAAATTCTCGATGCCCATGTCCTGAATGCGGCTTTTCAGCGCATAAAGGCCGGGCTGCGTGTTGTAAATGATGCTCTTGTAATGATCCTCATGGTCCTGGGGCGTCTGCGTGCGCGCAGGGCCGGTCAGGAATACCCAGGTGGCGCGTTCCGCCGCGATCTTGTCGATCAGCGTGAGGTTTGCGCCGTTTTTAATTCCTTCCATCACGCCGCCAAGGTCCGCGAACATTTCGGTGCGGTTTTCCCTGACGGCCCCTCTTAATCCCGTGTCGGTATCGTTGCGATAGCGGGCGTCAAGGCAGTGCCAGCTTTCATGCGCATTCGCGAAATCGCCGAATTCCTGCGTGGAGAGGTTCAGAATGACAATCTTTCCCGTCAGCGGGTTCTGCGTGCCCACCTGGAAACTTGCCGCATAGAAGCTGTCGAAGCTGATACCCGGGAACTCCGGCACGACGAGGCATTCGCCGCCGCCCGAGCGCGGCGTGAAAGCGGCCGGCTGCAGGCGGTCCATGGCATTGGCCAGGCGGGCGAGCGTCGCGGAATCGTAGGTTTTTCCCGTCCGGGCCGTCAGGTAGTCGCCGACCGCCTTGTCCAGCTTGTCGGGCCCTTCCTGCAGGTTGAACCAGGTCGCCACCTGATCGTAATCGACGAAGACGATGGCGGGCGTTCCGGCGGGGCGGTCCTTGTTGAATTCCGCCTCCAGCGTCCGGAGGCGCTGCGTGGCGGCCGTGTTGTAATCCCTCATGACGGTGGAAACGGAAACGGGCGTCGTGTCAGCCGCGGGAGCCGGCGGGGGCGGTTGTGCGCCGCGCACGGAGCAGCCGGCGAAGAGTATCGCCAGTCCCGCGGTCGTCGTCAGCAGCAGCTTGCGCGCCATGTTCATGATGTTACGCCTTCAGCATCGGTAGGTTTTTGGACGGGGCCTGCGGCGGAGGAGCCTTTTCCATCATCGGGTTGCTGATAAAGATGTGCTGCAGCACCTGGCGTATGACGCCCTCGGCCTCGGGATGCTGGTCCATCAGCGCACGCGTCTTGTCGACGAGTTCCTGGTGCACGCGGAAACGCGCAACGGGATCGTCAGGGTTTTTCTGCACGTCCGGATTGCCGAAGATTTCGCGCTGCAGGTAGTCGTAGGACATCTCGGGAGTCACCAGCGGGACAAGCGATCCTGCGATTTCTTCGCGGGTCATCGGGCGGATCGATTTCTCGATGGCGTCATTCTGGACCTTCAGCGCAGCAACCACGGCCTCCTTGGCGGACTTGATGGCTGCGGGATCGGCCTTGACCATTTCCAGAGACCGGAAATAACCGTTGCCCAGCATCGCAAAGCCCATGACATGGGTGGCCTGTTCCGCTGTCATGGAGCTTTTCCCGGTAATCTCGCCGGCCATTTTTATCATGTCTTCGCCGGACAAGGACCGGAATTTCCCGACCCCCATCTGGTCAATGCGCGCCTTGAGCTCATGCAGGGCAGGCGCCGTCTGGAAAATGACCGAGCCGTAGAAGGGGACATCTGTGGGCGAAAAAAGCTCGCCGCGCGGGCGCATCGTCAGGCCCGAGGCTGTCGCCCGGAAATCCGCGAATTTATCGATCAGCGACGGGTCGGCGCCGTCCTTGACCGCCTGCATCAGGCCGCCGACGTCCTTGAATACCTCTGTCTGGTGAAGCGCCATGATGCGGTCGAAATCCCGTGTCTGGTTGATCTGCGTGACGAATTTCGTATCGAAGCATCCCCAGGCCTCGCGGGCGTCGACAATCTCCGCCATATCCTGCCGGCTGATGGATATCTGCAGTTTCAGCCCCGTCATGATGCTTTCTTTCTCGCCTGTCTTCGGGTTGGCAAGGTCGAAGGCCTGGCGCATATAGGCATCGGCAGAAAGGTTCGGATTGTAGGGAATGACGATGCAGGTCGACTTGCCGAGCTCAGCGCCGGTCAGTCCGGGATTACGCAATTGCGGAACGGCCGCGCCGGGATGCATGTTAAAAGAAGCGGTCGCGACGCCGACCAGCGTCGCGTCGTCAAGCGGGGGCACTTTCTTCGCGTTCAGGTATTCCGCCGTCATGGAAGGATACAACTGGATGCTGCCCTTGAGCTGCAGCCAGGGGGCCATGATGTCGGGGTCGATGTAAACGATGCGCGGCATATTCGCCGGGCGTTCCTGGTTGAGCCTGTTTTCGAGATCGGCCAGCGCCTTTGAATCCTTGGTGTGATAAAGGGTTGTCACGGTCTGAAGGTCGGTGACAGGAATCTTTTCCCGCTGCTGCGCCTGCACACCGTTGGCGGCGCCAAAAGCAAAGGTAAGTCCCGCGACAGATGCCAATAAGACTCTTTTAAACGAAGACATTTTTTAAGTTCCCCCAAAGAGTAACGCTTTGAAAATGTTCCATATATTATAGTATAAATATGGAAAATATTCAACTGGCATTATTATCCAGCTATATCAAAATGTTAAGGGGATTTCTTTAGAGAAAATTGACCAGAGATAGCCTGCTGATAATGTTGGTCACCTCATAAGAGGACTGCAGCTGGGTCTGCAGCGACTGGATTTTGGCGATCGCGTCTGTCATGTCTGTGTTTTCCGTATCGCTGATCAGATTATCAAGTGTCGCCGCATCCTGCTGGTGGCTTTGCATCACGGCGTCAATGAAGTTGTATTTGGTACCGAGGTCCGTTGCCGCCTGGTCTATCTGGGCAACGCCGGCGCGTGCAATCGTTAAAACCCTGTTCAGCATGTCGTCCAGCTCGGCCGTCGTCGGGACGTCCACGTTCGGGTCCGGGACTTTCAGGTTCGCCATCAACCCAAGGGCCCGGACGAGCTCCTGAAAGCCGTCCCGGTCGGCTTTCACGGTATAATCGACTTCCGTCGACTCGTCGATGCGTGCGGCAACGGCTCCGGACGTCGACAGGGCGGGATTGAACCCCAGCGCGGTCGCTGAGAAGGCGTCGACGTTGGCGGAAAACTGCGCCGTCGTATTCGTGCCGTTCAGCCAGCTGGCCACCTCGGCCTGGTAATTGGCGTTGAGCTGCGCATCGTCGATAAACGGCGCGCTCGTGGTGTCCGACCCGGCGAAGAGGTAACGTCCGCCGACATTGAGATTGGCGAGGTCCTGGACGAATTTCAGGGCGTTTCTGGCGAGCGTCGAGAGAGTGCCGACGTCCTCCGAGCTGTCATGCAGCGCAGTCACGAGGCCATCGATGACCTGGCCGACGGATTTGCGCGCAGCCGTCATCGCCTGGTTCATGGCGTTGATGCGGTTGTTCACCGTGGTGATGTTGTCGAGATAGGTCTGGACGCGGTTGCGGTCCATGCGCACCCGCTGCACGTTCTGCGCCGTCACGCCGCCAAAGCCCGCGAGCGTGTCAAATTTCTTGCCCGACGAAATCTGCCGCTCGAGGTCGGCCAGCGTCGCGTTGAGGTCCCTCAACCGGTTCGTCTGCGAAACGGTCTGGCCGAGGAATGATACGCCGATGATCGTCATGTCCTGAAATCCTCCGTTACACCGAATTGAGCAGGTCGTCCAGCATCTTTTCGGTCGCCGAAATCATGCGCGCGGCCGCCGCATAGGCACTCTGCACCCGCGTCAGACCGGCGATTTCCTCGTCGATGCTGACGCCGCTGGCATCCGAATTGCGCTTGTCCAGCGCCTGGAAATAGGTGTCTTCGCGGCTGGCGGAGTCGGCGGCGCGGCTGGCGTCTTCCGCCTGCGCCGAAATCGCGCCGCGCGCGAAGTCTTCCAGCGACCCTCCTGCCGACAGGCCCGTCGACAGCGCGCCGCCGGGACCCAGGTTGTTTTGACGGAACGCGGCATGCGCCACGTTGGCGACCGTCATGCCGAGCGCCGCCAGCGGGGTCCCCGTGACGTTCGCCAGCGTGATGTCGCCGCCGTAGCGCGGGGTCAGGATCAGTTCGCCGCCGGTTCCCAGCGTCGCGATCAGGCCGGGGATGGCGTTCAGCGTATTCAGGAGGTCGGTCGCGGTATCGGTCGCGCTGATATTGACGGTCACGGGGCTTTGCGTGCCGACCTGCACCGTGAACGAGGGATCCTGTGCGGCAAAGGCGCCAAAGGAAAATCCAAGGTCCGCCATCCCCGCCGCGCCGATATCGATGTCCGCCAGCGTAATGTCGGCGCCCGCGGTCAGCACAAGCTGCCCGCCGCCGCTTAAGGACGCGACGCTGGAGCCCAGCGCGGTATTGATGTTGTTGACGAGATCGGTTGCCGTGTCGCCTGGATTGATCGTGATGACGACCGGGCCGCCGCCGATATCGATGGAGAACTGCGCGGGCGCGGTGATGTTCGGCGCCGCGTCGAGATCCGGCGTGTAATCGGTGAGGTCCTGGTCGCCGTTGATCTTGTTGACCTGCGTCAGCGACAGCGAAGAAAACAGCGTGCCCGCCGAGATGTCGGCCGTGCCGTTTGCCTGCTGGTATTCGTAGGCGCCGAAGGCGAACTGGGAAATCTTGCGGATGATCTCGTTCGAGCCCGAAGCCACGATGCCGCCGTTGGTGCCGCGGCGTATCAGCGTCGGGTCGGCGACGACGTTCTGGTTGACGCGGATCTGGCCGGCGAAGCCGACATAGCCGACGATGCCGGGGTCGGCGACATTCACCGGCACGCTGCCGTTTGCATCGGTGAACAGCTTCAGGCCTTCCTGCTGGAAGCGGTAAGCCGTTTTCTGGGCAAGCTCGTCGATCTGCGCCTGGTATGTGGGGATGGTATCGTCGCGCAGCTCGAACAATGCGCCGATTTCACCGCCGATCTGCCCCTGCGTAATCTCGGCGCCACCGGTACTGTCGATAAACAGTCCGTTCGCGCCGCCGCCCGGGTAATAGGTCGACGCCGTCAGCGGGCTCGGTTCGAAGACCAGCTGGTGCGCGGTCGTATCCGCGAGAGTCTGGCCCTGTTTGGTCATGACGACCAGAATGTTGTTTTCGCCCGAGAAGGTGGATATCTGCATGAATTTCGACAGGTTGCGGATGGCGATATCGCGCTGGTCCTCGAGATCGGCGGTCGATTGCCCTGAAGCGGTCAGGCCCTGGATTTTAAGGTTCAGGGTGGCAATGGCCCGGATCTGGGCATTGGCCTGCACCACGTCCTGCGAAACCTGGCCTTCGGTGTCGCTGCGCATCTGGTTCAGCAGCGTGTTGTAGTTGTTGAATGTTTTCGCCACCTGCTGCGCGGCCGTCAGGGTCTGCTGCAGCGCGACGGAATTGTCCGGGGCGCCGGACAGCGAGGAGAAGGCGTCGGCGAGTTTGCCCAGCATGGCTGAGATGGATTTCTCCGCCTCCGCCGCGCCGTTGAAATCCTGTATGCGGTTCAGGTAGGTCTGCGTTACGGCCGCGCTCTGGCTGACGCTCAGCTGCTTGAACAGGTCGCGCAGCAGGGCTTTGTCCACGTTGCGCATGATGGCGTCGAGCGTCACGCCCATGCCGACGCCGCCGACGACCAGCGTTTCCTGCGGCAGGATCTTGCGTGTGTAGCCGACGGTCTGCGCGTTCGCGATGTTGTTCGAAATGGTGTCGAGCGAGCGCTGCGCCGCTTTTAATCCGCTTAAGGCTGAATCCAGTGACAGGGTCGCCATCGCTTTTACCTAATAATGGTCACAAACACTTCTCCACCGGGTATATAAGCAAGGCCCATGCCAGTTCCGGTCGACAGGCGTGTTTTCGAGGCGGCTCATAAAAATTATAGATTCCAATGTATTAACTACGGCCTGAGGCTGGCATAGCCCTTGCAACGCCATAAAGCGGGAGAAGGGGAATATGATCGACCCGCATAGTTACAGCGCCAGTATCGCCGCATCGTCCGACCAGCGGACCGCCGGTTATATGCCTGTAATCGGGCAGAAAAAAGGCGCCGAGGCCGAAAATTTTTCAGGCCTTGTGCAAAAGGCTCAAGATTCCGCCCCGCCCGGCGACGCGGCAAAACCTGCCGGGAACAAAGAGCACCACGGATTTCTCGACTTCCTCGTCATGCTGTTCGACATCATCAATCCTCTGGAACACATCCCGGTCGTCAGCACCATCTACGAGCGTGTCACAGGGCACCACATAAACCCGATCGCGCGCGTCGCGGGCGACACGCTGTACGGCGGGCCCATCGGCGCGGCCGTGGGCGTCGCCAATGTCGTAGCGGAGCAGACGACAGGCAAGGATATAGGGGAAAACGTGCTGGCGATGCTGAGCCAGCCGAAACACAATACTGCGCCCGATACAATGCTCGCGCAGAATGCGCCCAGGCCCCACATCATCTGGAACGACAGGAGCCCGGCGCCTGTCGCGGTGGCGTCGGCGGACGCGCCCGCAAATGCAACTGCGCGCGCGTCGCTGCTGACGCCGAACGTGAAACAGAATTTCCCGTCCTTCGCTGCACAACAGTCCCACGGCGCGAAGACGGCGGGAAAACAACTGGCGGATTACGTCCTGTCCCGGACGCCGCCGGTTCAATACGCGAAGGACGGCACATCTGCGGCGGAAA
Organism: Alphaproteobacteria bacterium; assembly: GCA_004297545.1. Lineage (GTDB taxonomy): Bacteria > Pseudomonadota > Alphaproteobacteria > Micavibrionales > UBA2020 > JAPWJZ01. The sequence continues at coordinate 16,521 of SCTB01000024.1, forward strand.
ATCGGCCAGAAGGCGCGATCTTTTCCAAACCGTCGGACTCCACTCCCGGCCTTTCCGTGCAAGATGCCCCGGCGGATGCGCCAGAACGCGCGATTCCGCCGGGGCTGATTGCCCAGAAGATGATGGCGGGGCTCGACAAATACGCCGCGCTGAAGCGCGAACAGCAGGCGCCCGGCTATTCCGCGACTTTCTGATCCCGCAGATTGAAAAATAGTGAATTGTCTTTATTTTTGCCTGTGCGAAAATATAGGCCATGAACATCGTCGTCCAGCCAAAGTCTTTTGACGCCGCGACCGGCACGCTCATCATCGGGCCGAACCGGTTCGACTGCACGCTCGGGCGCGCCGGCGTCGCGGTTGAAAAAACCGAGGGTGACGGCAAGACGCCAATCGGGACTTATCCCCTGCGCCAGCTGCTCTATCGCGCAGACCGCCTTCAGAAGCCGGAAACCGGGCTGCCGGTGAGCATCCTGGCGCCCGATACAGGATGGTGCGAGGATCCGGCCCATCCGGACTATAACCTTCAGATCCGCCTTCCGCATCCGTCTGTGCATGATAAAATGACGCGCGACGACAATCTTTACGACCTCACGGTCATCATCGGATACAACGACAGCCCGCCGGTGCCAGGCCGGGGCAGCGCCATCTTTCTGCATCTGGCGCGCCCGGACTTCTCCCCCACGGCGGGATGCGTGGGGTTGCGGCAGGAAGACCTGCTGTTCGTCCTGAAATTGTGCGATTCCTCCAGCTATATCACGATATTGCCGCCTGCGGCCTGAGCAGGCGATTCGTTATATTGACCTTCGGCAAAAACGCCGTATGATGCCTTTCCAAATTCCAGAAAACCCCCGCAAGAAGGTCCCGTTATGGCTAAATCCAACCTGAAAACAAAACCGTCCGATGACGATGAAAACGATGCCGGAACAGCCCCGGCGAACGTATCCGGCGCGCGGCTGAAGTCCTTTCTCGAGCGCATCGAGCGGCTGGAGGAGGAGAAGAAGGCGCTTGCCGAGGATATCCGCGATATTTACAGCGAAGCCAAGGCGACCGGCTTTGAGCCCAAGATAATGCGTAAAATCATTTCATTACGCAAAACAAATCTTGAAAAACGCCGGGAAGAGCAGGAGCTGCTTGCGCTCTACATGTCGGCCATCGGGATGGCGGAGTAAGTACCTGAAATTCGAAAAAAGTTAAGGATTTTCAGGGCAAAGGCTTTTATACTGGCCTTTGCCGTACTATCTTATTCCGAAGTTCAGGGAACCAAAGCCTCCGGGGATATCAAGCCGTCCATGAAACAACGCCTTATCGTTATTCTTTTGCTGGCGGGCCTCACTTTTGCCGCGGCCCCCATGCCGTCCGCGCAGGCGCAGGTCTTTGAGCCCAGTTTCGAGGACGGCATGGCTGCGTTCAACTACGGCGATAATGAACTGGCGCTGAAGCATTTCCTGCGCCTTGCCAACGATGGTGAGCCCCGCGCGCAATATTATCTCGCCTACATGATGGATTCGGGCCTCGGCATGGGCAAGGACGTTTACGGCGCGTCGAGCTGGTACAAGAAGTCCGCCGCGCAGAATTACCTGCCTGCCATGGTGTACCTTGGCTATATCTATTCAGCCGGGCACGGCGTCACGCAGGACGACAAGGCAGCGTTCAAATGGTACACCGCCGCCGCGCAGATGGGCGATCCGATCGCGCAGAACAACCTCGCCACCATGTTGCGCACGGGACGCCCCTACCAGGCCGACAAGAAACTTGCGGCGCAGTGGTTCCTGCAGTCTGCGATGCAGGGAAACATGCGCGCGCAATATAACATTGCAACGATGTACCGCACCGCGGACGGCATCGGCAAGAATTCCTCCGAAGCGCTGAAATGGTATACTTACGCCGCCAACCAGGGCGATATGTATGCGCAATACGCGCTGGGATACATGTACCTGACCGGGCGCAAGGATGCGGAAGGCAAGGTCACCGACCAGGACCGCGAGCAGGCGCTGGAATGGTTCCGCCGCGCGGCGGAACAGGGGCACACCTCGGCGCAGCTGGCGATCGCGCGCATGTACGAAAACGGCGACGGTGGTCCCGACAAGGGGATTGACGACGCCATTATCTGGTATCTCCATGCCGCGGAGGCCGGCAAGGGCGAAGCCATGCGGCGTTTAGGCATGCTCTACGAAGGCAAGATCACCGACTGGAATAAAAAGGGCGTCGCGGTGGATTACAAGCAGGCCCTGAAATGGCTGAAGAAAGCGGCGGAAGAGAAAGACGACCGTCTTGCCATGATTGAGCTGGGCAAGATGTACGCCGAAGGGCGCGGCGTGAATACCGATCCCCAGAGGGCCGCCAAATGGTACGAATACGCCGCAGAGACGGGCTATGCCGACGGCATGATGGAGCTGGCCAGCGTCTATCAGGACGGCATCGGGGTTTCCAAGAACCCGCAGGCGGCCTACAAGTGGTTTTTGCTTGCCGTCAACGCCTACAGGAATGCCGGCGACACCGACAACATGGTCACGGCGGTTAAGAACAAGACCGAACTCACGAAACAGCTGAGCTCCTACGAAAAGAACAACGCCGAGCAGGACGCCTTGGCCTGGCGGCCGATGGTGCATAACGCATCCGCCAAAAAACAACGGACGCTTTTTTACGACGACAAATGATTTTTGCATTACGGTGATGGCAGGCGCAATGAAACCGAAGGTTGCACAATCCCAGCAGGAACAAGGCATCCTGATCGGCCTGTCTGCGGTTATCGTTTCCGTCCAGAGCCACGAGCCCAAGGTTTTCATCGTGCGCGGCGCGGAACACGCCCTGTCGGCGGGAGTCCACCCGACCAACGAGGAAGGCGACGCGCTTCCCTTCGGCCCCTTCGAGCCGGACAAGCACACGACTCTGGAACTGGGCCTGCGTTCCTGGGTCAAAAGCCAGACGCCGCTCAATCCCGGCTACGTGGAACAGCTTTATACTTTCGGCAACCGCGGACGCTACGCGGGGCAGGCTGCGGAATCCTCCCGCGTCGTTTCCATCGGCTACCTTGCCCTGACCCAGCCGGAGCAGACGAGAATCACAGACAAGGTTTTCTGGGGCGACTGGTACAGCTATTTCCCCTGGGAGGACTGGCGCGAAGGCCGCCCGAAGATCATCAGCGATGTCGTCGAACTCGGACTGAAGCGCTGGGCCAATTCGGCGGAAACCAGGGACGAGAAGGCCAACCGCCGCATGCGCGCGGACCTCTGTTTCGGCCTCGACGATATCCCGTGGGACGAAGAAAAGGTGCTGGAGCGCTACGAGCTGTTATATGAAGCGCGCCTCGTTTATGAATCCATCCGCGACAAGGGCATCAAGGTGGACTATGTGCTGGTGCCGGGCCGTTCCATGCTTTACGACCACCGCCGCATCCTGGCGACGGCCATGGGCCGCCTGCGCGGCAAGCTGAAATATCGCCCGGTCGTATTCGAGCTTGTTCCGCCGGAATTCACGCTGCTGCATCTGCAGAAGACCGTGGAGGCCATTGTCGGCCATACGCTGCACAAGCAGAACTTCCGCCGTCTGGTCGAAGGTTCGGGCATGGTCGAGGAAATTCCCGGCAAGAAATCCGCCGAAGCCGGCGGGCGTCCCGCCGCCCTGTTTCGCTTCCGCCGCGACGTGGTGTTCGAACGCCCGGCGCCGGGCGTGAAACTATCGCCCGCATCCTGATTATCTAGAGTTCCGCTTTCTTGAGCCGCAGCGTCTTTACCGTTAGCGGTGCAGCGAGCCCTTCATGCATGGCGCCGATATCGGCCTCGAGATTGGCTTTCTGTTGCCTTTTCTGTTCCTCCCGCAGCGTGCCGATCGCTTTCAGGAACGGCAGGTTCATTTCGTCTGTCGCGACGCGCAGCTGGATCTCGATGACAGGGTCGTCAAGATCGACACGTCCGCCCAAGCCGATCAGGATGGTGGCGGCGTTCAGGGCAGAATGGCGTATAGCCATCATCGTGACATTGCCGCCGTTCTTGTCCGTGGCTTCCATATCGGCGCCTTTTTCATGCAGGAATTTAAATGTCTCCGGGTCTTCGCAATTCAGGGCAAGGCGCTGCAGCGGCGTCTGGCCGTTCCTGTTGCGGAGCTCCAGCCATTCCGGGCGGGCCTCCAGAAGCGCGCCGGCCGCCTTGAGCTTTTTCGAGGCCAGCGCAAGGAATAGCGGCGTGGTTTCTTCCGGGGACCGGCTGTCCCATCCGAAGATGTCATCCGGCTGTGGATTCTGTGCCAGCAGGCCGGGAATAGGCGCCGGATCGTCCATGCCGATCGCCGTGCGGATCTGCACGACGAGGCGCTTGTCGAGCGGGCGACCCCGCACGAGATAGTAAACAGCCCGGCGAAATATGTCTTTCAGAGTCATGAAATTTTTTTGTCACTTTGGTCAAAGCCGCGAGTGCCGCGGCGGATAGATTTTATCATCGATTATGAAAAATAACAAGGTTTCATAAGGAAGGAGATTCGGTCCCTCGTGATTCGCAGAAGAAGGAAAGAAAATTCCAGAAACAACCGCTCAGGCCTCCCGAAAAACGCATATAACTATCTGATATTAAATGGGAATAAATTATGCTCACTTTAACTATATCTTCATTGACTTATGCTCTAATGGAGTATATAAGTTATACTCAGACAGAGCAAAAAGGGCCCGGCATATATAGAGGCCCGACAGATGAGGTAAGGAGCCCTGAAATGTTCGACACAGTAACCCACCAGACCCTTCAACTCAGCTACACCCCGGCGGTAGCGAAGGAAGCGGCGCCCCTGTACGACAAGGTCAAGCGCGTCGTGAGCGAACTCGATTGGGCTACGCACGCCCCCTATATCCTTGAAATCAACCGCCTGAAAAAGCAGATGGGCGCGGTTGTCCTGGCGCATAACTACATGACGCCGGAAATCTTCCATTGCGTCTCCGACTTCTCGGGCGACAGCCTCCAGCTCGCGCAGCAGGCCGCCAGGACAGATGCAAAGCTGATCGTCCAGGCGGGCGTTCATTTCATGGCCGAAACCTCCAAAATTCTTTCCCCCGAAAAAACCGTTCTGATCCCCGACCTGAAGGCAGGCTGCTCGCTCGCGGCTTCCATCACTGCCGCCGATGTCCGCCTGCTGCGCCAGAAGTTCCCGGGCGTGCCGATCGTGACCTATGTGAATACCTCGGCCGAAGTGAAAGCGGAATCGGATATCTGCTGCACCTCGTCGAACGCCCTCAAAATTGTCGAGAGCCTCGAAAGCGATACGGTCCTCATGATCCCCGACCAGTATCTCGCCCGCAACATCGCCAAGCAGACGAAAAAGAAAATCCTGACCTGGCAGGGCGCCTGCGAAGTGCATGAGCGCTTCACGGCGAATGACATCATCAAGTTTCGCAAGGCCTATCCCGGCGCGCTGGTGCTGGCGCACCCCGAATGCCCGCCGGAAGTCTGCGCTGAAGCCGACTTCTCGGGCTCGACCAAGGCGATGGCGGATTTCGTCATCGGCAAGCAGCCCAAGAAGGTCGTTCTCATCACCGAATGCTCGATGTCCGACAATATCTCGGCCAGCAACCCGAACATCGAATTCCTGCGCCCCTGCAACCTCTGCCCGCACATGAAGCGCATCAGCCTGCCGAAAATCCTCAATTCGCTCCTGACCATGACGCATGAAGTGACGGTGGACTTAGGTGTCGCCGCCCGCGCCAAAGCGGCGGTTGACAGAATGCTCGAAGCCTCGAAATAAGGACCATGACCATGACTGCAGAAATCAAAGACAAAGCGGAAGTTGTAATCATAGGCTCGGGCGCTGCCGGCCTCTTCGCGGCCCTGACGCTGGCGCCGCGCCGCGTGCTGGTGCTCAGTGAAAAGCCCCTGGGCGGCATCTGTGCCTCGGCCTGGTCGCAGGGCGGCATCGCCGCTGCGGTCGGCAAGGAAGATACGACGGACAGCCATATCGCGGATACGCTGAAGGCAGCCGCCGGCACGGCGGATACCGAAGTCGTCCGCACGCTGGTCGAAGCGGCTCCCCGCTACATCCAGATGCTCGACAAGCTGGGTGTGAAATTCGAGCGCGACGAGGAAGGCGCCTACAAGCTTTCCCGCGAGGCCTGCCATGCCCGCCGCCGCGTGTTGAAAGCGGCCGCCGGTGACGGTTTCGGCGCGGAAATGATGCGCGCGATGGTCGAAGCGGTGCGTCATACCCCCTCCATCGTTTTCGTCGAAGGCGTTTCGGCCGAGCGCCTCATCCGCCGTGAAGGCGCCACAATGGGCCCCATCCAGGGCGTATTGTGCCGCCGCCTTGCGGACGGCAAGCCGGTTGTCTATGCGGCTCCCGCGGTGCTCCTCGCCACGGGCGGCATCGGCGGCCTCTTCGCCGCCACTTCGAACCCGCTGCATGCCATCGGCCGCGGCGTCGCCATGGCGGCGCGCGCCGGCGCGGTCGTCTCCGACCTCGAGTTCGTGCAGTTCCACCCGACGGTTCTCGATATCGGCGAAGACCCGGCGCCTCTGGCGACCGAAGCCCTGCGCGGTGAAGGCGCATATCTGGTCAACAGCCGGGGCGAGCGCTTCATGCTCGATTACCACGAAATGGCCGAACTCGCCCCGCGCGATGTCGTCAGCCGCGGCATCTTCGCGCAGATGCAGAAAGGGCAAAAAGTCTATCTCGATTGCCGCCATATCGACACCTCGCACTTCCCGGCGCTGATTTCGGCCTCGGCCCGCGCCGGCCTGAACCCGAAGCGCGATTTGATCCCGGTCATGCCGGCCGTGCACTACCACATGGGCGGCGTCGCAACCGACCTGAACGGCCGCGCTTCCATCCACGGCCTCTGGGTCGCGGGCGAAGCGGCTGCCACGGGCCTGCACGGCGCGAACCGCCTGGCGTCGAACTCCCTCATGGAAGCTGTCGTGATGGGCGGCCGCGCGGCGGAAGACATGATACGCTTCATCGAAAAAGGCACCGAGCCCCTGCGCATCAACACCGGCGCGCTGCCGAAACTGCCCGCGTCCAACATGGATGCGGAGCGCGACGAGCTGCGCCATATCATGAGCGACCTGGTCGGCGTGATCCGCTTCGAGAAGGGCCTTAAAGACGCCATCCGCGAAATCTCGGTCATCGGCGCGAATGCCGAGGCGCGGGATACTAAAACTGCGGATATGGCCCTCGTCGCCCGCATGATCGCGGTTTCGGCCCTGCGCCGCACGGAAAGCCGCGGCGGACATTGCCGCAGCGACTTCCCGGCCCCCGTCCGCAGCTGGCAGAAACGCAGCTTCGTCACGCTGAAAGAGGTTGAAGCGCTGACTGTGGATGCGCTACTCTCCCGCAAGACGCTGCGCGAAACCGCAGCTTAAGGAGTACGCAACATGACCTCCATTGCCCCGCTGCCCGCGGTGATACTCGAGCCTTTGGTGAAAATGGCGCTGGCCGAAGACCTCGGCCGCTCCGGCGATATCACCTCGAACAGCACGGTTCCGGCCGAAACGCGCTCCAAAGTCGTTATCGCGAGCCGCGAAGAGGGGCGCATTGCCGGCCTCGATCTTGCCGAGCTTGCCTTTAAAACAGTTGACCCGACTCTCACCGTCAAACGCCTGAAGCCGGAAGGCTCCGACGTGAAAAAGGGCGACGAGGTCATGGAAATCGAGGGCCGGGCGCGCTCCATCCTGACGGCCGAGCGCGTGGCGCTGAATTTCGTGGGTCGCATGTCCGGCATCGCGACCCTGACGCTCAAAATGGTGCGTGCCGTGGGCAACCACAAGGCCCGTATCGCGGCCACGCGCAAGACCACGCCGGGCCTGCGCGCGATTGAAAAATACGCGGTGCAGGTCGGTGGGGGCATTCCGCATCGTTATGGCCTCGATGATGCCGTACTGATTAAAGACAACCATATCGCGATGGCGGGCGGCGTAAAGGTCGCTATTCGCGGCGCCAAGCAGAATATCGGTCATACCGTCAAAATCGAGGTCGAGGTCGATACGTTGGCCCAGCTGAAAGAAGTGCTGGAAGAGGGCGTTGATATCGTCATGCTCGACAACATGAGTCTCGAAGACATGGCTGCTGCCGTCAAGATGGTGGCGGGCAGGGCCGTCATCGAGGCTTCCGGCGGCGTGACGCTCGACCGCATCCCGAAAATCGCCGCCACGGGCGTTGACCTGATATCCTCCGGCGCCATCACCCACAGCGCGCCCAATTTCGACGTGGGCCTCGATTTCAAGGCGGCTGCGTAAGGCAGCTTCACCGCCTGTGAAAATCTGCTATTCTTGCTCCAAAGGATAGTCAGCCATGCCGAACACCCAGCATTACCACCGCCTTGAAAGAATGCACCATAACGCGCCGTGCAATCTTTCCTATTACCCTGACCTGCGTATTTCCGTGTCGGAAGGCAAGGCGGAGATAACTCTGCCTGTGCGTTCCGAGTATTTTCATGCGGCTAAGGCGGTGCACGGCTTCGTCTATTTCAAGCTGCTGGATGAAGCGGGATTTTACGCGGCGAATTCTCTGGTCGAGGATGTCTTCGTGCTGACGACGGATTTCCACACCAATCTGTTGCGGCCCGTAACAACGGGCACGTTGCGCGCGGTGGGGCAGGTCGTGCACCAGAGTAAAAGCCAGATACTTGCGGAAGCAGTCCTCTACAATGCAGAAGGCAAGCAGATCGCGCGCGGCTCGGGCACCTTCGTGAAGGGACAGACTCTGCTCAATGCGGATATCGGATATACTGATTAGCAGGAGGATATTTTATTTAAAATATTGAATTATAAAGATAATTAACAGCCCGTCACCAGGTTTATGAAAAGTTAAGCCTTCTGTCCTAGAATAGGGGCAACATTAAAGAGTCCGCCCTTGTTCTTCGGAGGCAAAATGACGCCAGATGTAAGCTCCGCGCTCGTCAGCGAATTCACGCAAGGCCTTGAACAGCGCAACGTGCCGCTTGTCACGGCGGCGCTCGACAGCGGGCTGCAGCCCGATACATCGGTGAATGGCCGTCACCCGCTGCTGGTCCTGATGGGCACTGAATATTCCGACATGCCGCAGCCCGTCCAGTCGGCCATGACGCCCGCAGAATTCAACAGCCGCACGACCGCCATCCTGAACATGCTGTTCGACAAGGGACTGAAAGTCGCGGAAGAAGGGAAATACGCGACCGACACCCAGGCGTATCTCGCCGACCGCGTGCTGCTGAGCGACGACGTGGACGACGCCGCGAGCGTCGTCATTCACGCCATCCACGAAACACTGAAAGACGGGCGGCCCGCCTATCAGCCCGACCTGCCCGTTTACATTGCCGGGCTTTTCAAGAGCGGCCTGATCTCCGAAACCGCCAATTACCGGGCCATCGTCAGCGGCGTTCTGGAAGCGATCGGGCAACTGCATGACAAGGTATGCGAACGCCTCGAGCACCCGCAGAATACCGTCGAGCAGGATGTATCCCAGGCACGCGGCAAGGCGGAATTCTGGGTTTCTCCCTATAAGCATCCTGACGTTGACGCCATCGTAACGTCGATCGGGCTGATTGCGGCGCGCCGGATTGCGCTGGCGCCGGGCGAACTGAAGGAAAAATTCACCGAGCAGGCGGAGCAGCAGGAGCCGGATGTTTCAGGTTATCTGACGGTGTTCGAGAAAAAACCGCCGCAACAGGTGCTGCAGGAAATGAAAGACGGCTTTGTCGGTCTTGACGATCTCAAGACTGCAGCGAAGCGGATGGTTTTCCGGCAGAACTACGAAAAGGCCTGCGCGGAAGACGCAACCGCCGCGCCTCTGCCGAAAACGAATTACAGCACCGCATTCATTGGGCCCGAAGGCGTCGGGAAAAGCACTTTCGCGCGCAAGCAGGCTGAACTGCTTGTGGCGCTGGATATGGCAGGGCCGAATTATTTTGAAATCACGAAGGAAAACCTCGCCCTGCTGTCCGGCAGCATGACGCCGCCGCTGATGGCGTCGATACTCGCGAAGGCGGATGTGATCACGATAGAATTATCCGGCGGCCCCCGCGACACAGAGGGAAAGAGCCTTGATACGGCGTTTCTTGCCTCCCTGCAGATGTCGCTTAAGGGGAGGGAAAAGCCACCCGTGATCTTCCTGACCGGCGCCACGGATGATATGGAGGCCGCGCTGTACCATAGTCCGGGCGTCAAAGAGCTGATCGGCAATTTCAGGACCATCCCGGCCCCGACGCCGGAACAGATGGCGGAGGCGCTGGACCGGAAGCTTGAAAAGGCCCGCTTCACGATTGACGGCGATGCCCGGACCGCGCTGATCGGGCAGTTCACCACGGGACTCAAGCGCCTTGGAGAAAAAGGGTTCCGCAACATGCGCGAGGTCGATTCGATCCTCGAAAAGCTTCCGGATGTAATCGCGGAGCGCATCTTCGGTTCCGAGGAAAGCGAACAACCGGCCATGACGGGCGACGACAAGCAGTCTATTCTGAGGACCGTGAAGGCAGCCGACATCAAAGCGCTGAACCTGCGCACTGTCCTGGGCGGTCCTGCGTTGGCGAAAAAACGTAGCATCGGCTTTACGGCGGATATGTGACGCGCGGGTATCGCAGCCAGAAAAATCTTGGAATTTCAGCCATATTTTGGGTTTCCTTCCGGCGGAAAACCGGCGTATAGTCGGGGCATCACAAGAAGAAGGCGTAACCCCTTGCCCCCCGATCCCTCCCCTATTGAAGTCATTTTGCTGCTGCTGACCATCGGCTGCGCGGGCGGGTTCCTTTCCGGGCTTCTGGGCGTGGGTGGCGGCATCCTCTTCGTGCCGGCGCTCTATTTCGCGATGTCGGCGCTGGGCATGGACTCCCAGCATGCAATGCACCTGGCGGTCGGCACCTCGCTGGCAGTCGTCTTCGCGACAGGCTCCATCTCGGCGCTCGGGCACCACCGCCGCGGGGCTGTCGATGTCACGATCATGAGGTCCTGGGGGATGTTTATCGTGACGGGCGTCGTTATCGGCTCCGTTTTCGCGACAGCCGTGAATGGCGAGGTTCTCAAGCGCATATTTGCGTCGGTTACCTTCATTCTTTCCTTCTACATGGCGTTCGGCAAGGAAAGGCCGAAGGAGAAACCGGGCCAGTATCTCACGGAAAAAATCCAGCACGGCATCTGCGTCGGCATCGGCATGGTTTCTTCTATGATCGGCGTCGGCGGCGCGATCCTGACCGTGCCGATGATGAGCTATATCGGCACGCCGATGACGCGTGCGACGGGCACGGGCGCCGCGCTGGGGCTGCTGATCTCGCTGCCGGGCACGATCGGCTATATGCTGGCGGGCCTGCCGCACTTGCAGGAACTGCCGCCCTATTCGGTCGGTTACGTGAATTTCGCAACGCTCATATTCATCATCCCGGCCTCGATGCTGATGGCGCCGATCGGCGTCCGGACGTCGCATACCCTGCCGCATGCCATGCTGCGGCGCGTCTTCGCGGCCGTGATGCTGATTGTTTCCGTCCGGATGTTCATGACGCTATGAACGATTTCTCCATCAAGCTCCAGCCCCGGTCCGCGCCCAAGGCCAAGAGGAAACCTGTCCCGCCGGGACGCATCGCGCGCTGGCTCTTCGTTTGCGCCGGCTCCGTTTTCGTCATGGCGATCATTGGGGCTATTACGCGCCTTACCGAATCCGGGCTCTCGATCACCGAATGGAATCCTGTCATCGGCGCGAAGCCGCCGCTGTCGCCCCAGGAATGGGCGCATGAATTCGATCTTTACAAAAAGACCCCGCAGTTCCTGAAGATGAACCCCGGCATGACTTTGCCGGAATTCAAGAAGATATTCTTCTGGGAATGGCTTCACCGGCTCTGGGGCAGAATCGTCGTGGGCGTCCTTTACGCTGCGCCGCTGTGCTGGTACTGGCTGCGCGGGGCGCTCCCCGCCACGTCGAAACCCGCGTTCTTCTTCGTCCTCATGCTGGGCTTCGCGCAAGGGGCGCTGGGCTGGTTCATGGTCAAAAGCGGCCTCGTCGACCAGCCGGCGGTCAGCCATTACCTGCTGGCGGCGCATCTCATGCTGGCCTTCCTGATTTATGCGGCGATGTTCCGGCTCGGCCTGTCTTTCGGCCTGGAGCCGGAGCGGGATGCCGGCAGGCTGACCCGCCTGCGCAGGCTGGTCCAGCTGATTCTCCTGCTGGCGGTGGCCACCATGGTCTGGGGCGCCTTCGTCGCGGGCTTAAGGGCGGGGCTTCTTTACAATGACAGTTTCCCGATGATGGGAAGGTACCTATGGCCGCTGGAAGGCCTGCAGGTGAATCCGCCCTGGAAGGCCCCCTTGGCGGAGCCCGCGACCGTGCAGTTCACGCACCGGGTGCTGGCCATCGCCACCTTCTGCGGGATCATACTTCTCTCCCTGCGAGCGCGGGCCTTCAATCCGCCGCCAAGGTTGCGCAAGCTGTTCGGCGGGCTCGTTTTTATGGCTTTTGCGCAGGTCGGTCTTGGCGTCTCGACATTGCTGTCCCATGTGAATATCATGTTAGCGACACTGCATCAGGCGGGGGCGCTGGTCATACTGACGCTTCTGGTCTGGCTGCTGCACGAATTACCGTATATTCCGGAGGAAAAGTAACGTGGATACCGGTGCTGTAAGCGAGATGCTGCATAATTCACTGTCGCAGTATTACATTTCAGCGATGCTTGTCATGGCGCCGGCGGTGCGTATCTTCATGCGCGCCGGGTTTAAGCCGTGGCCCGCGCTGCTACTGCTCATACCCTATGTCGGACCTATCTTCGCTGCAGCTTATCTTGCATTCATAAAGTGGCCGCGCACGAAGGAGATGAAATCATGATCTGGAGCGAACTGCCGGAATGGGTGCGATACCTGATATGTGGGCTTTTTCTTTTTTCGCTGATGTCCATGTCGGCCGTCATTTTAAGCCGCGCGGGAAAAAGCCCCTACTGGGCCCTGTTTACGGTCGTTCCCCACCTTGCTGTTATAGCTGTCTGGTTCTTCGCTTTCACAAAATGGCCAAAAGTCGATGCGTAAACCTAAGAAAAAATCCATCAGGAAGTCCGTCCGGAAATCTGTCAAGAAGCTGGTTAAAAAGGCAAAGCTGACCAAGCTCGGCAAGCGCCTGAAGGCGGCAAAAAAGCCGTCGAAGCCGGTGAAACCGGCGAAATCCGCCGCCGGAGAAAAGCACGTCGTCGTGCTGCACGGCCTGATCGTGAACAAGTATTTCATGTCGGGGATATCGTCCTACCTTGAAAAGCAGGGCTATACCGTTCATTCGATGTCCTACCCGACCCGCGCCAAGAACTTCGAGACGCTGCTCGACGATCATGTCGCACCCTTCATCAACGGGGTTCCGGCAAAAAAGATCGACTTCGTCGTTCACTCCATGGGCGGGATCATGGTGAGGATGTATGCGCTGAAATACGGCGTTAAAAGAATTCGCCGCGTGGTCATGATCGGCACGCCCAACAAGGGCAGCCAGGTCGCGGACTTCGTGAGCGATCTGCCTGCCTTCAAATGGTATCTGGGCGAGGCCGGGAAGTCGCTGGGCACCAGGGGCGACGGCGTTCCCGCGCGGCTGCCGGCGGTCAATTTCGAATGCGGCGTCATTGCGGGCGACAACCACTGGTTCCGCCTCGCGCGAAATGCGATTGTTCCCGACCTGCCCAAGCCCAACGACGGCGTGGTCAGTGTCGAAAGCACGAAAGTGGCCGGCATGAAAGAGCACGCCGTAATATCCGGGGATCATTCCCAAATGGTATGGATGCCGAGCGTCTGGAAAATGTCGGCGGCGTTCCTGAAAAACGGAACATTTACCACCTGAGATTGCTCTAAATGTTTCCTGGTCAGTTGCTTGGCTTGGGCAGGTTTACCTGAACAAGGGGCTTTTCCCAGGGGTGCAGCGTGCCGAAGACATGGCCGATGGTTTTCGAGCCCGTTACGCTTTCGACCTTCTGGCCGACAGCGTCTTTCGCGCCATCGGGAACATAGAACTGGTAGGAGCCGAACAGCAGGACGGAGCAGGCCGCGACTTTGAGGAAGGTTTTACGAAGGCTGTGGTTGCTGGTGCCGGTGCGTGTGGGATAGGTCGCCATGTGATGTCGTCTCCGCAGCTGTTTGAAATTGAAGTTATGTTAAAATACCGGGGGAGTCACCTTATGTCAATCCGTCAGCGATAATAAAATACCGTTGATATTTCAGCTACTTGAAGTAGATCACGGTTTGCGTCGGCAGATGATCGCTGCCGATAGATTGCATCGCGCCGAAGGAGGCGACGCCCAGATTCGTGCTGACCAGCACATGGTCGATGGGAATGCGAAACAGGAACGGCAGGCAGGCGGGCCAGGTCGTATTGATGCCGCGCCCCTCGCGCGCGTTTCGCAGCTTTAAAGTTCTCGTCAGCTGCTTCATCGCCGGGCACCAGGGCGTGGCGTTGAAATCCCCTATCAGCATCAGGCGCTCCGGCTTTTCGGCGGCGAAGCGGTCGGCGATGGCGGCGAATTCACTGTCGCGGCTTTTGATATTTGCGTTGGGCGTACAGGGATGCAGGGAAACAGCGTCGATAATCCTGCCGTTCAGTTCGACGCGAAACACAATCGCTTCCGTCCGCGCGCCGCCGAAAGCCGTTTGCTCTATTTTTACGAAGGGCAGCTTCGATAAAAGGGCGACGCGGTAGGAATCCGTTCCGGCGGTAATCAGACGATGCGGGTAATCGTTTTTCAGGCCCTGCAGCATCGCGGCAAAATCCGGATTCACCTCGCAGCAGGTGACGATGTCGGGCTTTTCGTCCAGAATCAACTTCTGCAGCAGCCCCGGCACGGGGTTGGATTTCAGGACGTTGACCTGCAGGATTTTCAGCGTCTGCCTGTCGGGAGATTTTACAAGCCCTTTGGGCAGCAGCGGGCGCAGCTCATGCAGTGTGATAAAGAAACAGCAGGCCGCAATCGCAGCAGAAACCGGTGCGCCGAAAAACAGCGCCAGCGGCGCCAGCAGCACGGCGGCGGCGCAATACTGCACCGGAAAATGACTCGGCAAGTCGATCAGAGCATGCGGCCGGGCAGGAAGCCTTGGCGTCAGGCTCAGCAGCAGGAGGCCGATGGCGGCGAGGAGGAGAAGCGTCGTCATTTCACCCTTCCCGGCGCCAGCGTCGCGATGACGGGAAAATGGTCGCTGCCGATATCGGGGCCGAGGCGGTAGTCCGTCACCGCGATATTGTCGCTGACCAGCGTGTGATCAATCGGGATGCGCATGAAAAAGGGTAGAAACGTGGGCCAGCTTAAAAACAGGCCCCGGCCCGCCCGCGCGTTCCTCATGCCGGGGAGGGCATGCGTAAACCGCTGCAGCGCGGGGCACCAGGGGCTCGCGTTCAGGTCGCCCAAAACGACGAGATTCTGCGGAGCGCCTGTCTGATACCTCTTCTCGACACCCGTAAAGGAGGCGTCCCTGATTTCCACCCCATGCAGCGGGTTCATCGTATGAAGGGCGACGAACTCGATTTTTTCTTTTCCCTGGCCGATGCCGAAAGCATAGCCGGGCATTGCGGCGTTCTTCAGGTTCAGCACCTGCAAATTCTCAAGCGGCGCTTTTGACAGCAGGGCAAGTCCGTCGGCCCACTGGTTCTCCGGCATGATATTCTGGTATGGGTAATCCGCCTTCATCGCTCTCAGCACCTTTGCGAAGGCCGAGTTTGTTTCCATGACAAAGATGATGTCGGGCTTCTCCTGCGCGACGAGCGCCTGAAAGGCCGCGGGCCGGGTATTCAGGTAAAGGATATTTGTCTGCAGTATCTTCAGCGGCTTGCCTGTGGCAGTTTCCGGTGCGCGGGAAAGCGGCAGATAGGGGGCGAGCACCGCAATGTTCGCAAGAAAAGCCAGCGCCAGAATGATCTTCGTCTCGCGCCCCGTCTCCAGCGGATAAAAACTCCACCCCAGCAGAATGACGCTCGCGATCAGGTACTGCAGGGCGAAGTGGCTGGGCAGATCCATAGACGGGGGTGCAAGGCCGGGCAAAGCCGCCGGCAGGCTCAGCGCAAACAAAAAGAATGCGCCCGCAAAAGTTATCGAGCGCAGGGCGGCATTGAACCGGTCAACAGGGGCTTGGCCTTTAGCATCCATGCCTCATGTATAAAGCCAATTGCCCTATCCATCAAGTTGTGGGGCGAACCAATCGGCTGGTCAACGGGCTTAGACCTAGCTCGACGGCCCTGGCGATCTGGGCGCGGGAACCTGCTGCAGGGTGCGGCCATAGCCGGTTTCTACCTTCAGCTCGGTGCCCCAGCCGCCGGCTTCGATACCGCCGTTGGCCCGGATGGTCACCTTGTTGCCGATCGTTCCGTCCACCTTGACGGCGGGATGCGTGTCGCCGGGGAAGGCGAGACCGTCGATAACGGTGCGATGGCCGGTATGCACCATCGGCATCATGACTTTGCCCACCATCATGAAGGTCGTGTAGGTATAGCTTTCCTGGTGCGTGCGCACCGGCATCTGCACGTCGATTTTCGTTTCCGCGCCGACGTTGCCGGTCACTTCAAGGCGGCCGTTCTCGATGCTGATCTCCGTATTCGCCGGCACGTCGCCGCGGATGGTGACGGGGCCGCTGTAGCTATAGGCGTTCTTTGACTGCAGGCTGGCGCCGTCGATGGTCAGGTGTTTCTGCGCGGCTGCGCCGTCGAACATGGCCTCCACGACGGTCGTCCCCTGCAATCCGGGATCCTGCCCCAGCTGGTGCCCGGGGTACCCGCAGGCGGCCAAAAACACCATCGACAGACAGCACAAGGCAATGCCGATCCTCTTTGAGGCTCGGCGGAAGGCGTCTCGGATGCCCATCTAACAACCTTTCTGTTGATAGATAAAGCCTAGCGAATCTGCGCCAATCGTCAACGGAATCCGGATATTCGCCTGAAATACCGCCTTTTTTCGGCTGTGTTTGCGAATTTTTCGCAAAGGCCCGGAAGGCCTTGCAGGTGCTTTAGCTGCCCGGCGTTTTCGCGGGGCGTCTTGCAGGCGCTCATGCGCCTGTCTTCGGGCAGGGCGGGCGCGCGAAGGACAGCGGAATGAAAACCAGCCCCGAGTTTCTAATGCACGACGCTGGTGCTGCCGCCCTGGCCCGAGGCGACGCTGGCGCTTGAGGAAGAGCTGCTGGACGCGCCCGTGACGCTGTCGCTGCTGTCGCGCGACCAGGCGACGCTGCCGGTGGTCCTGTTGTTCGCCGTCGTGGAAACGCTTTCGGTCACCGTCCAGCCGGTCACGCTCGTGCTGTTGTCGGTGCGGCCGGTGACGCTGGTATTTGATTTCTGGCCAGCGGCGATGCTGTCGGCCGTCGTCTGGTTGAAAGCGACGCTGGATGAGTTCGCATTGATGGCCTGGCCGCCTCCGGCAACGCCGCCCGCGGCTGCGTTGCTGGCGGCGATTGTGGCGGCTTGGGTGCGCGTGATCCGCACCGACCCTGGCTTCAGGTTGCTCGGCATGCCGGGCGGGCAGGCGGTGATGGCGGGGCCGTTCTGGCAGAGTACGGTGGCGTAGGTCGGGTTATCGGCCGAAGCTGCCGGGGCCAATATTGTTATGGCGGCAAAACTAAGCGCGGCGAAAACGATCTTTTTCATGGCGAACCTTCCCTGAACCTCGGGCTAAAACACCACGTATAATGTATTATGTAATATAAAAAGTCAAGCAGTTTATGGCATGAAAAAGGGGCCCTGCGGCCCCTTTTCCCTGAATGAATTCAATCACTCCTTCAGCTAAGCCGCCTTGCGCATGGCGACATTGAGGTTCTGGATGAGTTTGTCCATGAACTGCTCGGTCGTCAGGTGCGGCTGTTTTTCGCCGATGAGAAGCGCGAGGTCTTTCGTCATGTCGCCCGCTTCGACGGTGGCGACGCAGACGCGTTCCAGCGTGTTGGCGAAGTTCACGACATCGGGCGTGTTGTCGAACTTGCCGCGATACTTCAGCCCTTGCGTCCAGGCGAAGATCGAGGCGATCGGGTTGGTCGAGGTCGGCTTGCCCTGCTGGTGCAGGCGGTAGTGCCGCGTGACCGTGCCGTGCGCGGCTTCCGTTTCGACCGTCTTGCCGTCGGGCGTGAGCAGCACCGAGGTCATCAGGCCGAGAGAGCCGAAGCCCTGAGCCACGGAATCCGACTGCACGTCGCCGTCGTAGTTCTTGCAGGCCCACAGGAATCCGCCTTCCCACTTCATGGCGGAAGCCACCATGTCGTCGATGAGGCGGTGTTCGTAGGTGAGGCCGGCCTTGTCGAAGGCTGCTTTGAACTCGGTGTCGAAAATGCGCTGGAAGATGTCCTTGAAGTCGCCGTCATAGGCTTTCAGGATCGTGTTCTTGGTCGACATGTAGACGGGGTATTTGCGCTGCAACCCGTAGTTCAGGCAGGCGCGCGCGAAGCCTTCGATGCTCTCCGTCGTGTTGTACATGCCCATGGCGACGCCGGGGCCCTCGAAGTTGTGGACTTCCCAGGTCTGCTTTTCGCCGCCGCCCGCGGGTTCGAACACCATGGTCAGCTTGCCGGGGCCCTTGATTTTCACGTCCGTCGCGCGGTACTGGTCGCCGAAAGCGTGACGGCCGATGACGATGGGCTTGGTCCAGGTGGTGACCAGGCGCGGCACGTTCTTGCAGATGATGGGCTCGCGGAACACGGTGCCGTTCAGGATATTGCGGATCGTGCCGTTGGGCGACTTCCACATTTTCTTCAGGTTGAATTCCTTCACGCGCGCTTCGTCGGGCGTGATCGTCGCGCATTTGACGCCGACGCCGTATTTCTTGATCGCGTTCGCGGCGTCGACCGTGATTTTGTCGTCAGTGCGGTCGCGGTTTTCGATGGACAAATCACATGAAACCAGTTCCACGTCCAGATAGGGCGTGATCATGCGCGCGATGATCATGTCCCAGATGATGCGCGTCATTTCGTCGCCGTTCATCTCGACCAGCGGCGTTTTTACCTTGATCTTACTCATTGTAGTGATGCTCCTTCCTTGGTGTTTCCGGTGTCTCCGGCGTGTCCTTCACGGCCGTTTTTTCGTCTTTCTTTTCAGGCTTGTTTTTTTCGCCCAGGTCCGGCGGCGGCAGGGTCTCGCGCGCCAATTTCTCGCTCTGCAGGATGATGCGCATGGCCTCCGTCTGGCCGGCCAGCCATTTCTTCGCGCCGTCCTTCGCTTCCCTGACCGCGCCCTTCGACAGGCTGAGGCCTAAGCGTTGCAGTTCGGATTTCGACCAGGCCGCCTCGCGCCGGCTGCCATGGTCGGCATTCAGCGTGTACCACTGATAGGCGCCGATGTAATCCCGGCTGCGCTTGGCCAGCGCGGCCAGACGAATGAAGGAGGCCGTATAGCCGTGCCGCGCGGAGACTTCGAACCAGTAGCGCGCCTTGACGCGGTTCCGGGCCAGGCCGCCCTTCCCCTTGCTGTAGAGGTCGCCCAGGATGAACTGCGCGCGCGCGTCGCCGCCCGCCGCCAGCGTCATCAGGTCGCTCATCGGATGCTCGTCATCCTTGTTGAGCTTGATGTAAACGGGATCTTCCTGATAGCGCACGCCCGCCGCCTGCGCCGCGGCGCAGATCGAAAGGCAGAGCAGGGCGAGAAGAAAAATCCGTTTCATTGCTGTTCTTCAAAAACTGCCAGCACGTCGCTTAGGGACGAGCTTTGCTTCAGGGTCTTATTACCCGAATATACCGCATATTGCGAGGGTTTTAGGAAGCTGCGCGACGGGATTTTGGCGATCGCGAACAACGGGTTTTCCTGCGCCGAGCGGTAGACCGAAAATACCGCCATGTCCGGCAGGCTGTCGATGGCATAATCGCGCCATTCGCCGCGTTTGACCCGCTCGCCGTAAACGCCCAGGATGAGGCTCAGCTCCCCCTTGCTGAAGGTGGCCTTGCCGGCGCGCAGTCTGTCGCGAAAATAAAGGAGCATGTTCCGTAAATAATCCCTTGAAATGCATGCAGGGCATTCTAAGCTCAAAGCCGCCGAAAAGGAAGGTTTTAAAGGAGATTTCACCATGCCCCCTGTCCAGACCCCCGCGCTTCAGACCGGCTCCAAACCCCATGATTTCAGGCTCAAAGGCGTCGATGGGAAGACTTATACGCTCAAAGACGTGATGGGGCCGAAGGGCACTCTGGTTATGTTTATCTGCAATCATTGCCCCTTTGTGAAAACCATCGCCCCGCGGCTGGCGGACGACATGAAAGCGCTGCAGGCAAAAGGCATCGGCGTAATCGGCATCATGCCCAACGACGTGACGACGCATCCGGAAGATTCGTTTGAAAACATGCAAAAGTTCGCGAAAGCGAACGGGTTTACCTTTCCCTACGTAATCGACGAAACGCAGGACGTGGCAAAAGCCTATGGCGCGGTCTGCACGCCGGACTTCTTCGGCTACAACAAGTCGGGTGAATTGCAATATCGCGGCAGGCTCGACGCCGTGAACCCGTCAAAACCGGCCACGGCGGAGACGCGCAAGGAACTGCTGGAGGCCATGACCCAAGTGGCGGAAACGGGCAAGGCCCCCGCCGACCAGATTCCGTCGATCGGCTGCGGCATCAAGTGGAAAAAGACGGGTTAAGGCGTTCTGCCAGGCGGGAGATTTTTCAGCGGCGGCTGTCGGATATCCGGATATCTTTTGACTGCATTGTCGACGCTTTCCGGCGTGACCCATTTATTGACGATGGCCATCGTCATCGTGACGGCATCGCCGACGAAATAGCGCGTGGCGTATAAATCTCCTTTCGCGCCGGCCTTCAATGCGTCCGCCAGCTTCTCCAGCATGACCGGGCCGTAATGCGAGGTCTCGCCGTCGAACCAGCCAGATTTTCTGCCGGGGTCGTCCCACAGCGTGACGATACGGCCTTCGGGGCGATCGTAGTACGCGCCGGTGATATAGTCTTCATCGCCTTCCGGCTTTATTCCCGACAGCCGCGCATCCAGAACGATGGCCACTTTTTTCTCCAGCAGCGTGTCGAGGTGCCGCGTGCGCGTCCTCATCAGGATCGCGTGCAGCCGCATGCCGTAGTCGACGCTGGCGTCGCTGGAATGGCGCAGCGAGGCTTCGACAATCGCGGCGGCGACGGGCCCCTTGCGCGCGTAGTCATCGGCGCTTTCAAGGTGCACGGCGCGGGAGAACGCATTGCGCAGGGCTGAATATATCTTGCGTGTAATCGCCATCGCTTAAGGGTTTCCGCCAAGCTTGGTCTTGATAAGGGCCGCCAGCGACTTCATCTCGCATTTCTCCAGCAGCTCGGCGTCTTTCGCGTCGAACTTTCCGTCGGGCAGCAGCGGCGCGAGTTCCGCGTCGGTGCCGACGCGGCGCGCGACCTGGAAGAAGATGTCCGCGTTCCTGACCGAGGCGAAAGCGCCGTCGCGGCCGAACATGGCCTTCATCAGCTTTATCTGTTCCTTTTTCTCGTCATCCGTCGGGGCGGCGGCGAAGGCTTCGAGCTTGCCGGCCTTGTTGAAATGCTCCTTCAC
>SCTB01000025.1 GCA_004297545.1 Alphaproteobacteria bacterium
TATTACAGCGACGAGCTGCTGCGCAACGCTTCGCGCCACGGACACGAGGATGTCGTCGAATATCTTTTGTCCAAGGGCGCCGATCATTCCGCCTGGAACGGGGACCCCATGAAAGAGGCCTGCGAGAACGGCCATCTTGGCGTGGTCAAAAAGCTTGTCGCGGCGGGCGCGGATATCAACCAGGGTAACCCGCTGGAGCGCGCCGCCCAGCATGGCCGGAAAGATCTTGTCGACTACCTGCTCTCGAAGGGCGCGGATGCCGCGGCCGGCAATAACGAGGCTTTCACCTCCGCCTGCCGCCACGGGCATGCAGCGGTGGTGGCGGCGCTGCTGGCGCACGGCGTTTCGGCTTCCGCAAACGACAACGAGGCCTTTGTCGCCGCCAGCGAAGCCAAGTTTTTCGACGTTGCGCGCGTTCTGCTCGCGAACGGCGCCGATCCCGACGCGCAGCACGGGCGGCCTTTGCGCCATGCCGCGAGCCGCGGCGAGACGGATACGGTGAAGTTCCTGCTGGAGAACAAGGCGAACCCGAATATTCCCGGCCCCTACCGCGAAACGCCGCTGGTCGAAGCGGTGCGCGCGGGCCATACCAGCATCGTCAAGCTTCTGCTCCGGCATGGAGCTGACCCCGCCATGTTTGAATTCGAAGCCTGGAAGGCGGCGCGGCGCGAAAAAAATCGCGCGCTGCAGCACGCGATCATCGACGGCGCCCGAGCCGCTCGCGCGCAGGAACAGGACGACCGCCTCGCCGAATTCAGATCGACGTTCCGGTCCGGCTATACGCTTGACGACCTGCGGACGAAAAAAGGGCCCTCCGGCGATACAGGCCTGCTGCTCGCGGCGCGCAGCGGGAAGTTCGCGGATATCGTCCGCCAGGCCTCCTCCGGCGTGCTGCTGCCGTCCGATCTTTTTCATCCCGACGACCGGCTCGATTCGGTCATGACCGTGCTGGTGCGCACCAAGACGTTGCAGCAATTCTTCGACCCGCAATTCTGGACCGACAGGACCGGGGCCGTGTCGGATGCCTACGAAAGCCTCCCCGCCGTCTTTCAGAAGCGGGTCAAGCTCGATTCCATCCGCGCCCAGATCAACCGCAGCATGATTATGAAAAACATGAAGGGTGGCGGCGGCATGATGAACGGCAAACCCAAGCCGCCGAAGATAAGCGGTTATTGACATAAAGCGCCGCTGTCTTTAGGATGCTCCCCTGTAACGGGACATTCAACCATATAAAGGCGGCGCCACCCGCATGCAAACCGACGCGCATGATTTTTCACCCGAGGAACTGCTCGAAAAGCAGCTGCGCGAAGCGTATCTGGAGCATGACTTCGCGCAGGTCCAGGACCTGCTGCGGCAAAAGGATTTCCCCAACGAGCTCAAGGGGTCTGTCCTTGCCACGGCGCTGCGCGACGGCAACCTGCCCATGGTGAAATTCGTGATCGAGGAAGCGAAAGTCGACCTGACGGCCGAGAGCAGCATCATGCTCGTCTTTCTCGCCTGCCAGGCGCAGAAGCTCGATATCGTTTTGTACTTAAGCGAAAAGACGGCCGAGCTGGGCCTTGAGCGCTCCGATGCCTATGAGTTGGTGTTCAGCCGTTTCCCGGCGGAAAAACATGCGGTCGCCGTGGACGAATTGCTGACCCGCGCCGGCGACCGGCAGGACGCGCTGAACAAGATGCTTTATGCCGCAGCCGCCTCCAAGACCTTCGATGTCATTCCGCACCTGCTCGGTCTGGGGGCGGATCCGAACGCGCAGGGAGGCACAGTCATCTATCTGCTGACGACCGCCTACGACCATGATTTTTTCAAGGACCGGGGAAAATATCTCGGGCTGATGAAGCAATACCTCGAAAAATTCGAGGACAGGGGCGTGCTCGATACGGCGCTGACCGTCGTTTCCTTCAAGGTGCCCGACAATACCCAGTACCCGGAAACCGTGCGCCTGCTGCTCGACAAGGGCGCTGATCCTTTCAGCGGCCATGCCGAGGCCTGCCGTCACCTGTCGGAAAAATTCCGCCAGCTGGACCGCGCCGACAATGCGGAAGTCTGGGAAGGCGTTTTCCGGGTGGCGCAGGAAAAAGACGTCGCCGCCTATCGCGGGCAATTCGAGACATTGTTCAAGAATGATTTCCGCGTAGCCGACCTACTGGCGCCCGTCACCGAAGACGGCGATACGGGACTGATGCTGGCGGCGAAGGGGAAAGTCCTCGACAAGGTCGTGGCGGCGGCCGTCGCCGAGGGTACAACGCTGATTACGGCGCAAAGACTGCTGGAAAAGAACGCGCGCAACCAGTCTCTCCTGTCGCTGGCGCTCGACCGCGGCGACATGGAAGCCCTGTTCGAGCCTTCGTACTGGTCGAAGGCCGACAGAGATATCCTGCGCTCTGTGGCGCAGAACCTGACCGAGGAGCAGCGGCCCTGGGTCGACCTGCCTCGGCTTTCCTCGCGCCTCGACCAGTTTAACCTGAAGCAGCAGGCGGTGCGCTTCAAGCTGCGCCCGTCAACCTGATGACCCCCAATCCTTACGATCAGGCCGATGGATTTTACGGCGGCGACGAAGAAGAAGACGAAGGCTTCGGCGCCTGGGCGGAGCGCGAGGCCGCGGGCACATATAACGACACCTGGCGGCTTCTTTACGACCTGCAAAAATCCGCCGAGAAGAAAAACTGGGACGAGATGCGCAGGGACATCGCGGCATTCAAGGGCGATATCCCGTTTCAGGACCTCTCCCTCAAGGCCTTCCGGCTGGCCGCTGCCGCGGGGCAGCTGGATATCGTGAAGACGATGTTCGACCGCAAGTTTCGCCTGATGACCGAGGATGGAGCGGCCGCGCTGGAAGACCTGGCGCGGCATCCGGACTCGAAGCCGGTCATCGCCTACCTGCTCGCCAATAAATACGCCGAACCCGATCAGGCGCTCTCGACGGTCGAGGCCGAAGGCGATCCGGATATGATGGAAGTCTTCCGCAAGGCGGGCTGCGACATCCTGCGCAGCGGAAGGGCGATATCCCATGCCCTGCATAACGGGAATGTCGACATGATGCAGTATCTGTACAAGCACGGGGCCGATATATACCGGCCCTCCATCGTGGAGGGGCTTTACGGCGGCATCGAAAGCTATCAGGCGAGCAACCGCGACCGGGTGGTTTCCTTCAACACCGCGCATATCAAGCAGTCTTTCCGCGCGCTGGTCGAAGATGATGCAAAAAAATGGGAATATTATTACGCCATTCACGTCCCGCCCCATCCTTCGCTCGATGATTTTCGCGCCGTCCCGCCGGGCGTCGCCAGCAAGGACATGACACTGCTGCAGATTGCCGCCCGCGCCGGCTGCTTTGCCGATGTCATGGAAGCCGCGGCGCGGGAAACAAAAAACCCGCTCACGGCGGAAGACATGCTGCGCACCGATGTCTCGGGCGCCTCCGTGCTCACGGTACTGGCGACGCGCATGGAGACGGCCCAGGCTTTCGACGTGCGCTTGTGGTTCCGCCAGCCGGAAGAGGCCGCAAAGCTGCACGAAGGCCTCTATTCTCTGGGCGCGGATGTCGCCATCGACCCCGCCGCCTATGCCGCCGACCTCCAGCGCTACCGGCTGAAGGCGCTGGCGAAAACCGCCAATGTTTCCCTGAAACCGCGCCCGCCCCGGGCCTAACGCAGTTTTTATCACGTAAGTAATTGTTATTATTCAATAAACTAGAGGGATGCAGCCCCCAATCTTCATTTGACATAATATGTCAGATGCTTTATTGTACAGCCACCTGTTAAATACCGGATTTTCAAGCCGCCGCCAAAAGGCAAGAATGGACCATGTCCGAAGAAAACAAGGATAAAAGAGAAAACTGGCTGACGCGCACCTTCAACCGCATCCGCCTGTTCACGGCGCGTTTCCGCCGCAGCAGTCTCGACAACGCGCTGATCAACTGCGCGAAGACGGGCAAGGATATCCGTGCGGCGTTTCTGATCGCCTCGGGCGCGAATCCTGCGGCCCGGAACAATGCCGCCCTCAAGGTCGCGGCCGCCCATGGCCACCTGCCGATGCTGCGCCTGCTTTTGAAGCACGGCGTGAAGGCGGATGCCGAAAACAGCGCGGCGCTGCATGAATCCATCCGCCACGGCGAGCGCAGCGTCGCCAAATACCTGATGCAGAACGGCGCGGACATCCATGCGCTGAACGAGGAAGCCATCATCATCGCAGCCTCCCTCAACAACGTGCGCATGATGGAGCTGATGATCGATTCAAAGGCCGATATCAACGCAAGAAACGGCGAGCCACTGAAGGTGGCCGCGCTGAACGGGCGGCACCATGTGGTCGGCCTGCTGATCCGCTCGGGCGCGGACCCGACGGCGAACGACAATGCGCCGCTCTACTGGGCCTGCCGTTACGGCCATCGCGGCGTCGCGGAAGTGCTGGTGGGCGCGGGCGCCGATATCCATGCCCGCAACGGCGTGATGCTTGATGTGGCCGCTGCCTTCGGCCATGTCAGCATGCTGCAATTCCTGCTGCAGAAGGGCGCGCATGTCGCGCCCGACGGCGGCCTGGCATTGCGCTGGGCGGAGAAGACCGGGCAGGGGCATTGCGTCGCCATCCTGAAAGAACATCTTGAAAAGAACAAGCCTGCGCCGCAGATATCGCCCGAGCCGAAAAGGCCGCAGCTGCCGCCCGCGGGAGGAGCCGCCCCATGACGCGCGACGAATGGATGGCAGGGCTGCCCGGACTGGCGCAGGACAAGAAGGATCACCTTCTGTTTTTTGCGGTCGAGAATCTTGAATACGAGAAGGTCGACGCGTTGATTAAAGCAGGCGCGAAAGTGAACGGCGGGCAGGATATGTTCGGCTGGATACTGAAGCGCACCGACGACATGCAGATGACGAATGTGCTGCTGGATGCCGGCTGGACCGCCGAAACCGTGCGCCACCGCGACTGCTGGGCCTTTTTCGGCGAGGACAAGGACGAGGCCTATAAGACGCTGGGCCGGCTGTTCAACGCCGGCATGACCGACGACGAGCGCATCAAGGCCGCGGCCTCCGCGCTCAAAAAGGGCGATTTCGTGCATCTGGACGCCTATATCATTCGTCCGGGTGAAAATATCGTGAAGCTGCTGAATTACCCCGACTGGGGCCGCCAGACGGTCGCTTGGGACAAGGACGACATGCGCGACATCACGCAGGACGATATCGACAAATACATCGGCTGGCGCCATTCCATCGAAGAACTCTACGCCGCCCATTTCGCGACAGGGATGGACGAGAAGAAACTGAAGGAAGCGGTGACGAAGGAAGGCATGACCGGTCTGATGCTGGCGGCACGGGTCGGCAAGATGGACGACGTGGCCGCTTTTTACCGCAACCGCCCCGATCTCGCGCTCGGCCCTTCGGAAGTCACGCGGCAGGACTGCTACGCGCAATCCGTCGTTTCCCTGCTCGGCCAGCGTCAGCAGCTACAGGGGCTTTTCGCGCCGGAATTCTGGCGCGGCGCGCCTGAAGACGCGCTGGAACTGCTTTCCCAGGTGCCGCAGATGTACCTGCAGCAGCTCGACCAGGTCAAAATTGCGCGCGATGTCGCGCAGTCGCGGCTTGCCAAGACGGCCGCCGCCGCGAAACATTCCATTTAATAAATATCAATCAGGCCTTCAGGGCCGCGAAGGCAGTATCGCGGATGCTCCGGATCATCTCCGGCGACATCTTCAGTTTGGCCATGGTGCGCAGCGTAAAGGGCACCGACATCAGGAACTGGGCCAGCTTGCGCGGATCGCGATCGGCCCTGATCTGGCCGGCTTTCTGTGCGTTTCCGATGCAGGAGGTCATCATGGTCTCGATTTGCGCCAGGTATCCGTGCACATGCCGCGTTATGCTGTCGTTGATATGCGCGACCTCCAGCAGAGAATTGCAGAGAAAGCAGCCGGGGCCGGGCGTCACGCCCGTGCATTCGTCGACGACGTAATTCAGCATGGCGTCGATGGCTTTCAGGGGGTCGGGTGCTTCCTGCAGCGCCTTCATGCGCGGCAGCACTACTTCCTCGAAGTTCAGCTTCAGCGCGGCCTCGAAAACCTTTTCCTTGTCGCCCAGCGCGTTGTAAACGGAGCCGAGGTGCAGCCCCAGCTGTTCGGCCAGATCGCGCATGGAGGTTTGTTCATAGCCGTGCGCCCAGAAACTTTCCATGGCGGTGTGAAGCGCTTTTTCCCGGCAGAATTCTAATTTGCGTCCCATTGTCGAAATCCCTTTTCAAGTTATAAGTTCCGTCAGTAAGGTCGTGGTATCAGGTCGTTTCCCCATTAATGCCTAGGTGCTCAAAAATAGACCGCGGATGAAGTAAATATGGGCTTTCAAGCGGTTATGCATTTTATAGAGCATCTGAGTACCTGATTGCAATCCTGCCGTTAAGGTTTTGAAAAAGAACGATTGTTCAAGTAATTTCCGGCGGCTGTTAACAATCTTTTCATATGTTGAGCCTAGACTCGGAAGTATCTGCCCAGGGCGACAGCAAAAGCATTAAGCCCTTGGGAAACCATGTTTTGACCAGGATTCGGACATTTTACGTGTTTTTATTTCGCTTCATGACTTCACTTCAGACCATCACCGACACTTCGCCGGCCGGCAACTTTGTCCGCGCCGGTTTTACGCGTTTGGCAATAGAAGGAGACTTGTAATATGGGCCAACTCGACCGCACGGCAACCGATACTTACGAAACCCGCGAACTCGCCTGGGAACTCCAGCAGGGGCATCCCGACGTCCAGCGAATCAAATTCCTCCTCGATAACCAGGCCGATCTGCGCGCCGCCATGCGAATTGCCAATATTCAAATGAAAGACCTTTTGAAAAACCCCCATCTGCGCCAGCTGAAACTCCAGCGGCTGCTGGAGCCGATGCTGGAAAACGCGGGGCTTTGACTTTCAAAGAGGCCGCAGTCCTGACTATGTGAATCCTTGGCCGATAATTCCCTTGCCGTAAACAAAAAGGCGGGGTGTAATACATGTATGCATGCCTGTGCGCATGTATACATGGGGTTACATCATCGGGGGTTTTCACTATGGCAAGCGAGATCCGGCGGTTGCTCGTCACCGCCCTGCGTTCCATCGAAGAAGAAGCGCTCGCGCAGCGCGAAGCGCCCAAACGTCCCAAAAGCCGCGAAGGCAAAAAGACCATCGTCGGTCACTTTCCGCCCGAAGCCGCCTGGCAGTTGAAAAAACTCGCGCTGGATAAACAGACCACCGTGCAAAGCCTGCTCGAAGAATCGCTCAGCGATTTATTCGAGAAGTATCATTTGCCAAGGGTGTAGCTGAACCTCAGCCGTCTTCTTCTGTCATCCCAGCGAAAGCTGGGATCTCCTCAATTGCAAAGGGAGATGCCAGCTTTCGCTGGCATGACAGCGGGGCTGATTATTTCAGCTTGAACTGCAGCGGTTTCAATATCGTCACGGACTTTTCTGTGCCGCCCGTCGCATCGCCCTGCAGCTTCGCGGCGTTCAGGAATTGCGCGAGCAGCGTATCGGGACGGTAGTCGCTGGTGCTGCATTTTTTCAGCGCTACTTCGCCTGCGGTCTGGCCAGCGCTGTTGTGTGCATCCACACGGGCGCCGGCCTTCACCAGCGTGATGGCGGCTTCGTAATGGCTGCCGTTGACAGCCAAAAATATCGGCGTCGATCCGCCCACGGCGAAGTTCGGGTCAGCGCCCGCCGCCGTCAGCGCCTCGATCACGGGGACATGCCCGTACATCGACGGGCCGAACAGCGCGGTGCGGCTGGTATTGGCTACATGGTGGGGGTTTGCTTTCAGCGACAGCAGCTGCTTGACCGATTCCACATGGCCTTTTTCCGCAGCATGGAACAGGGGCGTCTGCCCCATCAGGTCGGGGATATCGACCGGCGCGCCCTTTTCGACCAGCAGCGCGATAATTTCCGGGCGGTTGCTCTGGGCTGCCAGATGCAGCGGCGTCTCGCCGAAATAACCTGCGGTGAACTTCACGCCGGACCCCTTCGCGATACAGTCTTCCACAGCAGCAACCCGGTTCATCCGGATGGCATCGACAAGGTCCTGCTGCAGCGGCGTCAGTTCAAAGTCTTCGGACATTACTCTTCCTCAGGTTATCAAGGGGATAAGATATCACATTGATGTCATTATGTCAAATATTACTTGTCATTCTGAGCGTAGCGAAGAATCTCTCTTCCTTTAAGGGAGATCCTTCGTCCTTTCAGGGCTCAGGATGACATTCAACAACGATGCTTTCAGGGGAGGGATTTCAAACGCAGCGGCGGGTGGATGGAAAAGGCTGAGGTTGTTCCTCCGTCAGGGGAAGGACTTCTGCGTTGAGCGCCGCTTCCTCTCGCTGCATGGCTGTTTTCGCAAACAGCCGCTGCAGCGGCATATTGCCCTTCTCGACGGCGATGCCAGCCGGCGTCAGCCCGTCGCCGTCGAGAACGTCAAGGCTTGCACCCTTGTCCAGCAGCGGGCCGGCAATTTCGGGTTTGCCCAGCCGGGCAGCCACCAGCAGGGGCGTATCGCCCACGTCGTCGATAACATCGACCGTCGCGCCGTATTTGAGCAACAGGTGCAGCATGTCGCGCTGTGCATGGACGACAGCAATAATGAGGGAATAAGAGAAGCCGTGCGCGGCATCTTTCAGGTCGGGATCGGCGCCGGCCTTCAGGCTGGCTTCGAGGCGCGCCGCATCTTCCTTTAAAAAAGCGTCGAAAAATTCCTGCTGCGCTTCCGGCTGCGTCATCATGGCTTCAGCTTGAGAGTGAGCGGCCTGCCCACCTGAACCGGCCGGCGCGTCACGGGCTCGTAAACCCGGTTCTTGCCGGTTTCCCGCAACGCGGGATTATCCAGCGTGTCCGCGACTTGTTCGCGTTTTTCAATGGTGCCGGCAAAGGCGCGCGGCGTCAGGTCCCTGAATCCGTTGGAGCCTTCGATGTCCGGGTCCGCGCCCAGCTCCATCAGCGTTTTGATGGTCTCGGGAAAGTTGGAGCTGACCGCGCAAAACATCGCGGTCTGTCCCAGGTAATTCTGCGCATTCACATCGCAGCCGAATTCGTCGACCAGCCGGCGGATCAGGTTGTGATCGCCGCGCCAAGCCGCGCGATGCAGGCTGGTTTCCTGGTCGTGGGTGCGCGCGTTGGGGTCGGCTTTGTATTTGACGAGCAGGTCGATCGCCTTTTCGTCCCCGCAGTTGCAGGCATGGATAAAAGGGTTAAATTCGAGGAAGCCGGACGGCGCGTTCACATCCGCGCCGGCTTTGA
Organism: Alphaproteobacteria bacterium; assembly: GCA_004297545.1. Taxonomy (GTDB): domain Bacteria; phylum Pseudomonadota; class Alphaproteobacteria; order Micavibrionales; family UBA2020; genus JAPWJZ01. The sequence continues at coordinate 9,236 of SCTB01000025.1, forward strand.
GGAGAGTCTCCGCCATCGCGTAATCCTGTTTGCAGATAGCGTAGTAGACGAGGGTCTCCTCTTTGTGGCGGCATTTCAGATTAATCTCTGCGTTTTCGGCCAAGGTCTTTTCGGCCTCCGCGACATCACCACGGCGCACCGCATGCCACAACCGCGCCTCAGGGCTTTGGTACCTGCCACGGTTCCAGTCGTCGCTGTCGTCATCCCACATAGTGCTTTTTCCGCTCGTTAACTGCGGCGGTATTTAACCATTTTTTATGAATTATGTCAAATAATAAAGGCATAAAAAAAGCCCCTCCCGCATTGAAGCAGGAGGGGCTTTTTCAAGTTTTAATTTTAAGCCTTAAAACTCGAAGTCGCCGTTGCCGGGCTTCTTCGGGGTTTTGCGGGGCTGGATCTTCGGGATCGGGGGCTTGGGCGGTACGGGCGGCTTATCGTCCTGATCGAAAGTGGGACGATTTTTCGGGCCGCCAAAGCCGCCAGCGCCGGGGAAGCCCATGCCGGGAATGCCACCCATGATATTGGTGACTTCCTTCTGGATGGATTCGCCGAGGTCCTGCATAGCGTCAGCCACGCGGCTGTCGGTCGCCGCGAGGGTCTGGATTTTTTCCAGCGTCTTTTTCAGCTCGAGCATGACGGGCATCAGCTTCATCATGATCTTGTTGGGGTTCGGGTTCGGATCGCTGGCGGCGAGATTCATGCCGTCGTCGATGACCTGGTTGAACTTGTCGCTCAGGGTCTGGAACAGAGGCTGTGCCGCGCCGGTATCCGCGTCAGCCGCTTTTTGGAATGCTGCCTTCAGGTTGTCGAGCGCCTGCAGGACTTTTTCGGGATCCGGGGGGGTAAAACCAAAGTTCACGGGAATTCTCCTTCGTCGAAAAGCGGTGCTTGTGATGTGATGACGAGGGAAAGATTCACAGAATACGGTAAGTGAGTCAATAGGCAAAAGAGCCGCGCGGACGCGGCAAAAATGCGGGCTTCTTTTATTTCCGTAATTATGAGATTTTATTTCTGTATTTTGTAAAATAAATGACAGCCGACGTTTTCGTTTGGCACGGCGCGTGGCAGTATGGGGCCATGTCCGTCAAAGATACCTTTAATGCAATGCGGCTCGGCGCCGCGCTGGATGAGCACGGCACAGGCGGGGAAACCTGCCTGACGCGCGCCGTGAAAATGGGACTCGTCGAAGCGGCCGAAGATTTCATGAAACTGGGCGCCGATGCCAACCGCGAAAACGCGGACGGCGAATATCCCCTGTTCATCGCGCTGGAACTCAAAGACCGCGCGATGATGGCGGCGCTGGTGCAGGGCGGGGCGAGCGTGTTCTATAAAAAAGACGGGCTGACCTTCCGCCAGCAGGCGCTGAAACAGGGCATGCCCGATGTGGCGGCCTGGGCCGACCGCATCGAAAAGGAGCGCATCGCGATGGTCAAGGCCATGTCGATGGGCTGCAGGATGTAGGAAGAATGCCCGTCCAACATGGCGGCAAAGAAAGCGGCGGTTAAACCGTGCGGTCGTTAACATAGGGATAGGTCAATCAGTAAATCGGGGGAAGATATAAAATGGTTGATGCGGAAAGAAGGCATTTCAAGGCTTCTCCAAAATTGATTCTGTCAGCCTTGATTGTCATCTGCATCGTTGTGTGGTGGAGTCATGCAGACACAACTAAAACATGGCGCTATCGCATGACGGTAGAGGTTGAAACACCAGAGGGCCTCAAAATTGGTACGGCTGTCAAAGAAGTTCACCTTCGTCACGAAACAAGCCTTCTTCCAGATCAAGGAGGTAGCATGCGTTCAACAGGGTATGGTGAAGCTGTCGTGGTGGATCTCGGAAAGCGGGGGTTACTTTTTGTTTTGAATAATCGCCCCGGATATATGGATAGCTACGAGGCCGATATCTTCTTTGACACCTTTCGCGGAAAAGAAAAGTCGGGAAAAGCTCAGTTGAATCCGGAGGATTGGCCTGCCTTGGTAACATTTCGGAATCCGGAAGATATGAATACTTTACAGGTATTCTCTCCACCTGAAAACCTGAGCCGCATTGATGCAAAGGCGGCGCTCGATAGGGAATTCTCCGAGACATTTGGATCGGGCGTCCACCTCAACTCCATTGTAATTGAAGTGACGACAGATCCGGTGACAAGAGGAGAGGTATTTAAGTTTGGGCTATCACAAAAGTCGATAGATGATTATTTTGAGCATAACAGGAAAAAACTCAAATATGGCGACCCAAGAATGCTTAGTCCGCAAAGTTTTTGGTAGCTACCAGTCTACCCGAATCCAAACCCCAGCAAGAATACTGCAGGTATGCTGATGATTAAAATCTAGCGGTATCCGAAGCCCCAGTTGATCGGCTTCAGGTATTTTATTTTCTCCGCCTTTGACTTCGGCTTTGGCTTGGGCGTGAACAAAGGCTTGGGCGGCGCGGGAGGTTTCGGTTTCGCGGCCTTGTTGAACGCGGCGAAAAGACTGCGCTGCTTTTTGCAGTACTCCGGATAGGTCTTCTCGAAATCACTCAGCAGCTTTTCGCGCTGTTCGTTCGAGGGATGCGTTGCATTGATGAAACGGGCGACGCCGCCCACCTCGCGTACTTTCGGTGGCTCCATGTCCCGCGCGCGGAACTGCTCGTCGACTTCCATCTGCCGGATTTTCAGCATCGCACCGCGGATTTTGCCCAGCGCGGAGGACAGGTCTTTCGTCCCGCCGGTCAGCAGCGCCGCGCCGCGGTCGCAGAGTTCTTCATGCTTTCTCGACTGCATCGACTTCAGACAGGTGCCGACCACATTGGTGACGGCAATTAATCCCAGCACCGGCAGGATGGGCAAGCCGCCCAGCAGCGCCGCGCCCACCAGCCCCGCATTGATGACGCCGCTCATCGACAGGCGTCCCAGCCAGTTCGCGGTCTCCTTCATATGGCCGAGCTTCACATGCGTGAACTCATGGCCGATGACGGCGCGCATTTCGTCGGGCGACAGCTCCTTCATCGCGCCGCGGCCCAGCATGACGAAGGGGTCCTTGCCGTTCGGGCGCGACGTGGCGGCGGCCATGAAATCCGAGATCATGCCGGCGAATTTCGAGCGCCCCTGCTCCCGGAAATAAGGCTCGATGACGAGCAGCTTCGGCACCTGCTCGAGATGCGCGAGTTTCGCCATCTTCAGGTAATCTTCGGCGAATTGCGGCTGCAGGCGGCCGAAGCGCGCATCGAATGCTTTCCGGTCATTCTCTTGAGTCAGGTCGTATTCGCTAAACTCGCCCTGCCGGTGATGCTTGATCTGGCTGTCATGCACGGCATCCATGCTTTTCTTCATGGCGACCCGCGTGCCCCACCACAGGGCGGCGGCGGCCGGCGCGGCCACGAGGGCGCCGCCTACAAAAGGCGCCAGCAGGGAAATTTTTGCGGCCAGCAGCCCGTAATGCGCGACATCGGGCAGGCTGTCTTCCACCTTGTCCCGGAGGGTGCGGAATTTCTGGATATCGCCGGTCTTCTCATCCACGAAAGTCGAGGGGAATTTATCCGCCATCGCAAAGCTCCGTGAGTTTTTGGCCTGTTCCAAGCCTAGGCGGCATGCGGAGCTTTGTCAAAGCGGCGTCCGGAGCGGTTTCTTATGTATTAGGGAAACAAAAGAGGGGAATGTGGATTCCGGAACCTCTCCTTGTGTGCAGTGTTGGAAGCGCGACAGCAGGAATCAGAGAATCCAATATGTTAACTTGCGAAAAAAGAACGCTGTTAACTTTTTATTCATCATCTTGTGGTGTATAATAGGCATGTCCACCACATATAGTGCCACCACTTTGTTTCCAATTTAACGAAAGTGAGTCCGCCTATGACAGCACCGTCTATCCACACCGATCTACTCGCGTACAACTTCAACCTGGGCACGACACGGTTTGCGCAGCACGCGCCGACGGCCGATACCGGGGAGAAGGGATATTTTTCTTCCGTCGGTCAGAGCTTCATGCACGAGCTCGCGCGTGAAGGCGATGTGCTCTCCGCCGAGGTCATTCTCGGCAAGGGCGGCGCGATCGATATGCCCGACGACGAGGGACGCCGCCCGCTGCACGAAGCCGCCTACTTCGGCCGCATCGATATGGTCCGCTTCCTGCTCAGCTGCGGGGCCGTCATGGATGCGCCGGTCCATCCCTTCGGCCATACCGCCCTGTGGTTCGCCGTCGCGCAGGGCCATCACGGCATCGCCCGCCTCCTGATCGAACGCGGCGCGAATGTCAATGTCGCGGATGCGCTGAACGGGCAGGGCCTGCTCCATCTTTCAGCCATGCGCGGGGACATGGTGATGACCGGCATGCTGATCGCCGCCGGTATCAATGTTCTTGCCGAAGACCGCCGCGGCCAGACCGCCCGCGACTACGCCGCGCGCCATATCCACAAGGACCTCGAGCGCGTGCTGCTGAAGATCATGGAACACCACTCCTGCTACGGGGCGTGACCGTTTCCGCACAACGCCAGCCATAGCGCGTTGTTGCCGTCTGCCTGGGACTTTGTCTGCTCCGTATCTTCGGGCGACGTATAGACCGGGTTGTATATCGAACAAAAATCACCGCGTAAAGCGGTCCCGCACCCTGCGGGCATAGTCAAGATCGTTGCGCAGGCGATCGTGTATATGAACCGCTTCATCATTTGCCTCCGTCGTGAGCCTGAACATTTCCGTTTTCTGATCGGACCGGCCGGCGTGATAGCAAATACAGCAAAGCAGGCCCAGCAGGCCAAAGCCGGCGAGTGTGAATAAAAGGCCTGTCACGGCGTTTTGTCCCGGGTAAATGTGCCAATCAGCCCCGCCGCGGCCATTCCGGCCGCGATGACAGCGTCCTGCTGCGCGGGGCTCAACACGAGACCTAGAGCGGTTGCAAGAGAGATAAGCCCCAGCCAGGTCGAGCGTTCTTTTGCCCGGGCGATCAGGTAGTCTGTCAGATTTTTCATTGTGCTTCCTTTCCAAAAGCGAGCCTTGCGGCCTTTATGTATGTTTCATCGGGGTACCAGCCGGACACGCCGTCGGGCGGCTTGCCGTTCTCGTGGCGGACCATGGCGCGCGCCAGGGCGACAAGCGTTTCTTCGCTCTCCAGGTCGAGACGCTGCCGGCGCGTTATCTTCAAATCCTTCGTGACGGCTGCAATATAATGATCTGTCGCATTTTCATGCGGCGGGGCGAAGCGGTTCAGGATGCTCTCTACGCTGTCGAGACCGAACTTCCGGTGGTAATTCAGCAGCAGGCACATCAGGGCGCGCAGGCCGAATACAGCCTCCGTGAAGACGACAAACTGCGGATCCGCCTGAGTGCCGGCCACGCCGCGCCACCGGGCGCTGCTATGGCGGATATTTCCCGGGTTGTTGTTCCTGATGCCACGGGGAAGAAGAGGGAAAGCGGTCATGTCACCAGTCCTGGCATATGATGTCCTCTATGCGCGAGATGCCGTTGCAGGCATTGTCTATACGCTGCTCCAGGGACGAGAGGCGCTCGGCGGTGCGCTGGTTGCTCTCGATCCATCTCTCGATATGCGACACGCGCTGGGTCAAAGAGGCGGCCCACCAGATGGTGTAGACAAACTGGACCAGAACGGTCAGGGCAATGCCGCCGATCGAAAAAGCGGTATATTCGTCCATATGCGAATCAGCCCTTGATTTCACGCGCGATAATATACGCAGCCGCAGCGCCGCCGAACATACGACTTGTCAGGGTGCCGTTTAGACGGCAGGTGCCGGAGTTTAAACCTACTCGAATACGGTAGGTACGTGCAGAAGTATTCGCGGCATTTTCGAAGTAGGTTAAAGAAATGCAGTCTGGCAAACTGCCACCACCAGCAACCATAGTCGAAACCTGCAGTGCATTGGAGCCTGTGTCTTTGAACAGGGCGGCGATAAGAACGGCGGCGGCGCTTGCCGAGCCGAAAGCGCAGAAAGAAACTTCGATCATACTCGATGCGCTGGTCGGGGTGATCGAGACGGTAACGACCTCTGTGCCCTCGGTGATCTGCGGGATGGTGTCATCCAGAGGAATGGTGGTCGTCAGGTCCGCGTTCGAGGCATAGGTCGCGCTCACGGTCTGGATGATGCTGCCGGCAGGCAGGTCCGCGCGGGCGATGGCGGCGACGGGCTTGCCGCTGATCGGCACATAGCCGAGACACTGCCAGTTGCTCCCCGAGATGCGCACGAATTCGGCGACATCGCCTGCGGCGGTCGTTATATTCGCGCCGGTCGGGAGAACGAGGGAAGTCGCATTGTGGGTCAGCGTGAGCGCGCCCTGGAAACGGACCCAGACATGGTTGCGCGCCGTGGCGGAACCGAGGCTCGTGATCGTCGTCGTACCGCTGATTTCGACGTAGTCGCTGTCGGCAGCGCCAATATCCACGGTGGAGGCGGAGGCGAGCGTGGTACCGCGCGCGAGGAGCCAGTTGATCACGGTCGCCGGGTTCATCAGGACGAAGTTCGTCCCGTCGTACATCAGTGCGTAAACGCCGCTGGCCGATATCATGCCGGAGGGGAGAGCGGAACCATCGGGCATTTTAATATTTTTTGTGCCCAAGCTGTTGACGTTGAGTGTGGAGGCGCCGGTATTGGCATTCACAGGTTTTAGTGTCACGACCTGCCCGGTCGCATAGGCGGTAATAGCGGGTGAGGGAGCAACCGCATAGGCATTCGCGGAACCCGTATCGCTGGCGTGGTTGAGCAGCCGCAAGGCCGCCGTGCCGGCATAGGGAAGGAAAGTATTCGCCGTGGCGTTCACCGCGCCCAGCACAATCCAGTCGGCGCCGTCATAGGCCTTGAGCAACCAGGGCGTTGCGCTGTCATCAAGCCAGATCATCCCGGCCTCGGCATAGGAGGGCGCGCCAGATCCTTTATGGTGGTTCAGCAGGGCCTGCTTGCCGTCGTTATCCTCCTGCCGGTAGGTGAGACCGCTTTTGTTCGCACCGATGATGGGGGTTGCCTGTGTCATGTATTCACTCCTTTAAAGCTGTTCGCCGTAGCCGCGCGCGAGATAGTCGAAGGTGCGCGAGATGCCGGTGCCGGCGCTGTTGAAAAAGCGGATGCCGAAGCTCGCCGATGACGGGGTTGTAATCGCGTAATAGTCTCCCGTCGCCATATCCTGCGGCGTGATCGTAATGGCGGGCGTGGCGCGGAACGGCGCGGCAAAGGAAACAGTCGTTCCGCCCGCAGCGCTCGCGATGCCGCGCCCGCTCACCGTGCGATCCGGCATATCGACATCGACCGTCAGCAGGGAAAGCGAGGGCGTGACATTAGAGATCGCCGAGGCCAGCAGCACGCGGAATTCAAAAGCCCGCGCCGTGTAGTCGCCGATGACAAAGGGCATCCAGCCCGACCAGACAGGAGAACCGGAAGGATCGTCGGAAGTGAAGCGCAGCTGCAGCACCAGCGACCAGAGCGAAGGATCCGCCACGCCGTCGAAATTCTCGACAAGGTCGGTATCGTCCCAGGTGTCGATGGTGCTATTGAGGTCGATGCCGGAAACGGCGATATCCGCCGTCAGCCGCGAGGTATAAACCGCGCCCAGATCTACGGAATCCGCGAAGGCATAAGCGCCGGAGGTCAGCACGCCGTCATTGCCGATGTCGACGTTCAGCACGGCGTCGATGTCAGGCCAGTCGTCGATGCTGTCGGCGCCCGCCAGCTGCAGCGCGCCGGTGCTGACGCCGGTATTGGTATTAGCACCGGAAAAACCCGGGCTTTCCGTGACCGTCAGCACCGCATTCTGCCCCGGCAGACCGTTGACGGCAGTGGCCGCGACGGCGGGATTGGCCGAATACCTTCCACCGACATCGACGGCTTTCACAAGATAGGTGCCGATAGCCGCCGGCACGGAAAGCGATGTGGCATCGGGCGCGATGCGGGCAATCAAATCAATCGCGCTGTTCCAGCTGACATCCGCCAGCTGCGGCGAAAAGCGCAGCGCGTAATGATCAAGGTCAAGGTCGGGAACGTCTTCCCACGAGAGATGCGCCGTATCGCCCAGCACATTGATCACAAAGCCGGTAACGTCGGATGGCAGCGCCGCCGTGCCCTCTACCCGGTGCCCGGCAATAAGAAGAGGCTCGGAAGAAACGCCAGCCGACGTTATGTAACGAAGCTCGATATCATAGGTCTCTCCCTCCGTCACATCGGTAATCGAAATCCGGTCCTGCCCCTGCGAAAAAGTCTCGGCGGGATGGAACGCCGTTTCATCCTGCGCGCGTATCCGGGCGCGCAGGGTCAGCTGTGGGCCGAAGGCGGGGGCCTGCAGCGTGATCAGGATGCGCGTGACCAGCGACCCGTCGGTATTGCGCATCAGCGCTTCCTCGCCCGACTGGATACTAGCGAGGATGGGCGTTGGCGGCCGCTGCAGCTCGGGCGGCAGGGTGATCTGGCTGTCGAAGGGCGGTATCGGTTCCGCATCCGCCAGATGCACGGCGGGCGCGGCATCCACGCAGGTGATGCGCGCGCTCAGGTTGTTCTGCGGCGATATGCTTTTGACGACCAGCTCCACGCTTTCGCTGCCCGCCTCGCCGAACAGCGCGAGATCGCCCGGTTGCGGCCCGTCTACCGTGGCAACCGGCGATGCAAAAGCAACGGTTTTCGATACACCGGCCACAGTCTGCAGCGCGGTAACCAGCGACGTCCCGTCGCCCTTGCGAAACCGCACGGCATAGCTCTTGCCCGGCTCCATCTCCACTTCGGCATCCAGCACCACGCCGGTGGTATCGCTGCCGGAGGTCAGCAGGCTTTTTACCCGCGCGCTCATCAACCCGAACAGCGGCACGTCATGGGTGAATCGTATCAGGTCGCCGCGCGTGCAGACGATATGCTCGATATCGCAGTGAAAACTATAGGTCTCCGGGCGCAGCCGCGCAGTCGCGATATGATAACGCCCGTCCTTCCAGGCCTGCACCGGGTCGGTGATGCCGGCCAGATCCAGCGTTTCGTAGCGCGTCGTATTACCGGCATCATACCCGTCGTCATAGACCAGCCGTTCGTCCTGCAGCCAGCCCTTGTTGCGGTTGATAAAACGCACGCGCAGCGCCTGCGGCAGGTCGGCGAAAGCCTTGCGCCCCTCGAACCCTGCCGTATTGCGCGGCGTGAAGTGCTGCACCGGCACGCTCTGCGGCGCATCGCTCACCACCGCCCATTTGCCGTCAATCAGCGTCGGGCTCGCCCGCCCCGCCGCCGCCACATCCGCCAGCACATCGCGCACCGACATATCGTAATCGATAACGGCGTTAAATTCCCGACCGGCAACGGCACAGTCGCCGTGCCAGGCGATAATCCGGCTCAGGTCCAGCCGGCTGTCGGCCAGCGGCCGCGCATTGGCATTGCCCTGCAGAATATGCCGGAACAGCGATGCCGGGTTGCTGGTGACCTGCTCCGTCCATGCCGCGCCGTCCCAGTCGGGCAGAATGGAATAGACGACGCCGTTAAAACGGTCGATCACGCCGTTCAGCTGGTCGGTGGCCTTGATGCGCAGGGCCGTCATGGCGAGGCCGGGCATGCGCACCGGGTAAACATAGCGGATGGTGCGCAGTGCCGTCCACAGCGCCTCGTCGAAGGTATTGTCATCGGTCGAATCCGCCGTCACACGGCGCAGGCGTACGTCATACTGGCCCTTGTCGACCCTGAAGCTGACGGTCTTGCGCAGCGCGGAAGACTGTTTTGCCGTTATCGCCAGCCCCGGAAACTGCAGCGATCCCGCCGCCACGGTGACAGCATTGGCGCTTGCCGCGGCCGAAACCAGAAAATCACCGGCGGCCAGCGTATTGACGCCGACCATACCGGGGTCGCGCTCATCGGTGATGCGCGCGGAAGGAATAACCCCGGCTTCATCCGACCGGCGCAGGATGGAAGCAAGCGCCAGCGCATTCGGCGGCAGCGCCGGGGTTTCCGGTTCGCCCGTATCAATGCCGATGCGGAATTCCGCGCCCTTCACGGCAGACAGTTTGCCGCTGGCCTCGTCCATATAAACGCGGTCGAAGCGCGTCACGGCATAGGTCACGCCGGAATATTTATAAGTCGACGGTACCGCGCCGATGTTGAAATCACGGGCCGCAAAAGCCGTAAACCCCGTGCCGCTGGCGCTCCAGTCGCCGGTGCCGGCGAGGGCGTATTGAATCTCGACCTGCACCGCGGCGGCGGCTTTCGTCGTACCGCTGAAACGGAACAGCCCACGCGGAAAGGTGATATCGACCGAAATTTCATCGGCATCCGCTTCCGTCGTGCGCAGGATATACCCGTCGCTGTTCTTGACCAGTATCTGCAGGTCGTTCTGGATCACGCTGTTGCTGTAAAGCGTCAGCGGCGCGTCGTCCGTATAGCCCTGCCGGGTCTCGATCTCGACATCGTCGAATTTCGACAGCAGCGTCTCGCCGATTTTCAGGTCGGTAATATGCAGTGGCCCATAGCCCCAGACGAACAGCATGCGCAGGTACTGGTCCGCGCCCACCGTTTCTGTATAGGGCAGCGCGCCCAAGGGCGGCACCAGCCGGTGCCTGCCTAAAACCTTCGGGATACGCCCGAAGGGGTAGGCGTTGTTCTGCGCGCCCTGGATGAAAAGCGTCGGGCTTTCCTTCTGCGCCGAAAACCGCGGCCTTGAGGGCGGCGCCAGCGCGTTCAGGGCAAGCCGCGACACAATGCTGACGCCCGTCGATATGATGCGGCCGAACAGCGTGCCCGCCGCGCCGAAAAACCCGGCAATACCGCCCGCTATCATGGGGCTCACCGCCGTCAGCGCCAGCGATAACACGGTGCGCAGCGGGTTCTTGCCGCCCCCGCCGCCCATTGGCACCATGCGGATGGTCAGCTGCGCGCCGGGCTTGGGGTAAACGCGCCCCCAATCCTTTTGCAGTATATCGTCGCCGCTTAAGGTGACATGCGCGCAGCGCGCCAGATGCGGGTCCGGCTGCACTTCCGCGACAATCTGCGCCACCGACAGCCCGGGCGGAAAATCCCTCCGTATCTGCGCTGCCGAAAACGGGTGCGGCACGCAGGTCGCGGTGATGTTACGCTCAGATATCATCAGTGAATGTCTTTCAGAGTCCCCCTCTCCCTTTGGGAGAGGGTTAGGGAGAGGGCCCGGGACAGCGGTTAGAAAGCTGAATGTAGTTTACAGGCCCTCTCCCCGCCCTCCCCCAGAGGGGGAGGGGGAAGAAGGGGCCAGCTCTTTCCTGTACCTGAAAAAACCAAAAACCCGGTCTTTCCAGCACGGGCCGGAATAGGCCTCGATGGCGGAATCGATGCCCTGCTCGATATGCAGCATGCGCTGATCCCCCAGCACAATGCCCACATGCATCGGCGCGCCGCGCTGGCGCAGAATAATAATGTCGCCTAAGCTTTCCTCCCCCGCGGCCACGAACTGCCAGGCGGGAATCTCGCGCAAGATCAGGTCGCTGATTTTGCCGGTATCGGTCGTGCGGCGGTATTCGGCGGCGAAGGACGGCAGGGCGATGCCGAACTGCTCCGACAAAACCAGCCGCGCCAGCCCCCAGCAGTCAAGCCCGGAGCGGCTGCGGCCATGGTCCTCGAAAGGCAGCCCGATATATCGCCCTGCCCAGAACGGGACGGGCATGGGGTGAGACCTCGTTGATTGTTAGGGGGAGTTATTTTAGCGTCAGTCAGGAGTGAGCCGGGCGTGTCCCCTCTCCCGCTTGCGAGAGAGAGGGCAGAAGGGCCGGCTGCGCGACCATGGTCCTCGAAAGGCAGCCCGATATATCGCCCCGCCCGGAACGGGACGGGCATGGGTTGGACCTTGAAAGTTTTGAACGGAGGATTTCTACATCTCTACATGTGTAATCAAATAGAGAGCATTGTCACTCTGGGGAAGTTAATGAAAGAATAAGAGAATAACCTATATCGCACAAAGCACAAGAGTTCCTGCAAAAGAACGAGGATACTGAAGTTCCCATTTACAACTTCACTGTCCGGAGCAGATAAAAATTCGGGACATGAGCGCTTATGACGGCGTAACAAATATACGGGAAATCTTATTGAGGAGGCTGAAGTGAACACAAGGAGTACAGTAAAGCCATAGCTCAGCAATTCTTTATTCCGCCCGCCTCCCCCCGCCATTCAATGAGCCACTAAAAAACCCGCCTCAGTTTCCCGGGGCGGGTTTTTTAAAATGAAACTTGTTGATGTTTACATCATGCCGTTGCCGGTGCCAGGCTTGCTGCGCTGGGTGACGGCCGGCTTGGTTTCGGTATCGCCTGTCGAGGCGGCCATCAGCTTGCCGACATAGGTATTAAACTGCTCGGCATTCGTCTTGTCCGGGTTTGCTGCGACATAGCCTGCCATCGCAGCCAGTCGCGTCGCGGCTGTCGGGCTCAGGCCCTTGCGCGTGTCTTCGAAAGCTACTGCGAGAGAGTCGAGAAGGAAGTTTCCTTCCTTGTATCCACCTAGCATGAATTGCGATTTCGGGTCGCTCATGATTACAGATCCTCTTTGCCGTTGCCGCGGTTTCGTATCAAAACAGTTTGACGTTTTAAGTTGGCCTTAACTGATTTTTAATACTCTAACCCAGTTTTTTTTATTTTACCATAAGAAAAGCAAATAACTTTCAAAATCTTCAATTTTCATTGTTTATCAATTGTTTAAAATAGGCCCGGAAAGTGCCCCGGCGTGAAAGTTCCGGCCGGAAACGGCTCCGCCGTGAAGTCCTCAATCGTCAGATTCCCCTGCACCAGATTCGCGTCATAAGACACATTCGTGAGGCGGAAATCCTCGAATTTTGCTTCCACAACATCGGGTTCCGCAGCGCGCACAATCTCGATCAAAACCAGCGGCGCGGAGGTGAGACTCCGCACCGCGCGCACGATCTGCCGGTCGATGTTGTCAATGACAAGACGCGCCTCGGGCGATTGCCCGGCGTCGTCATCGGGCAGCGACAGTTCGAAGGGGTAAGCGGTGAACAAATTGCCGCGGCTGGTCACATCCTCGCCGCCGTTTGTCACGCGCAGCGGCTCCGCCATATCGGTATGCGACAGGGTCAGGAGAATAAGAAAAGCGTCTTCTGTTTCGGCGGCGTTAACGGACTGCATCGCCTCTGTCGATACGTCACGGCTCATGGCATAACCTCCAGCTCGATCGCGGCGCGAAAGTACTCCGAGTTGACCGGCGCATAAGCCGGCATCTGGCGAAAGCGGCAGGAAAGCGCCGCGCCGCCGACTGGGTGGGTAAAGTCAAAGGAGAGCGCGCCTCCGGCCAGCGTGTCATTGAAAAAATCCATCAGCGTATCGACCTGCACGCGGGTCAGCAGATAGGTCATCGACAACGCCCCGGTCCCCGCCGTCGTGCGCCGCCGCAGCTTGGCCGGCCCCTGGTCCATGGCGGAGCGCAGCACCGTATCCGGCGGCGTCTCGCGAAAGCCGTCGACCAGGGGGGAGGCGGGCAGGGTGAGGGGCCAGGCGGGCATGGGAACTCTCGTGATTCAAAATTGCCGTCATGCCCGCTTCAGGCGGGCATCCGGTCCGCTGCGAAGCAGCCTTTATAAATGCCGCGTTGCGGCAGGCCATATCCCCGCCTTCGCGGGGGTGACGCCTTCAGTTATCTTCCGATCAGCCCCGGCACCAGGCCGAAGAGGCTGCGCAGGATGCCGGTCGTCTCCGTGCCCTGGGTCAGGGCGTTGGCGACCATCTGGTCGATGGTGATTTCCAGCGATTTTCGGTCGAAACTGTCCATCGAGGGCGTGGCGGTGACGGCGGCGGGGGTGTTGTTGTGGATAACGACGCTGATACCGTTATCGCGCGCGGGTGCGGCGGGGAACAGTCCGGCCAGCGGCGAGGTTTTACCGCCGCCGAACAGCGTGGCGATTCCCGCCGTTAATTCCTTCTGTAGCAGCGACGACAGTTCCTGCGTGACAATCGCCCCCGCATCTGTCCCGCTGCGCCTTGCTGCTGTGGACTGCTGGACGGCGCGGTTCAAACCCTCCAGCCCCTGCGCGGTGAGCGCCTTCAGGCTGTCATTCAGCGCCCTTGTCTTCTCGCGCATTTCATCGAGGGATTTGTTGAAGTCGTCGTTGCGGGGCATTGTGTTATCCAAATTTTTCGATCATCTCATCCAGAAACCGGCGCGAGACGGGTGCTTCAGGCCGGATATTGTGCTGCGCGGCATATCCGGCCCAGGCCTCGGCGAGGTCGCAGAGGGAGGCTTCGTGCCGCACAACGGAGGGCGTCCAGCCCGGCACGCCGAAAAAGAACCTCCGCAAACCGGGCAGGTCCAGTTTCCGCGCGCCGGCTATTCCTCCCCCGGCGTCACCGCCCCCGCCGCGTGCAGCGGCGTCAGAATGGCCATCAGCAGATCGGCCAGCAGCGACGCGGGAGAGCGGCAGAGCAGGAAGGCGTCGAGTTCTTCCACCGTCAGCGTGCAGCCGGCCCTGCCGTACGCGATGCGCAGCAGCGGCAGCATCGCGGAAAGCTTCAACTCGCGCGAAACGAGGTCGTCGGCTATTTTCAGCAAACTGCCGCCCGCCTCCTCCAGCGCCTCGACCAGATCGAGGTTGAGATGCAGCGGATAGTCCTGTTCCGGGCCGGGAAGTTTGAAATTCATGCTACGCCCCCGCCGTAAAGGCGCCTGCGCCAGAGCGCGCGAGGGTCACGGAAAAAGTTTCCAGCCCGTCGAAGGCCCCGCCGCGCTGGTATTCCTGTACGACGAAAGCGGCCGCGTATTTGTCGCCGTTGGGGAACCACAGCTCGTAGTTATTCGCGCTGCGGGCGAAGGCGACCGCGCGCAAGGTTTCTTCCGCGGCCGCGTCCTTGAACAAACCCTCAAGGCGAATGTGCAGAGACTGCGCCCCCGCGTCGCCCTGCAACATCTGGAACCCTGCGCTGTCCATCGTCGTGGCGTCGGCGGACTGGTTGTTGAGCGTCATCGCGACGGTGCGCGCGGCGCCGATGGCGGTAAATGTTTCAGGCCCGCCGCCGTCGCCGATTTTCAAAAGCAGGTCGCGTCCCTTCTGGCTGGGCATGGGTAACTCCTATACGGGTTCGGTGATGATGCGAAAGCGCTGCAAGCCGGCGCGGGTGACGCCGTCCTGCTCCAGTTGCGTTTCGGATGATAGCTGCCGGCAGAGAATCAGCGTCTGGTTCGGCACGCTGAAGCTCGCGTCATGCAGCGTGTCGTAAATCGCCGCCATAATGCCGCGCAGCTCCTTCATGCCCTCGCCGCGGCTGTAGCTGGCGATCGACAGAGTTATGTCATAACCATGGGTTTGCTGCGTGTCGCCCGGCTGCGCCTGCAGTGTGGAGAGGACGACATAGGGAAAGGCCATCCCCTCCGGCACATGGTCGCAGACGCCCGCCGCGCCTGCCGCCAGCAGCGCGGTCAGGGCGGATGTACCGCTTAGCCTCGAATATATCGCCGTCTGGACGTCCCAGGCGCTGTCGGCACTCATGGGGAGATTCCTTAATTTAAGTTAATTTGAAAATTCCGGGCAAAAGGCCTATTTTAAGGACAGGATCGTTTCTTTAAGGGAGCTGCTGCCGCATGTCTCTGCGCCTTCTCGTCGCCGCGCTATTGTTCCTTTCCCTGCCTTCCCAGGCCTTTGCGGGTTTTCAGGAAGGGAAGGAGGCCTATGACAAGGGCAGATGGGTGCAGGCTGTCTTCAATCTGCGCCCGGCGGTCGAGGCGGGCGACGCGCGCGCCGCCATCCTGCTGGCCAATATGTACATGGAAGGCCACGGCGTCGGCCAGGACGCGAAGGAAGCCTTCATTCTCTATCACGGCGCCGCCGTCCAGGGTAACACCGACGGCATGGTCGCGGTCGCCACCCTCTACCAGACCGGCAACGGCACGGTCGCCAATGTGCCGCTCGCCATCGGCTGGTTCGAGCGCGCCGCGCGCCTCGGCAACATGGATGCGGCCCTTGTCTACGCGATACATATGTACCAGGGCAGCAAGGGCAAGGAATACGACATCAAGCCCGACCACGAGGCGGCCTACCGCTGGTTCAAGATCGTGGCGGCCAACAGCAAGAACAAGAAACAGGCGCGCGCGGCGGAATTCAGCGCCGGCAACCTCGCCAAATCGCTCACCAACGACGAAATCATCCGCGGCGACCGCGAAGTCGCGAACTGGAAGCCCGAGCTTCCCGAGAACCTGGGCCCCGACCCCGAGCAGAAATTCGTCAAGGAATTCGACGAAAAACAGAAAAAGCTCGAAGAAGAGAAAAAGACCGAGGAAGTGAAAGCGACCCCGGCGCCACCGGAAGAAAAAAAGCCGGAAGAGAAGAAGCCCTCTCCGGCCCCGAAGAAAAAGTAACCCTTATGGCGCGGTCGCCGTAATTTCCAGCCATTCCCGCGCACCGTCCGGGTCGCGCAGCGCGGTGATATTATAGACTGTTGCGCCTTCCGCCAGCCGGTGCGAAGCCGTGATATCAGCGCGATAGCGCAGCGTTATCCGGTATGCGGCGCCCGCGATCAGCTGCTGGTCGCGTAAAGTTTCACTTCCCGATATCTGAATGACGCTGGCAAATACGTCGGCTTCCGATGCAATGGGTTGCCAGACCGTCGTAAACCCGCCGCCGCCGTCGGGCGTGCGGACGGGCTCCTGTATCGTCAGCCGGTGCTTGAGGTCACTGATATTCATGACAGGCTCATCACGCGGAAGGTCTGGAACAGGCTGTCGGCGCCCGAGGCGCGCAGGGGCTCTCCCCCCTCGTCGCCGCGGCGCTCGTAAAGATGCGCGAGCAGCTGTTTCACCCCCTGCACCAGCGGCGCGGGAATATCACTTGCCGCATCGCCGAACCCGGCGGTGAATTGTATCTCAATGCCGTCACTTAAGCGGCCCGGTTGTGGCGGGGATATGCCGTCATTCAGGGCAATGCGCCCCGGCATTCCGGCGACGCTGACGGTATAGTTCGAGGCATCGAAAGCAGCGGGGTTTCCGTCCGCGTCATATATATTGACCAGCCCGACAGAGACGAGCGGCGGCCGCGGCAGCGTAATTTCCTGCTTGTCCCAAGCATCGAGATACAGGCTGTAATCCCGCTCGATCAGCGCCAGACCCGTAAAGCTCTCGCACATCTGCCGTGCGGTCACGATCAGCGACGTAATCAAGGCATCGTCCACCGTCGAGGTCACGCGCAGGTGCAGTTTCGCCTCATCCAGCGTCAGCGGTTCTATGGCGGGCGGCGTTGTTTCGATCAGGCGCAGCATGGGGTCTCGCTTTAAAAATGCGGGCGGGAGCTTTGAAACTCCCGCCCGGCAAGTGACGAGGAGGGTGGTCAGATGTTGGACGCGGGAACCTGGCTCAGGTTGCCCTTGATCGCGAGCATCGCGATGGGCCCGCCGGTGGTGAGCGACACGGGCGTGGCCGTGACTTTCACGAAGCGCTTGCCGCCGCGATAGCCGATGACATGGCGCTTCTGATCCTTGCCCGCGGCGTCGATGGAAAGAAACAGGCCGGCGGAAAGATTGGCGAAGTTCAGTACGTCGTCATCGGTGCAGGCGGCGTAAGAACCAGGCGCGCCGGAGCCGTTGTCGTCCGCATGCTCGATCTTGCAGTCGATGCGGTGCGTGGCATCGAGCGTGTCGACGATATTGCCGACAAGAAGAACGACGGCAAGCATGCCGGCGCCTTGGCAGTCGACATTGCCGGTATCAAGCGCGGAGGCCTGGATGGTTTGCGGGTTGAGGCTTTGGGAAAGCGAGAGGTTGTTCACAAGGTCATGCATGATATGGAGGTCCTTTCATGAAAAAGAAAATCCCGGGGAAGGCGACAGCTTCCACTCCCGGACACGGGGGTTGAGGGCGGGGCGGCCGGGGATTAAAGGAAGGCAAAGCTTGGGGTGTGCGCCCAAGGGCCTTCCCCGGGAACGAAGCGGCAGGCGGTTTTTTAGGACGTCGCGAATTTCAGAAGCTTGATGGCCTCGAAATTCACCACGTCGCCGCCCACGCGCTTGGTCGTGTAGAATTTGACGTAGGGTTTCGCGGTGAATGAGTCGCGCAGGATGCGGATTCCCTGCCGGTCGACAATCTGGTATCCGGCATTGAAATCGCCGAAGGCAATCGACAGCGACGATGCGCCGATGGCCGGCATATCTTCCGCCTCCACGACGTCAAAGCCGAGCAGCGTGCCGCCCTGCTTGACCTGGAAGTCCGGCTGCCAGAGGTAATTGTCGTTGCCGTCTTTCAGCTTGCGCACCTCGGCCAGCGTCGCGCGTTTCATCATGAACACGGCCTTGTCGCGATAAGCGCTTTTGAGAGAGTAGACGAGAGAGATCAGCGCATCGCCAGGGTTGGTCGCGGCGAAAGCGCCCGAAGCCCCCGTCGGTATCTGCTCGATAACCGAAAACGCGGATGCCGTGGGCGTTCCCGCCGCATAGGTCATAAACCCGCGTGGCTGGCGGACGCCGTTGCCGTTCACAAAAGCCGTATTCTCCATGCGCGATAACCGCTCCGCGATCTTGCCGGCCAGCCATTCCTCGACGTTGAAAAGCGCATCGTCCAGCAGTTTCTGCGTCGCGCGTGGCTCGGCATATTGCTCATGCACGGGAATGCGGTATTCGCCGGTCTTGGGCGCGGTCGTTTCCGTGCGCGCCTCCGTCTCGCCGACCCAGCCCGAGGTCGCTTCGTTAAGGTCGTTGATGCCCTCGAGCGCGTCGGAGCCGATGGTGACGATACCCGCGACCTGGCGCATCGGCGAGGTTTCGCGCACCAGCTGTGCGATACGTCCTGACATATCGGGCGTCACCCAATAGCCGCCGTCGGGGTCTGAGCCCACGGAAAGCGCCTTGATCTCGTCGACGCCGGAACCCGCGTTGTTCTTGCGGATATAGCTGCCGAGGGCTTTGCGGTAGTTCCGGTACGCATCGACTCCGAAATCACCGTTGAGGGCATGTTTGCGCTCGCGCGTAAAGGTTTCGGCTTCCTGCCAGTCACCGTTTTTGTCGGTGGGCGAACGCGACAAAGCGGTCTCGAGAAGGTCGACGCGCTTTTTCGCGGCATCGGCCGCATCAATCGCGCGGGTGAGGTCGGCGTTCAGCCGGTTGACCTTCATCTCGGTCAACGGGTCGGCTGCGCCCTTTTTCTCGATTTCGCGCAGGCGCTCATCGTTGTTCTCGCGGAAGGCGGCAAAGGCTCGCCCGAGATCGTGGAGCGCGGTTCGGATATCATTGGTCATGCGTGGTTTTCCTTTCTGGTGTTGCAAGTCTTATGATGTCGGCAAGTTCTGCAATCGCGGTAGCGATGTCTGTGTCGTCGGCTTCTTTGGCCTTCACGCGGCGCACGCGGGCGAAATCATTGGCGGGGAAGGTCACCATGGATACTTCCAGCAGGTCCACGTCCGTCAGCACGCGTGTGCCGGATTGTTCGTCCTGGTGCGATTTCCGCGCCCGGTAGCCGATGGACAGGCCCGTCACCACATTCTCGCGCAGCAGCTTGTAAGCCTCCCGCGCCCGCGGAATATCGCGGATAAACAACTCGCCCTTTACGTAGAGCCCGTGCGTGTCCTCCCGCATCTCCCGCCAGGCGCCGATCGGCTCCCGCGCGTCATGCTGCCACAGCAAGGGTGGCAGACGGCCGTCTTTCTTCGCAATCGCCAGCGTCTCCGCAAAAGCCCCCGGCGCAATCTTGTCATTCACGCTGTCGGTCACGCCGAAGACCGAGGCATAGCCCTCGAACACGCCCGCTTCGCTGAGGAACTTGAGCTCGAAGGGGGAATCGAATTGGTCGGTTGTCATGGTGTCTCCCTTTCTTCTCCTCTCCCCTTGTGGGAGAGGAGATGTCGCGAAGCGACAGAGGTGAGGGGTAAGCGCGTCTGCGCGTCATATAAAGATTCAAGTGACGCCCTGACGGGCTTACCCCTCATCTTCCCGCGCTTGCAGCGCGGGCCCCTTCTTCTCCCACAAGGGGAGAAGAGAGTTATGCGTTCTCGTTCCGGATAATTTTCTCGCCGTCCGAAAAATGCACCGGCATCCCGTTGTTCGACGACGCGATCACGTAGTCGCGCACCAGCGTGGCGGCATCGTGCAAATGTCCCGCGCCTTGTTCCCATTCGCCGGTGTCGGGGTGGGTGATGGAGTACAAAAACATCGCGTCATCGCCCCGGCCATAGGCGTCGAACAGGCTCTTTCGGCGCGGCAGAAAGCGCAGCACCATGTTCCCGGCGCCCGTCGAGGCGCTGGTATGGGTCATTAAATCCGTCATGTTTTCAATTCCTTAGGCGTCGCGCCCGCGATTTTCCGTTGACATTCCGCATCACAGTATTATGGTATCGGGATATTCGATGATGGAGATAACCATGGGCGTCTTTGACTTCCTTTTTGGCGCAGGCAACCAGCTGCATTACGAACGGAACAAGGCGATCCTCGCCGGTCCCGCCGAAGACATCTCGCGCATCCGCGAACTCGACAAGCAGATCGGCAAGCTGACCGAGGCCTATAACGGCGTCTCCCGCGTGCCCGAAGCCGTGACGAAAAAAATCGAGGCGCTGGTGGACCAGGTGCGTCCCTCTTTCGCGCGTGTCGTGGCGAAAAAACCCTACGAGGAAAACCACCTCGAACGCGCCGCCGGCTGGGTCCGCGGCGCCAAGCAGGTCACCGAAGTCCCCGTTGAATACCTCGAATACGTCATCACCTATCCCGCGTCCTACAACCAGCCGATCGAGCAGCGCGTGGCGCAGTTCAAGGTCGGAAAGTAAACCAAAGTGTCGCCCCGGCGAAAGCCGGGGCCCATGGACTGCATGCTTTCAGACAAACAGTGTGCCGCCGGTTATGCCGATAGACCATCGTCCGTGGATTCCGGCCTTCGCCGGAATGACAATGGGTTTTTACTCCGCCACAACTTCCAGCATCTCCCGCACCGCGGCCAAAAACGGCTTCAGCCCCATTTTCAGCATCTCATTCCCCAGCTCCATATAATCCACCGTCGTCCCGGCCGCCTGCAGCATCATCTGCGTCAGCGTGACCAGGTCCGTCACCTTCCACACGCAGGCCGAAAATTTCTGCCGCAGCATGGCGAGGGCCCCCAGCTCCTGCTCGATTTCGATCACAAGGCGCATGTCGGGGGTGAGGGCAAAGTTCTGGTTGCGGTAGGGGATGGTGATGGTCATTTTTCTCAGTTTCCACTCAACCGTCTCCCCCGCGAGGGCGGGGGCCCGGTCCGCCGCAACGCGGCATTTATAAACACGGCATGCGCTGCGGTCCGGATGCCCGCCTTCGCGGGCATGACGCATTAGAGAGAGTCCCCGCCCGCAACCGGCGGCAGGCCAAGCGCCCGGCGTTTTTCGTTGGGAGTCATGAAAGATGCCCCCGAAATCCGCGCCCAGGTCTTTTCGCGCCGGGGCGACAGGGCCTCGATGCCGTCGATGTCGTAATCGATGTGTATATCTGCGCCAAACCGCGGCGCCAGCCAGTTATTCAGCGCATCCTTCACCCGGTCCAGCAGCGGCAGCACCGCATCGTCAAACAGCGCAAGCCGCGCCTGCTCGAAATTCGCGAAGGTCAGCGACCCCTCGACGCCAATCAGCTGCGGCGGCACATGAAAGGCCTGCGCGATATCGCGGGCCGATACATCCTTGCCCGCCAGCCAGTCCATATCTTTGGGGCTCAATGCCATATCGCGCCAGTCAAGCCCCCCTTCCAGCACCAGCGGTCGCCCTGCATTTCCGGGACCGCTGAAATATTTCTCCACTTCCTCTTTCAACTGCGCGCGCTGCACATCGGTCAGCGTGTCGCTGGCTTCCGGGTGCGCCGGGCGGTACACCAGCGCGCCGGATGGCCTGCCGCTTTGCTGCAGCAGCGCTGCGTTCCACCGCGCCGCATCGTTATGCTGGTCGATGCTGAAGGCCGCCGCTTCCAGCGGGCTCATCCCATACCAGTCATCCAGCGGGTGAAAAGCCTTGACATGCAGCACATCCGCCTGCCCGTTGAGCGGGTCGGCGCGGAATTCGGCCGTGCGCCCGTTCACGATATAACGATAAGCCTCCGGTATGCCGTTCGCGCCCGGCACGACGCGCATTCTATCCGGGCGCAGGGCCCACAATTCGCGCGGCGCGGTGTTTTTCGGTCCCACGGCCTCCAGGTAGCTGTTGCCCGCAATCAGGTAAAACCCGTACATCGCCTCGAACAGCTCCGCCCCGCCGGTCAGCGGGTTCGGCCGGTGCAAAAGCGACAACAGCGCATGGTCTTCCAGCCGGTGGCGCGACAGCCCTTCGCCCCTGAAAACCATCCACGGCACCGCCGCCGCATTCTGCGCGACCAGGCGGATGCAGCGGTACGCAATCACATTCTTGCGAAACCCCTCATCCGCCAGCTGGTCATACTGCCGCGGCGTAAACTTCGCCTCATGCGCGCCGAAAGTCACCAGCAGGGGGCCAGTGCGCGAGGCTTTCTTTTCGCGGCGGAAGGGGTTTTTGAGTTTCATCTATTTCACCAATTTGTGTCGCCCCGGCGCAGGCCGGGGCCCACGGACTTCGGCGTTTGTTTTGTACTGTCGTTTATTTGTAATGAGGAGAGTCGGCAGTCCGTGGATTTCGGCTTTCGCCGGAATGACGGATTGGGCTATCTCCACACCCGCGGCCCCTCCGGCCTCGGTCCCGACAGCATCAGCTCCGTCATCGCCCATACCCGCGCATCGACGCGGTCGGGGCTGTCGCCGCCCATCAGCGGGTCGAAACCGCACATCTGGTCTTCGAGCCGGGCGAAGTGGCCGGCGTGGTGGATGCGGCCCTGCAGGTCGAGCGCGGCGACGGGCTCGGCGCGCGTCACCTTGCCGCGGCTGGCGCGCACGGGCTTGTAGGAAATATTCGGGTCGATGGAGCGCAAGGTTGCCTCCACCAGGTCGCCGCCCTGGTTGACTTCGGCCACCACGCGGTCGGCCTCGAAATCGTAATAGGCCTTCACGATCGCCTGCGCCCACATCAGCGGCGTGTATTTGCCGCTCAAATCCGCCAGCACATAGGCATGGTTGTCGGCGCCAAGCCCCGCCACGATAATCCCGGTTTCATCGCTGCCCCGTTTCGATGACACGGCGGGGTCGACCGCGACGACGATGCGCCGCAACTCCGGCACCTCGCTGCGGTCACAGCGGAACAGGTCGATCTGGCCGCGGTTCCAGAGCGCGCCGGGCAGGTCGGCATGAAAGGCTTCTTCCACCGTCGCCGGGTATTCGCGCCGAAAGGCGAAAATGCCGCCCAGTTCTGCCGTTTTCTGGCGACGCCAGAACACCTGCGCGTCGTCAAGGGTATAGGCGGCTTTGTAATCGGCCTCCTCCGTTGTCAGGCGAAAATCTTCAGGCGGCATCTTGCGGTACTCCTCCTGCCAGAACCAGGGAATGAAAATCAGCTGATAGTCGGTGTCGCCTTTGGCCGCGGCCATGGCGATTTTATAAAACAAGCCCTCCGCGCCGTTCGAGGTGCTTTCGAGGATGACCTCAGTGCCCTCTGTATCCGGCACGGCCTGCAACGCCCCGGTCACATGTTCCTCGGCATTGGCCCAGAAGGCGACTTCCGAGCCGTGGAAATACTGGATGGTCCAGCTGCGCCCGATGCCCTGCGATTTTGCCGTGCCGATATGATAGCCAGAATCCAGCTCGTCAAAGACCAGCTCCCGCCGGTTCGCGCGGCTCGCATGCGGCCGCACCGCCTTGGGGCAATGGCCGTGAAAGCGCCGCGCGATTTCGTATATGTTGCGCGAGGCCTCCTCGAGATGCGTCAATATGAACGCGCGCAGCCCCTTGTTCTGCGAGGTCTTCCAGTAAAACCGCGCCTCGACATAGGTCGAACATCCCTGTTGCCGGCCTTTTAAAATCACCGCCCGCACGCGGCCCGTGCGCTTCACCTGCGTCTCCAGCAGCGCGTGTATATGCCGCTGTGCCGTATTGAGTATCAGCGGCGAGATGCGCCCCGACTTCTCGCGGATCTTCAGGCATTTTTCGGCATAGTGGATGAAGTCGCGCGACAGGCGCTCGCGGATGTCGCGGTCCTTGCTGTCCATTTTTACTCAAGGTCTTTAAGGGAGCCAGTGTCTTCGGGGTCGTGTTTCGCCCGTTGTTTCTTCGGCTGCGGCAAACGCGGGTCGGGCAGCCGCTTTTTCAGCAAGGTCAGGGCCGCCGTCACCTGCGAGGATTCCAGCGGCTTCTTGCCCGTGACATGCAGCTGCAGCGCCTGGATGATCGCAAGCGCGTCGATGCTCCAGCGCGGGCTTCTGGTGGATTTTTTCTTCGACATTTTCTGATTTTTGTTCTGCTCACACTTCGCGAGCCTGATTTGACTGTGATGAAAATCTTCCCCGTCCGCAACGAAATTCTGTGTAACGCGATGAAACGCACAGGGCTATGTGCGCGAATCGCCTGCGAAATTCGGCGCAAAAATTTTTTGAAAATGCCGCGTTGCCGGACCCGTTCCGTTTCAGGGCGTTTCGTCCGTTGAGAAAATTCGATAGTTTTTCTTTTAATATCAGATATTTATCAGTGTTTGACTTTTACATAAAACAACCTTATGATGTAGGCCTTGTCTGGCAAAACATTGTTTTTCCGCTGTTTTTTACGTGCGGCGGAATCGCGGCATTTGCCGGGCGAGAGAAGGTTTTTTGATTCCGATGGAATATTCAAGCGGCCAGCGCGCCCTGACAGACAGTTTCTTGAAAGCCGCCGAGGAAAATAACGCGGCGGAGGCGGAGCGTTTGCTGAACGCCGGCGCGCATATCAATGCTTCCGACCGGCATGAGGCGACCGCGCTGATGTGGGCGGCGCGCAACGGCAACCTCGATTTCATGAAACTTCTTCTCGGCAAAGGCGCGGAACGCGAATGCGCCGACAATCTCGGCTTTACGCCGCTGATGTCCGCCATATCGCTTGGTCGCGCCGATCTCGCGCGCGAGATGGTGAAGCTTCAGTTCAACGCGGCGGCCAAAGGCGCCCGCGGGGAAATGCCGCTGCTGCTGGCATCCCAGCGCGGATTTGCGCCGCTGATGGAAGATCTGATTACAGCGGGCGCGAAAGCCGATGCGCAGGATATTTCCGGCATGACGCCGCTGATGGCGGCGATCCGGGAGAACCAGCCGGAGGCCGTGACGCTGCTGCTGCAGAACAGGCAGGGCATTGATAAACAGGACAACGAAGGCCGCACCGCGCTGATCCATGCCGTCACCTGCGGCCGCCATGAAATGGCCAGGCAGCTCATCGAGGCGGGCGCGGATATTTCGATTTGTGATCATCGCGGCCGCAACGCGCTCGAATTCGCGCGGCAGTGGAAAACCTCAGGCATGCTGGAGCTGGTGAAGGAAACCTTCCTCGACGACACCGTCGCGCAGCTGACCTCAGGCGCGCGCGCGCCGATAAAAACGGTGCCGGTGCTCCGGCTCCGTCCGCACGGGACTTAAAGAAAATCTATTTTGTGGTGGTATTCGTAACCGGGGCGGGCGCGGCCGGCGGAGCCGTTGTTCCGTTTGCCGCCGTCGCGGCGGGTGCGGGCGCAGGCGCTACAGCGGGTGTTCCAGCCGGAGCGGCCGCCGCCGCAGGCGCCGCAACAACGGGCGCCGGCTTCTCATAGGATTTGTCGCGCGCGGCTTTCGCGTCCTTGTGGCGCTGGAGTTTCATCTGGCGGTCGGTGCACATCGCGTAGGCGTTCATGTTGTACATAAAATCGGCGCAGGGATCGACCTTTTTCGTGTCCGTGGTTTTCGCGCCCTCGGGCGGCGCGCCCGCTGTGGTGGTCATGCCCGTGGGCGCCGGAGCCGGAGCCGGAGCCGCCGCGACCGGCGCTGCCGGTGTCGCAGGCGTTGCTCCCGGCCGGACGCCTGAAACGCCGGACGTGCCGGTGGTCGCCGTCGTTGTGGTGGCGGCTGAATTCGGCGTGCTGGCGTTCTGTCCGCCGCTATAGCCGCTGGAAGTCTGGGCCTGCGCGCCGATGCTCGCGAGCGTGAGCAGAGCGGCAATGATAACGGTATATTTCATGATTTCCCCGATGGTTAGGCCGCGGCTGCCCGTCGCGGCGGCGCTGAAACTACAATATTATTCTATCACATAAACCCTGCAAATTTCATTAAGGGTTCAGTTTTATCCCTGATTTTGCGGGCGAATCCGAAGGCGCCGGCGCCGCCTCTGCGGACCCATGATCGGGCTCCGGCCGCTGGACGCGGATATAGTTGCGCGGGCTTTCGGGCGTCGCCGCGGCGGCCGCTTCGCCCGCTTTCATCTCGCGCTTGCCCTGCAATTTGGCCTCGAGCCGCGCCTGGCATTCGGCATAGGGTTTCAGGTAATCGCGCCGGACTTCCGCAGCATCTGCCGGGTCCAGCTGGTCGTAACAGGTCTGGATCGAGGTCACGGTCATCGAATGATGCATGTTGTCGTCTGCAGGGGTCGCAGCCGGGGGGGCTGTCGCGGCCGGATTCGCCGGCGCGGAAGGGGCCGCCTTCGGCTGCGCCGCTGTCTTCGCGGCGCTGCCCGCCGACCAGTGGCCGATATGCATGCCGTCCGGCGTCACGGTATCCGGCAGGTGCGGCATCGGCTCCCCCGACACCATCGGGGGAAGCCGCTGGTCCGCGGTCGTGGAGGCCTGCGCCGAAGCCGACAGCAGAAAGACGAAAACGGGAAGGACAAGAATCATTTTCATGGGAATATTTTTCATGGCTGGTGCGGCGCTCCGGGTTTGAAGACCTGCAGCGGAAACGGCTTGATGTCCGGCTGCGGGCGTTTTTGCATTTCCTCGGCGATGAGGCGCGCCGTGTACTCGCGTTTCATTTTGACCGCTATCCCGAGCGCGGTGTCGCCATCGGCATTCGCGGCGTCGAGGTCCGCGCCTTTCGAGAGCAGCAGGGAAACGGCCTCGTCCTTGCCCGCGCGCACGGCGATATGGAGCGGCGTGTCGCCGTTCGTCGCTTTCGCATTGATATCCGCGCCGGCATCGAGGATTCTTTCGGCGTGGGTCTTGTCGTCGCGCGTGGCGGCATAGTGCAAAATGGTCCAGCCGTTCTTGTCGCGGT
>SCTB01000026.1 GCA_004297545.1 Alphaproteobacteria bacterium
GTTACCTACGGCACCTCGAACACAAGGATATCGCGCTGAACCGCTCGATGATCCCGCTTGGTTCCTGCACGATGAAACTGAACGCCACGGTCGAGATGATTCCCGTCACCTGGCCCGAATTCGGCGACATGCACCCCTTCGCGCCGCTCGATCAGGCGGAAGGCTACCGGCTGATGCTCAAGGACCTCGAGTCGAAGCTCTGCGCCCTTACAGGTTTCGCCGCCGTATCGCTGCAGCCCAACGCCGGCAGTCAGGGCGAATACGCAGGCCTGCTGACCATACACGCCTTCCACGAAGCTCAAGGGCAATCACACCGCAAGATATGCCTGATACCCTCCTCCGCGCATGGCACCAACCCGGCCTCGGCCGTCATGGCGGGCATGGAAGTCGTCATCGTCGCCTGCGACGATAACGGCAACGTCGACCTGAAGGACCTGCGCGCGAAGGCGGAAGAGCACAAGCACAATCTCGCCGCGCTGATGGTCACCTATCCGTCGACGCATGGCGTGTTCGAGGAGGAAATCCGCGAAATCTGCAAGATCATCCACGTCAACGGCGGGCAGGTTTACATGGACGGCGCGAATTTCAACGCGCTCGTCGGCCTCGCCTGTCCGGCCAAGTTCGGCGCGGATGTCATGCACATGAACCTGCACAAGACCTTCTGCATTCCGCATGGCGGCGGCGGCCCCGGCATGGGCCCCATCGGCGTGGCGGAACATCTGGCGCCTTTCCTGCCCGGCCACCCGCTGACGGTCGGCGTCGGCGGCGAGGAAGCCATCGGCCCCGTTTCGGCGGCGCCCTGGGGTTCGGCTTCCATCCTCCCCATCTCCTGGGTTTACATCGCGCTGATGGGCTCGGAGGGCCTCAAGAAGGCGACGCAGGTCGCAATCCTGAACGCGAACTACATCGCCAAGCGCCTCGAAAAGCAGTACACGACGCTTTACAAGGGCAAGAACGGCTATGTCGCGCATGAGTGCATTCTCGATACGCGCGACTTCAAGAATACCGCCGGCATCAGCGTCGACGATATCGCCAAGCGCCTGATGGACTTCGGCTTCCACGCGCCCACCATGTCGTTCCCGGTTCCGGGAACGCTCATGATCGAGCCCACGGAAAGCGAAAGCAAGGCGGAGCTCGACCGCTTCATCGAAGCGCTCAGCATCATCCGCAACGAGATCGCGAAAGTGGAAAAAGGCGAATGGCCCAAGGGCAACAACGCGCTGCAGCTGGCGCCGCATACGCTGGCGGACCTCACGGCCGAAAAATGGGACCGCCCCTATTCTCGCCATGACGGGGCTTTCCCCTCCGCGAGCCTTATCGGCGACAAGTACTGGCCGCCCGTCAACCGCATCGACCATGCGGCCGGCGACCGGAACCTCGTCTGCTCCTGCCCGCCGCTCGAAAGCTACATGCAGGCGGCGGAGTGAGGCGCTTCGCCGTCCTCTTTCTTGGCCTTGTTCTCGCAATTCCCGCGCGCGCCGAAGAACCGACGCTGCAGGACCGCATTGCCGAGCAGGTCGCGCAGGCGAAGGAACGCCGATTCATCACCTTCAACGTCGAAAACGACATGTTCGGCGGCGGCACCGACCGCAACTACACGAGCGGCGTGCGCGTGACGTATTTCGACCTGGGCGCGCAGCCGCATCCGGTCTTTAAAAACATCAGCCGTATTTTCCCGACCTTCACGATCAACAAAACGACCAGTGTTCATTACACGCTGGGCCAGAACCTTTATACGCCCAAGGATATCACGCAGGTGGTGCAGGCCCCAGACGACCATCCCTGGGCCGGGTTTCTTTACGGCTCCGCCGGCCTGACCACCATTACCGGCAACCATATCGATGAGGCCGAAGTCACGCTGGGCGTCGTCGGCCCCGCGGCGCTCGGCCGCCAGACGCAAACCTTCATCCACAAGTACATTTCGGACTCGCCAAAGCCGATGGGCTGGGACAACCAGCTGAAGAACGAGCCAGGGATTATCCTCGCCTGGCAGCGGCGCTGGCCGGGCCGTAAAATCTTCGATGCGGCGGGGCTCTACGGCGGGGCGGAGCCGCATTTCGGCATCACGCTCGGCAACATTTATACCTATGCGAACGCGGGCCTGGGTTTAAGGCTGTCGCCCATATCCGGGCGGTTTCAGGACGACCCCATCCGGGTGCGTCCCGCCATGCCCGGCACCGGCGCCTT
Organism: Alphaproteobacteria bacterium; assembly: GCA_004297545.1. GTDB lineage: Bacteria > Pseudomonadota > Alphaproteobacteria > Micavibrionales > UBA2020 > JAPWJZ01. The sequence goes on from SCTB01000026.1 coordinate 2,188, forward strand.
CCTGCTGCCGGACAAAACCTTCAGCTGGTATCTCTTCGGCGGTGTCGAGGGCCGCGCCGTGGCGCGCAACATCTTCCTGGACGGCAATACCTTCGCCGATAGCTACAGCGTCGACAGGCAGCCCTTCGTGGCCGACGCCAATGCGGGCCTTGCCCTTACTTACGGCGACGTGCGCATGAGCTATGCTCTCACCTACCGCACGCATGAGTTTGAGACGCAGAACGGCGGGAATATCTTCGGCACCGTCAGCCTGGGATACAGGTTTTAGGTTATTTCAGGTTTCCCGAAATCGCGTTCTGCGTGTCGGAAGATTTTTTCGCCACGTCCGATATCGTCTTCTGGGTCTTGGTCTGGCGCTCCTGATAGCCTTGCAGATTGAGCTGATCCTGCTCGTTCATTTCCGCGATGCTGTCCTTCTCGTCTTTCAGGTCCCCGATCGACCGCTTCTTCGCCTGGAGGCCGGCGGGAACGGTTTTGGGCGGCGGAATAATTTTTCCGGGAGGATCGGCACTGACAGGCTTGGCATACCGCTGTGCTGCAGCGTCCCTTAACTTGCTTTTTTGAATCTTCATCTTTTGTTGCGCATCGCGCTCGGCTTTTTTCTTTTCATTCTGCTTTTTCAGCTGATCCATTTGGTCTTTGATATCCTGTTCGGAGTCCTGTGATGTTTCCATCATCACGTCGCTCACGGCTGTTTCGATATCCACGCCGGAAAAGCTTCCGGTGCCCATCGGGTCGTTCTGGGCCAGGGCGGGAGCGGGCGCGGAGACGACCAAAGCGGCAAGGGCCAGATGCGGCAGAAACCGGAGAATATTCATGTTAAGGGCTTTCTTGTTAAAAGGAGCGCCGTCTCCGCGCGTCGGAAGCGCGGGTATAGGCTTTCACGCCGGCAGTAATATCATTTTGGGTGATGTCGTTCTTCTGCTCGACGGCGGGAACGGCGACGCCGTTGAAGGTGAACGACACTTTCGTTCCGAAGCGCCGCGAAACCCGCAGCGCGCTATGCACGGCTTCGGTGATGTCCCTCGCCTGCCTGGGCTCCCCGAAGCGGAATTCCGGGTCCTGGAAGCTTTTCACCTCGTAGAGATCGAAGCAGCAGCTGGCGTAAAACAACTCATCCGCCTTCTGGGCCGCATCGTCGCTTTTGCGCAGCTGGATGCGCCCGTGCCCGTAGCTCACCGGCAACTGGTCGAGCCCCTGCCTGTCCATGAAGCGCAGGGACTGCCGAACGGCTTCCAGCTCATCGCCGCAGGCGCTGGCATCCACGCCCGTGATCTGGTCGGCGCGGACGGGCTTCAGCTCGCCCAGATCATCGGCATCGGCGGAAATTTGTACTTTCAGCATGGGAATCTCCTTGGGGCTTTTCTACCAGTAGCATAAAATTATGTCAACCGACGGTTCGTTTAGTCCAAAAAGTCAGTTGGTTAGACCAACTTAACTCCCATCTTCCAAAACTGCCCTGAATGTTTTAGTCTGCTGTCGCATTAAGACAAATGGTCAGGTGACAATGTCCGCCGGTTTTCTCGCATTGATGCAACAGATGGCCGTGATGACGCAAAAGGCTGCCGTGCGCACGCTGGGCGTCGTGGGCGATGACCTTGCGGTCAGTTGCAACCAGCTGATCGGCGGCCAGCCCGAGCGCAAGATCCCGATGGTATGGGCCGTCGTCAAGGGGTCCATGCGCAACAAGGCTATCCTGATCCCCTGCGCGCTGGCTTTGAGCTTCACCTTCCCGGCCGCGATCATGCCGGTGCTGGCGGCGGGCGGCGCGCTGCTGTGCTTCGACAGCATGGACAAGCTGATCCACAAAAAACTGAAACCCCCGCCGGCGCAGGTGAGCGAAGCCTATGCCAACGACCATGCCGCCTGGGAAAAGCGGCACATCAAGCGGGCGCTCCGGACCGATCTGGTGCTGTCGGCGGAAATAACGACGGTGTCGCTCTGGACGGTCGCGGGCATGCCTTTCCTTGTGCAGCTGGGGACGCTGGTGGCGACCGGCATCGGCATGACGGCCGCGGTCTACGGCGTGGCGGCAGGCATTATCAAGATGGATGATATCGGCGCGGCGCTCCTGAAGACGAAGGGCAGCAACATATTCGCCCGGGCGGCGCGGGGCGCGGGCAGACTCATCGGCCATGCGGCGCCCAAAGTCATCAAGGTCATCGGGCACCTCGGCACCGCCGCGATGTTCCTCGTCGGCGGCGGCATGCTGGTGCACGGCATTCCGGGCGGCGAGCAGCTGATGACGAGCGCGCTCGGCGCGCTGACGACCAATACGATCGCGCAGGGCGCGCTGGCTATCCTCACGGAAACCGCCGTGGGCCTCGTGGCCGGAATCGCCGCCATACCGGTCGCCAAAGTCGTGGCGCCGCCCTTGCGCAGGGGCTATGAATTCTGCGCGAAACTCGTGAACAAACTGCGCCACCGCCGGCCGGAAGCCGAAGATGACACAGACGATGTCGCGGCGCCCGCCCCGGCACCTTTGTCCGAGCCAGCAAAGGACGCCCTGCAGAAGACGCCCGGTATCCGCGCGGACCTCAACAGCGCCGCGAACGACAACCGCTCCGCAGTTTCTGCAAAGGAAACGCCCAAGGCCGCCCCGCCCGCGCCCAGGCCGCCTGCTCCTTAACCTTTATTTACGCGATAAACGGCGAAACGCCTTGCGATTCCAGAGCCTTGGATACCCCGCTGTCTTAAGAACCGTTCGCGCTTTACACCCCGCCAGAATCCATTATGCTATTACGCATTAGGAAAAATCCTTTGGCAGAAGGAGACCCATGCCCGCGACCGGACTTTTAGCCCTGCTGGACGATATCGCCACCATGTCCAAAATCGCCGCCCAGAAAACGGCGGCCATCTCGGGCGATGATCTCGCGGTCAATTCCAAGACGCTGGTCGGCATCGACCCGAAACGCGAACTGCCGATCGTCTACAAGGTCGCCAAGGGCTCGCTGAGAAACAAGTGCATCCTGATCCCCTCCGCGCTCGCGCTGAACTTTTTCGCGCCCTGGGCGATTCTGCCGCTGCTGACGCTGGGCGGCGCTTACCTGTGCTATGAGGGCATCGAAAAACTGGTGCACAAGGACGATCACGGCAAGGACGCGGCTACCGCGCCCGCCGACATGAAAGAGCTCGAGAAAAAGAAGATCGCGAGCGCGATCAAGACCGACCTGATCTTGTCCGCCGAAATCACCGTGGTCACGCTGGGCGCCGTCGCGGCCGCGCCCTTTATCACGCAGGTGGCCGTGCTGGGCGCCATCGGACTTGCGATGACGGTCGGAATTTACGGCCTCGTCGGCGGCATCGTCAAGCTCGACGACATCGGCCTGCACATGGCGAAGAAAAAAGGCGAGAGCCCGCATGCGAAGTTCGTGCGCAAATGCGGCAATGCGCTCGTCAATGCCGTACCCCCGCTGATGAAGGGCATTTCCGTCGTCGGCACCGCCGCGATGTTCATGGTGGGCGGCCAGCTGGTGCTGCACGGCATTCCCGCGGTCGGCCATGCGCTGACGCATTTCATCGAGGGCGCGATCGCGTCAGGATTTTTGCAGGGCGCGGCCACGACCGCCTGCTCCATCGTGGCCGGCATCGCCACGGGCCTCGCCTGCATCCCGGCCGTGAAAGTGCTGGAAAAGCCGATGGCCTTCGTCGTCGACAAGATGGCGGATGTCATCGCCCCCGTCGCGAAAGTCGTCAGGAAGGCGATAAAGCCGCTGTTGAACGTCTTTAAAAAAAAGCGAAATCCCGACGCAGAAGAGACTAAAGTCACGGCGCCCCCGCCGCCGCACCCCGACGAACCCGTGATGGTGCTGCAATTCGCGCCGGATGCATCGAAAGCGCTGAACGCCGCGGCTGCGAAGCCGGCGAATGATGAGAAGCCTGCTGCTGTGGATAAAAAACCACCAGCGCAGAAAACTCCCGCACCATAAACACTTTCGTCACCCCCGCTTTATGCGGGGGGCTGGAGGCGCGTCTGCGCCGTCTTATGAATCCACATACGCAGTTACATGACGCGCAGACGCGCTTCCGGATGCCCGCGCAAGGCGGGCATGACGATGCTGTTAGAATTTAAAATTCTTCAAGGCATGAACGGAAAATAAAACCCGTCGTTTCCCTGCCGCTTCTGCTGCCGTTTGAAACGCGCGGCGAGGTCGTGAACCGGGCGGCCGGGGCGCGCGCGCCAGACGGTCTTGAATTTCGCGCGTAAGGTCACAAGATCGTCGATCTCGCCGTCGCGGCGGTACTCATCCTGCCGCAGCGCCTTGATGGTGCGGTTGATCTCGGAGATGCCGTGGCGCAGGTCCTTTTCCGACATCTGCCGGAAATCGGGATTGAGATCGGGAATGCGAATCTCTTTGTCCTTGCGCATCGCTTACCTGCCGAAGCCGGGAAACTTGAACTTGCGCCCGGCCTTCCTGCGCGTTTTTTCTTTCTCGCGCCGAGCCGCAACATCGTGAAAGGCGCGGCCGGGTCGCGCGCGGTAAACCGTCTTGAATTTGTGCCGCAGCTCTTCGGCCTTCGCGAGAAAATTGTTGCTCATCGCGGCGCCGGCGGCGGGCTCGATGGTGAGCATCGTCGAGGTTGCGGCGACGAGGAGCGCCGCGGGCGGAAAAATCACGCTGATCGCGGCGGTCGCCGCGGTGCCCGCGCCCCAGGACACCCACAGCCGCTTGCTCTGCGTTTTCTGGAATTCCTTCAGCTTCTTGATGATTTTATTCAGCTCGGAAATGCCCTCGCGCAGATCCGCGATGGTCATCTTGCGAAAATCGGGGTTCGGCTCGTCGCTCAACTGCATTTCCAATGATGTTAAAAGCTGTGCCTGAAGTTTATCCCGCCGCGCGGAAGACGCCAAGCCTTAGCCGCTTTTGCCATAAGTGATTGCGGTTTACAAAGGGGGCCAAACCAACACATAATTAAAACCATGGAAGACGAAGACCCGCAAACCGAAGCATTGCGCAAACAACTCCGCGAGGAACTGGGCTCCGCCGCCGCGCAGCAGAAAAAACGCATGGGCGCGTTTTCGATTATTTTCACGACGCTCTGCCTGCTGACGCCGTTTGCGGTCTACATGCTCTTCGTCTGGAAATCGCACGACTTCCACAACACGGATGAATTTTTGCGCTGGCTGAAGACGTGCTTCAACTCGAAGTGCCCGTCATAAATCCAAACGCCACCCCGATGAAAATCGGGGTCCAGTTTATATAACTTCTACCGCTGAATATTGAGGTAGAAAATTCACATACTGGACCCCGATTTTCATCGGGGTGGCGTTTCTATTGGAACGACGTTTGCTCTAAATTCCCGATTTCGGCCCGCGGAACCAGCCGCGCGATTTGCGCCGCTGTTCTTCGCGCTTCACGCGCGCCGCGATGTCGTGGAAGCTGCGGCCGGGACGTGCGCGCCAGATGTCCTTATAGCTGCGCTGCAGCTTCTCCGCGTCTGAAACAAGGTTGCGGCCGAGCAGCATCGCCGCCTCGCGCGGGACGGGGCTGGGCATATCGGCGATGCGCATGACGAGCGCCGCGCCCGGAAAGAACCGCGACGCGGCCTCCGCCCCCGGCGTTCCCTCGGCCCAGAGGCGCAGGTGACGCGTATCGCCCGTGTCCCGGAAGCGCCTGAGATCGCGCGCAAGCTCGCTCAACACCATCACGCCCGCGCGCAGATCGGCGGCAGACATATGCCTGAAATCGGGCGTGGAGGCGCTATGGAAGGGGTTATGGGACATGCGGGGCAATGTACTCCCCTATGCCCGCCTGCGCAACAGCGCGACGCAAAAAGGGCCTAAAACGCCCTAAAACGCACAGGAAACCCCTGTAAACAGCGGGTTTAAAGCATGTCAGGAGCGCCCCGGGAGCACATACTCAGCACGTAACAAGCGATGCAGAAGCGGCCCGAAAACACCCCTGGAGCGAAGTATCTGCAGACATGCCGCTTAAATTTGCCATAATCCGTTTCAAACTGGGAATTTGCCTCTTCCTTGCTACCCGCTTCCTCATTTCTATTCCAATCGCATCCGCTGGCGGTAGAAAACTCTCGTTAAATCTACCTTTGCCGCGTCCCGTGCCTTATAACAATAGCATCATCAAGACCTACAAGTGTGTTTGGGAATGACGCGACCACGCAAAAAGCTTTCTCCATTTGAGGAAGGATTGGTAAAGGCCGAGCGACAAATCAAAGCCGCTAAGAGTCCCGAATTGGGTCTTTTAACAGTCAGAAATACAGTGGCGCTTCAGCAAATGCCCCAAGTTCTTCATACTCTTCTTGGTAAGAAGAATATTGAGGAGATCATAAATGCGAATGCCTACCCCGCAGAATATAGGCAACTAAAGAAAAGTAGGAATTTTGTAAGTAAAGAATTTAGACGTGATGCCCTATGGCTTGCAAGCTCACTTTGCAATGAGCGAGCAAGACTCTCTAAATTTTTGGGAATGAAGAATGAGTTTGAAAAACTAGTATTAAATTCGGATTTCATTGCCGCCGAGAATCTTCTCGATGAAGTCGACAAATTATTTGGCAAATCAATTTGGTACATTGAAAATAGAATCTCCATTGTCGAGAAGACAAAGGGTATCGAAGCCCAACAGGTGTACGCCAGTGAAATTTATAATGATCAGCAGATAAACTATGACGTCAGGCTTCTGACCTACTTTTTCAGCCGGCGGCTGGAACCAAGTATTTCCTTTAGAAGACTAGTACATGATATTAATGACGTTCTCTCCCGCATTTCAGTTCCCGAAAGAGACCGAGAGTACCTAGGCTTTCATATTCTTCCATTTCAGGGAATAAGCAACGAGGATCATCTAAGCTACATTATCTCAAAAGAATGTAACTCAGCAATAATTGACAAGTATTTGACGCTCAATACAGTTCTAAAACACGTTCTAGCCGATACCGACTTTAAACACCTTCGACGCGACACAAGACTGATTGTTAAAGAGTTAGCTCACTGCGGCGATGACGCTCTTATACAAAATCTGACTTATCTTTTTGGAGAGAATGATACCGTCCCACATAGAACAGCAGAAATTGCAGGGCAGGTCTTGCAAGCTCTCGATGATTATTCCATCGGCGCCTATGATGAATCGACCAAGAAATTTGCCGCAATTATCGCCACACGTCCTGATCTCGTTGAGCTATTCGAAGCCAAAATTAAGGCTGATGTCTATGCGAAGAACGATGTTGTTGGCATAACATTCGGCGACAGGCTTCAGCGACTGATGAGGGAAATATTTATCAAAGCCGACACGTCTGAATCAGCCGTTGAGGAGCTGAATAAAAATGTTATGTCCTTTGCCTCACATTCATGGGTCACACATATCCTTTCTTTTCTTCAACGAGACGGACGAAAAATTTGGCGGGAAGACACACACCCCTTCACTATCCAGTCTGGATTGTCCGGGTACCTTCTAAACCCTTGGCAGAGCCAAATCTTCTTCCAATTGGGCCAAGAAGGCCTGCTACAGGCTCTTTTTCCAGGTAAAATCGATATCTCGCCGACATTACGCCTTCAAAGAATTCAATCCGTCGTCCTGCCAGAGTTTGAGCAGCAACTCGCCTTTATGGATCTGCCCGAAGATAGAAAAAATAAATATCTTTGTATTAAGCTAATTGAATGCGGCCAATTCGATCGGGCAATTCCCATTCTTGAGGGGATGCTTACCGTCAGCCACGAGCGGCCAGTATATTACGACGCTCTGAGATATTTATCTCACTGCTACATCAAGGTGGGAAATAGCATTGACAAGTGCCTGAACTTGGTTGTGGGTGCCTACCTTCAGAATGCTTCAGTGTACATGTCTTTGCCTATATCGGAATTAGCGGAGCTCATTGAAAAGCCCGATTTCCAAAACTTTCGCGGTAGTGTGTCTTGGCCTATTTTGAATGAAATTCTTTATAGGCACTTTGAAAATGTAAGCGAAGATGCGCGAACCTATGCATATGAAGATTTTCTCGAGTCCGTTCCTGTCCGAAGGCCGCACCAATTGTCGGATTTCGTTGATCGTTTTGACCGCGACGCACTTGTCTTCTTTTTGCACAAGGTTTGCGTTCCGCAAGTCATGGATATGGCACCCGGGTTCAAAGATGCCAAAGCCGTTTTCGAAGAACGCATTAAAGTTTGTCAGTTGCTGGGGGAAATTGATAGCCCAAACGCCTCTATTTACATCACTGAATTAAAGGATATCACAGAGCGTATAACCATTAAGGAACTTACACGGCACGTTGAGCAAAGCAAAATATACGTCGACGTGAGTGGCATTCGTCTGAAGTTAGGTAGATCCCTGGAAGAAACCTACAAGAGATACATTCATCTCAAAACAAACCCAAAACTGGAGATGCCCCTCGATTTCCTTGATCAGATACTAAAGAATTGGGATCAAAATGTTGCGACGAATATTCTGCGAGCAAGTCGACGCGAAAGCATTTATATAATGCACATGATGATTGAAGACATCAAAAAACTCTTCATCTCCTCAAGTGAATTCGGCTTGGTCTTCTATTTGAGTACTCGGATTAGACATGGAACACTTTGGGGCCAATTAAGAAGCACACTGGATGCCCATAATCTCGTTACCGTTGAGAATTCCAAAGATAAGGATACTAAGGCAAAGGATTCAAAAGCAAAGGTTTACAAAGACAATGCTTATTGGCATACAAAATTTTTAAACTCTTCTAAAGAACCCGCGCTCCAGTCTTTGTTAAAGACCTTCTCAAAAAACTTTGATGAATTGATATTGAATGTAAATACGAATTGGCTACAGATAAAATCTCCCGAAAAACCAGATGGGTTATTTAACTATGATTATGCCGCCGTCGGCACTTATTACTCGAATGTCGTCCGTAAAGTGACAGAGACAACTACGTACGAAGAATTTTTGGATATTGTTTTTGATGAGTTATGGAGTATTACCGAAGAAAACCTTTCTCAAATCCGACAGAGACTCAAGTACGAATTGGAACCTCAAATCATTGCACTGCTGAATAAATTGAGAGGTGATTTTGCAGCAACATTCGTCAACGAGACCGATCATGGCTTACAGCATGTTATCACCAATGCAATTACGAGCATGCAAAATTCAATGGAAAGAGTCATTGAGTGGTTTCATGTGGCAAAGCTCCAGGAAACACCTGATGCAAAGATTGAAACTGCTCTCGTTGTTGGCCTAGCGAGTATAAATTCTTATTTCCCGCATCATCCATTAGTCCCGTCAATTGAGGTAGTTCCCGCTAATGAAATTATAATCAAAGGACGATTTTTTTCTCTTTTTTCTGACATTTTCTTTATCCTCTTTCAGAACATCAAAGCGCATTCCGGCTTTGATGATCGAGCGCCCGTTGTAAATATAAAAATCTCAAAAGAGGGAAGAAAAATCTGTATGATTTTCTCGAATGAGCTCGAAGAAGATCGCGATCATGGGGAGATTGAGAAGAAAGTTGCCACCGCCCTTGCCAAACTACAGAAACAGGGAATTTCAGAGGAGGTTCAGAAAGAGGGCGGGTCAGGTTTTCCAAAGCTTTTCAAAATCTTTACCATGAATCTTAAATGCAATCCCGTGATTTCACCGGAAGTAACCAAAGGGAAGTTTTTGTTGCGTATTGAATTCGATGGAGAGGGGGCGACGTATGAAAATCCTCATTGTTGAAGACGATGACATTAAACGTAATCGGATAAGTGGATTTTTAAAGCAGGCGTATCCGTCAGCAGAGATTGAGGAGAATGCGTCCTATCAAAGCGGCTTAGGCTCCGTCCTGAATTCGAAATTTGATATGATCATCTTAGACATGACCATGCCTATTTTTGATGTTTCCCCCGAAGAAGATGGCGGAAGGCCGCAGCCCTATGCAGGCAGGAAAATTCTTCAACAAATGAAACGCCGGAATATAAACGCATCCGTTATCATCGTCACGCAATTTGATATCTTTGGCGACGAAAAGAACACAAAAACACTCTTCGAGCTGAACAAAGAATTGACGCAAGAATTTCAAGGTCTTTACAAAGGGTCTGTCTTCTATCATGCCTCTCAAGACCGATGGCAAGATGAACTCAAGCTGTTGATAGGTCGAAATGTATAAGCAGGTGATTAATGATAACCGTATTGATACTAGAGGACAACGATTACAAGCTAAAAAAAATATCTGAGCTCCTTGTTAGCCAGCACATTCCTACGCAATTTGTAAAAATGGTTAGAACAGTTTACGACGCCGAATGCGCGTTGATAGAAAACCTGTTTGACCTGTTAATTCTAGATATCAATGTCCCTCTTCGGCAAGGTGAGGACACGCGACGCCACGGAGGCTTGACACTACTCAGAAATATCAAGAGAAAAGGAACTCAATTTAATGTTCCTGATCACATTGTGGGTATCACTGCATATCAAGATATTAAGGATGAGGTATTACCTTCTTTTGATGGGCAATGGCACGTTCTATATTTTGACCCGTCTTCTGATGATTGGGAAATCAAACTAACTGAGAAGCTCTCTCATATTAGTGCGGCGAAGCAACAGCGCCTCAATAAGAACTCCAATTATCAATATGACGTTGCCATTGTCACCGCGCTTGAGACGCCAGAACTCGCGGCGGTGAGGAAGCTGCCACTAGAGTGGAAGCCCCCGCATCAAGACGCGAACGATAGTACAATTTACCATGAAGGTTATATCCCGTCAGACCATCGAAATATCAGTGTTATTGCTGCTTCAGCCTGCGCAATGGGAATGCCTCACGCTACGGTTCTGGCCTCAAAAATGATCAGCCACTTCAAGCCTCGCTATTTGTGGATGTTGGGAATTTGCGCCGGCATTGAAGGAGATTCAAATCTCGGCGATATTGTCTTTGCTGACCACTGCTGGGATTACGGCAGCGGTAAGTATAAGGAAGGTGCCGCAGGCGAAATCATCTTCGAGCAGCAGCCCTCACAATACCCCGTCGATCCGGGGTTAAAGGCGAGAGCCAACTTTCTCGCAACTGATTTGAGTTTCTTTGCCAAGATAAAGGACGAGTTTGGACCAGCACCAGTTGAAGCGCCTGTGTCTCTGAGGATCGGACCGATGGCCTCAGGTGCCGCTGTGGTCTCTAGCGAAAGATACCTTGAAACTGTAAGGAAACAGAACCGAAAGCTTACAGGTCTTGAGATGGAGGCTTACGGTGTGATGTGCGCGGGCGTAAACTCCCGCGCTCCCCAACCGCAGGTTATTATTGCCAAGTCGGTCTGCGATTTTGCGAATGCAAAGAAAGGGGATAAATACCAACCTTACGCAGCATACACGAGTGCAAAGTTTTTCTACTATTTTACAAAAGATTTTCTTTTCGCAAGAGGTTAGCCCTCACAACAACACCATCGGGTCCGGAAAATACGGGTGCTCCGCCCCCTTGGGCTTCGCGGCGTAGCCGTCGAATTTTGACAGGTCGCCCTGAAACTTGTCCCAGGCTTCCTGCGTCAGGGCCTGCACATGCAGGTGTTCGTACCAGCCGCCGTTTTCGTGGCAACGGCCGATGGTGGCCGCGATGTCGCCGGGGAGAATTGCGGCGCCTTCCTTTACCCGCGCCGATCCCTTCGCAAGGTGGGCGTAGAGGAAGTGGGTGATTTTGCCGATGGGTTTGTCGAGCCGGAAAAAGACCACGCCGCCCCAGCCGCCGTCCTGTCCGGGGTCGTGCATGATTTTTTCCACGCGCGAGGGGTATTTCACCGTCAGCTCCGTGCCGGCGCGCACGTTGATGTCGATGGCGAGGTGCACGGCGCTGTCGGGTTTCAGGTATGTGCCGCGCCACAGCTCGCGCCGGTCTTCCAGGTATCCGCCGAAGGATGTCGCGACGCCCCAGCGCCGGTGCAGGCGTTGCAGCGCGCGGTCGGTGAGGTCGGCATTCCGGTAACGGCTGCCGTCGGGGCGTTTTTTGCCGCGCGCTGCGCAGGCATTCATGTCGATGTAACGGGCGGTTGTTTTATTATTTTTCCCCCGCAGACCGGGGAAAATCGACAGCATGACGGCTTCATCATTGGCGGGCATTTGACTCTCCATAATGTTCCCTAGGGGTATGTTGACCCTGCATAACATACGCGATATAAAAATAACATATTTCATTATCAGAACCCGCGCGCGCGTTACCCACGCGCCCATGTCTTTGCAGGGAGGGCATGGATGAAGGATAAATTCAATCCGAAGTCCAGAAAGCATGAGATCGCCGTCATCGACGATATCGATGACCCGAAATCCGCGGCGCTGCTGAAACGCGCGTACAACGAAGTATACCTGCCCGCCTTTCCCATCGCGTCGGAGCGCGAAAGCCTGGAGCAATGGTGCGCGCGGCTGAAGCGCGGCAAGGATGATATCGTCATCATCGGCGAAAATTTAAGCGACCCCGACAAGGCGCTCGTCAAGGGCATCTGCGTGGGCGTTTATTTTTCCATCTCTGACGTGGGGCTGCTGTCTTATTACGCCGTCCACCCGAAAGCGCAGGGGCAGGGCATCGCGCGGCTGATGATAGCCCAAGTCAAGCAATTGATGCTGGAACGCGCGGAGGAAAAAGGCGGCGTTTTGAAGGGCGTTTTCATCGAGGTCAACGACCCGGCCAAGGTCCCCGCCAATCAGGACAGCTTCGACCCGGCGCTGCGTGTGGATGTATCGCACAAGCTGGGGGCGCGGGATATTCCGGTTTCCTACGTGCAGCCGCCGCTGCAGCCCGGCGCGCCGAAGTTCGCCAATCTCAAGCTGATGGCCTATCCACACCCGAAGACGGGCGAATACCCCGGCCCCGACGCCGTGCGGGCGTTTATGGAGGCCATGTATATGTCGCATGCCATCGACACCTCGACCGATGCTGATTTCAAAAAATCCATGGCCGACATCGACGCCTGGGAAAAACAGCCGCCGAAGATAAAGCCGCCGGGGAAGAAGCCGAACATCGGGTAGGTTTTGCGGCCCCCTCTCTCCCCCAGTGCAACCCCGGCCCCTTGGTCCCGATCTTCAGCCTGAGCGGCAGTCCGACGGTCATGGTTCTTTTCAAGGAAGATTTCGTTTCCGGCTTGGCGCGCTATTCCTGCGCGGCGCCGGGCGCCTCTTCCTCTCCGGCCTCATCGGGCTTGGGCGGTTCAAAGGCCTTGTCACGCTTCGTCTTGGCGTCCAGCATACGCTGGATTTTTTGCTGCCGGTCCTTGCAAAAACTGTAGCTATGGGAGCCTGGCGCGAAGGCGCCGCATACATCCCCGGCGGCGGGAAGGGGCTGCCCGGCCGGCAGCGCCGCGGCTTCCGCGGGCTTCACCCCCGGTTTCGTCTTCGGTTTCGGCGGCACAACCACGGGCTTCCATGCCGCGATACGCTCCTCCAGGTCCGCCTTTTGCCTGATATCGAGATGACCCTCGATTTCCTGCAGAAGGGAGAGAGACTCGCAGCGGGGCAGGCTCTTTTTATCAAGCTTCACGGACAAGACGATCCAGAAATAGGCCTCAGGCCAATCCGGCGGGATTCTGCGGCCGCCTGTGGCGTATAACTTGGCAAGAAGAAGTTGTGCTTTGGCGCTTCCCTGCTCCGCAGCCCTGCCAAGCCATTTTTTCGCTTCAGTATAATTCTGGTCGGGGCCGCCCTGCGGGCCAGTGCTGTGGCTCCAGAAATAGTCTGATCCCAGCTTGACCTGCGCTGCGACATTTCCTTCTTCGGCCTGTTCCCGGACAACCTCCGCTGACCCGATCACTTTCTCATCCTCCAGAATGCTGTTACACTTTACCTGCTCCTCAGGCGGCGAATCAGGAATAAGCCATGCCGGCGCGTGGGCTTTTACCCAGGCTGCCACTTTCGGCTGGCTACCTGTCTTTATCATCACGAAAATCACGAAAATCCCGCCGAGAACGGCCAGCAGGATCGTCCATTTCGAGAGCCGAAATCTTCCGGAGAGAAATCGCATGCTATAACGCCATGTGTGATAATGTGTTTCTAAAGAATTGCCAGACAGTCCCCCAAAGGGGGCATGCCCGCGAACCCATTCCACCCCAATCTTGCCTGCATATCAATTTCAAATACTCGGAAGAGCGGACAAGGGCAAAGTCCGCCCGATTCGGGTTATGTCTAATAATAAAAGTCCCCGTCTATCAGCGTATTATCCGCCCCGCCCCCTCGAAAACCGCGCATTTGCTTGCTTTTCGTGCGGTTTGGTGCCACAGAAGGGCATGAGTTTTTCAACAAAAGGAAACACCCCGATGTCATCCGCACAGCCGGCTAAAAATCAGGCTCCCGAAGCCGTCACGCATAACGATATGGCCAATGTCCTGCGCGCCCTGTCGATGGATGCGGTGCAGAAGGCGAATTCGGGCCACCCCGGCATGCCGATGGGCATGGCCGATGTCGCAACCGTGCTGTTCACCCAGTTCATGAAATTCGACCCCGCGCAGCCCACCTGGCCCGACCGGGACCGTTTCATCCTTTCCGCAGGGCACGGCTCGATGCTGCTCTATTCGATCCTGCACCTGACGGGCTATGAGAAAATCACGCTCGACCAGCTGAAAAACTTCCGCCAGCTCCACAGCCTCACCGCCGGTCACCCCGAAGTCATGCCCGATGCGGGCATCGAAACCACGACCGGCCCGCTCGGCCAGGGCATTTCGAATGCCGTGGGCTTCGCATTGGCGGAGCGCCTGCTGAATGCGCGTTTCGGCAACGATATTGTGAATCACTATACATACGTTATCGCCTCCGACGGCGATTTGATGGAAGGCATCAGCCATGAGGCCTGCTCGCTCGCCGGTCACCTCGGCCTCGGCAAGCTCATCGTGCTGTATGACGACAACGACATTTCCATCGACGGCCCGACGTCGCTTTCCTTCACCGACGACAGCTGCAAGCGTTTCGAGGCCTATGGCTGGGAAACCTTCAAGGTCGACGGCCACAACCCCGAGCAGATTTCGAAAGCCATCGCCGCCGCGCAGATCAATGTGAACAAGCCGACGCTGATCGCCTGCAAGACCAAAATCGGCTTCGGCGCGCCGACCAAGCAGGGCTCGGCCTCGTCCCACGGCTCGCCGCTGGGCGATGAAGAAATTGCGGGCGCGCGCAAGAACCTCGGCTGGGGCCATGCGCCCTTCGTCATTCCCGACGCCGTGCTCTCCGCCTGGCGCGCCGTCGGCCAGCAAAGCCAGAATGACCGCAAGAACTGGCAGTCCCGCCTCGACCAGATGGCGGGCGAGAAACGCGCGCTTTACGACCGCATGCTGTCGGGCGATGTGACCAAGACGATTGCGCCCATCATCGACGCCTTCAAGAAAAAGGCGACCGCGGAAGCGCCGAAAATCGCGACCCGCGCGGCATCGGGCAAGGTGCTGGAAGTCCTCGTCCCCGCGCTGCCCGAAATGATCGGCGGCTCGGCCGACCTCACCGGCTCCAACCTCACGCTCGTCAAGGACATGGGCAAGGTCTCGAAGACCGATTATTCGGGCCGCTACATTTACTGGGGCGTGCGCGAACATGCGATGGCCGCGGCCATGAACGGCATGGCGCTGCATAAGGGCCTTATCCCCTACGGCGGAACCTTCCTGAGCTTTACCGATTACTGCCGCCCCTCCATCCGCCTCTCGGCCATCATGAAGCAGCGCGTCGTCTATGTGATGACGCATGACTCCATCGGTCTGGGTGAAGACGGCCCGACCCATCAGCCGGTCGAGCACCTCGCCGCGCTGCGTGCCATTCCCAACGTGCTGGTGCTGCGCCCCTGTGACGTGATTGAAACGGCGGAATGCTGGCAGATCGCGCTGGAACACACGACCGGCCCCAGCATCCTTGTGCTGACGCGCCAGAACCTGCCGCTGGTGCGGAAAGAGAACAGCTCCGACAACATCTCGAAAAAAGGCGCCTATGTTCTGGCGGAAGCTTCGGGCGGCAAACCCGTCGCGACAATCTGGTCGACCGGTTCCGAAATCGAGATCGCGCTGAAGGCGCGCGAGACGCTGGAAGCCGCGAAAATCCCGGCCCGCGTCATTTCCGCGCCCTCGCTGGAACTCTTTGCGAAACAGGATGCGCAATACCAGCAGTCGCTGATCGGTTCTTCCAAGGTCACCGTGGCCGTCGAGGCCGCCGTGCGCCAGGGCTGGGACCATATCATCGGCCGCGACGGCATCTTCGTCGGCATGAAATCCTTCGGCGAAAGCGCGCCCTATCAGGAACTCTACAAACACTTCGGCATCACCGCCGAAGCGATTGTGGAGGCGGTGAAGAAGAAGGTTTAAGTTTCATTCCTTGTCATGCCCGCCTTGCGCGGGCATCCGGAAGCGTGTCAACGCGTCATATGACTCATATGCGCGGCAGACGCCGCGCGCCGGACCCCCGCGCAAGGCGGGGGTGACGCCATTGTTAAGCGGCCTATCTTCCCTGAAACGACATCCCCCCCCGTGACGGCGCCGGCGAGGGCTCTGCTTTGCGTTTGGGCCGTTTCCCGACCGTGCCCTCGCGCAGGGCGCGTTCCAGTTCGACGAGATCTCCGAGCGGATCGCCGTCCCGCTTGTTCTCCCAGGCTTCCTTGAGGGGAGCGTCGGCGGGTTTCGGCACAGCTTTCCTGATTTGCGGCACGGAGAATTCGTAGTGATGTTCTCCCGCGCCGAAGCCGCCCGCCTGCAGGACAAGTACGCGGTTCTGTTGCTCGCGCACGGGATCGATCACCGCCTCCAGTTCCGCCTGCGACGGGTTCGCGGCCGTTCCGTTGAAAACGCCCGAGAGCTGGATGATTTTTTCCTGCGCGTTGTGCAGCCGGTGCAGGTCTTTGCGCTTGCCGCGCACGGTTTGCCCCGCGAAATTCACTTCGGTGATGATCTGCTCGCGCGCCTTGCGGCAGCGGTAGTATTCAAACGCGAGAAACGACACGGCCGCGCCGCCCACCGCGACCAGCCCGCCAATCACGCTCTGGATGGATATCGCAGCGACGATGGATGTCCAGAGCAGCCTGCTTTTGGCCAGCATGCCCAGCAGCGGCGCCTTGCTCGCGATATCGAGTTTCGGCGCCGTCGGCACCTTGCCCTTGACCTGGCCCCAGAGGTCAGAGAACACCGAACCGTCTTTGCCGTAGCGGCCCTCCTCGAGCGTCTGACTGAAGGTGTTGTAAAAATCCCGAAGCTTCCTGAACATCGTCGCATCCCCTTATGCTGCTGGTGTTCATATGTGGTATAATAATACCATACGACAGGAGGGGATTCCTGTCAAAGAAGTTCCATAATATTTTGGCTATGCGTTGATTTTGTTCGATACGATGAGAAAAGGACCAAGTTTACTCTTCGTCATGCCCGCCTTGCGCGGGGGTGACGGGATCGTTAAAGCCGCCCGCTGCGCTTGAATCTCTTTTCGATTTTCTTCGCCGTGGCCGGCGAGGCGACCCAGTACATCTGGGATTCCGCCGCGGCGTTGATGCGGTCGAGGCGCGCGCCGTGGACGGGCATTTTGTGCGACTGCAGCGCAGGCAGCCCTTCTCCCACATGCTTCTGCCGCAGGAAGAAGTTGATATCGTCGACATTGAAGCCGCTGGTGACGCCGATATGCGCGTTGTAAACGTCTTCGACGCAAGAGCGGTCCAGCTTCACTTTTTTCAGCACGGGGTTCAGTTCCACCAGCCTGTCCCAGCTTTTTTCGAGGAAGGCGGGCAAGCCCATGTCTTCGGCGGTCTTCCAGTATTCGTATTCCGTCGCGCCGCGCTTCGCCATTTCAGTTTCGACATGGGCGTGCATTTTGCGCGACATCGCCTTTTCGTACTGCGCCGCCGTCTTGCCGTCGGGGATGAAATAGCGCCCCGCGATGCCGCGCAGGTGGTTGTCCCGCTGGAACTTCAGCGCCGGATGGGTGGCGGCGTCATTAAAAGCGCGGGACAGCGACAGGGGCTTTCGGTGGGGCATGACAGGCCTTTTTTCCGTGGAAACTGTTAAAGATTACGGAAAAGAGCTGTTTATGTCAAGATTTCTTTGGAGAAATTTTATTTCACGGCCGGGGCTTCGGCCCCTGCGCCGACGGCGGCGTCACGGGCTTGACGCCGGTGGTGGCGGGACTGTCGGGATGCGCCGCATCCCAGTCCTTCAGTTCCTTCTTGTACATCTGCAGTTCCTGCATCGCGCCGGCGAGGTCCGCGCGTTCCATCTGCGCCATGGCGATTTTGTCGAGCGTGTCGCCGCCATGCGCCATCCACTTGGGCAGCACGTTGTCGAGGAAACTGGAATTCGTTGTCAGGATTTCATCCTGCTTTTTGATGCCGGCCTGCAGCACGCGCTCCAGCTCCGCAATGTTCTTCGGGTCGCGCAGGTCGATTTTCTTGAAATCGCCGATCTTGAACCGTCCGCGCGCATCGCGCTCCAGGGCGCCCGTGCCGTTCATATTCTCGTTCTTCATGTTTTCGGAATGGTTCCGCAGCGCTGTCGCGATATGCTGGTACCCCAGCACCGAAGGCTTGCCGTCGTCCGCCTTGTATCCCTCGCGCTTCTGGGCCGCGCCGTTCTGCGCAATCTGGTCGTCGACATCATCCCAGGCGCGCTTGGCCTTCAGCGCGGCATCTCCGGTGATGGCGACGGCTGTCACCGCGGCCACAGTCAAAACGACAGGGGCGGCCGCGACCGTGATAGCGGCAGCCCCAGTGCCGGCGACGCCGGTGCCGAGCGCTCCCGTGACCACCGTGGTGATGGCGGCGGCCTCGCCGGTCGAGGCGGCGGCGGTGCCCAGCAGAATGCCCGTCGTGGCCGTCGTAGCCGCGACGGCCCCCCGCTCGACCTTGTGCTGCGTCGTGTCTTCCTTGCTGATCTGGTAAGCAACGTCGACCGCCGTGACCGCGATGTTGACGACCGGCAGGAACTTACCGGCGCTGGTCAGGGCCGGGATGGTCTTTCCGGCGGCGGCGGCGATGCCTTCGGTCGCCTGCATGGCCGACGTTACGATGTTCGTTCCCGCGATGGCGCCGCCCACCGTGTCGCCGCGCTCGATGGCGCTCTTCAGGCCAATGCCGCCCATCACGAGGCCGATGGAGGCGGCCCCCGCGTTGCCGATGCCGCTGGCCCGCGCGGCGTCGATATTCAGCGCCGGGATGCCCTTTTTCGCGGCCAGCTGTTCGGTGATGCTGTTCAGCGTCTCGGGCGCCGCGATCCATTCCGGGTGCGCGCCGGATTCCGCGGCGATCCATTTAAAGCGCGGGTCCTCGAAATACCCCTTGGGCGACACGTCGCCGCGGTTGCGCTCGAGATAAAAATTGATGTCGGGCGCATTGAAGCCCGACGACACGCCGAAGATGGCGTGGTTCACCTCGACGAGGTTCGCGCGGTCGAGTTTCACGTCCTTCAGCGCCGGATTGAGCTCCACAAGATGGTCCCAGGTCTGCCGGTAGAACTGGCCGACTTCGGAAGGGGCGGTGTTGAGCACGTCAAGCGTCAGCTTCGGCGACAGGGGCTGCGGCGGGATGAACCCCTTCTCCACCAGCGCCGGCGGCGGCACCGTTCGGTCGTTCAGGAACTGCCAGTGGAAATGGTCCTCGAATTGCGCGGCGTTCATGCCATCCGGCAGCGTATATTCGCCCGCGATGCCCTTCAGGCCGGTCTGGATCTCGAACTGCCGGGCGGGCTGATGGCTGACGATTGCCCTCTCCTCGGGCGACAACAGCGACATATTGACGCAGCCGTTCAGGTCGCAGGCGTAGACACTGTGGGGGCCGGGTTTCTGCTGCTGCAGGTATTCCTGCATCGTCTGCTCTGCATTCGCCGTGGTCGCGGGCGTCGTCCGGGTGCCGGGCGCGTAGTCCCCGTCATGCACCGGCAGCTGCTCGTTCAGGCCGCGCACGGAAACGCGCTCCGGCGGCGCCTTCATCATGTCGCCCCACCGCTGCAATGTCGCGGGACCGTCGAACATGGAGGGGTCCATCACCATCTGCTGCACCGTGCCGTCCGGCATCTCGACGGGCAGCGTGGGCGCTACGTGATACCACCATCTGGTCTTCGCCCCGTTCCGCGCCTGGATCAGCAGCGTCCCGTGATCGCCTTCAAACCCCCAGGCCTTCGAGGGCGTCTGCCCCATTTCGATGAGCCGCGTGGCCATAAGGTGCGCGCGCGCATAGCAGCCGTCCTTGGCGAAACCGAAAGCAATGTCCGGCATCGCGGCCAGCCGCTCAAAAATCTGCTGCGCCTGCGCGGGCGTCACCGGCTTTGGCGCCAGTTCAGGGAAAAAGGGCTGGGGTGGCGGCGGGGGCGGATTCTCCTCAGCGTAGTACCGCCCCGTTTGAGGTGGCGCGAAGCGGCTCACTTCATTTGTGCGCTGCGGCGCCAGGCCGCCGCTGGGGGGCTGGAGTATGGCTCCGTCGCTGAGCGGCTGCAGCCTGAATTCGGATGGCGGCAGGACGGGCAGATTCGGTTTGTTGGGCCCCACAACCGGCGTTTGCTCCGACGGGGGCGGAACAACTGGCTTCTTTCCACTATCCTGCGGCTGGTCGGGCATGCATGCTCCGCAACAGTTGTATTTCCATCAGGCGCAAGTCACGTCAGGCTTTGTCAATCATTGGTCCATCAGGCAAAAGCGTTCTGCGGCGATACGTCACCGGACGCTCAGGATTTTCAGCTCGCGGTCGAAGGTAAAGGAAATCTCTTTTCTGGCGTCGCGCGCCTCCCGGATTTTGGCGCAGAGGTCTTTTTCCGTTAGCGGCACCTGGAAGTAGCCGTCATGCGCGGGGAAAGACACCAGCAGTGCCCCCTCCTCCTCGAAAATCTTGCGGATGACGCCCTTCGATTCCATTGTTCCTATCCGTTTCCGGGCTTTGCGCGCGCTGCCCCCGACGGCGACGGCGGCTCCACCGGCTTGTCCTGCACGAAGAGGATTTTCGCTTCCTTGTTGAAAGCGAAAGAAATTTCCCGGTTCAGGTCGCGGGATTGAACGACTTTCTCGCGCGCGGCGGCGTCGCCGGCGGGCAACTGGAAATACCCGTCGTGATTTCTGAAGGAAACAAATTCGACGCCGTCTTCCTCGACGATACGGCGCACGACGCCGCTGGATTCAATCATTTGGGGCTTCCCCTGCGATGAAGCTCATGAAAACCAATGATTTATTATACACTTTATGGGCAATAACGCGCCACCGGAAAACAGGCCCCGGCTGGAAAACTCCTTCTTAATCAGTACGTTATTTACGCTCGAAAAATGCAGGACGCCGTGCCATGATACCCCCGATTCTAGGGTATACGGCAGCTTTTAAAAAAGTAGAGGAGAACAGAACATGTCCGTCAAAGTCGCCATCAATGGTTTCGGCCGCATCGGCCGCCTGGTCCTGCGTTCCATCATGGAAAGCGGCCGCAACGACGTCACCGTCGTCGGCATCAACGATCTCGCGACCTCGGAAGCGAACGCGCATCTCCTGAAATACGACAGCGTCCACGGGCGCTTCTCCGGCGAGGTGAAGGTGAGCGGCACGAAGCTGATCGTCAACGGCCACGAAATCACCATGACGCAGGTGAAGGACCCGACGCAGCTGCCGTGGAAAGACCTCGGCGTCGACATCACGATGGAATGCACGGGCATCTTCACCAAAAAAGAAGATGCGATGAAGCATGTCGCAGCCGGCGCGAAAAAAGTTCTTATCTCCTCCCCCGCGACCGACGAAGACATCACCGTCGTCTACGGCGTGAACCATGACAAGCTGGAAGCAAAACACGTCGTCGTCTCCAATGCGTCCTGCACGACAAACTGCCTTGCGCCTGTCGCCTATGTGCTGCACAAGGCCATCGGCATCAAGCACGGCTTCATGACGACGATCCACA
Source organism: Alphaproteobacteria bacterium (assembly GCA_004297545.1). Classification (GTDB taxonomy): domain Bacteria; phylum Pseudomonadota; class Alphaproteobacteria; order Micavibrionales; family UBA2020; genus JAPWJZ01. The sequence goes on from SCTB01000026.1 coordinate 23,923, forward strand.
GCTATACCGGCGACCAGAACACGGTCGACACGATGCACAAGGACCTGCACCGCGCGCGCGCCGCCGGCATCAACCTCATCCCGACCTCGACCGGCGCCGCCAAGGCCGTCGGCCTCGTGCTGCCGGACCTCAAGGGCAAGCTCGACGGCACCTCGATCCGCGTTCCGACCCCGAACGTGTCGGTGGTCGATTTCAAATTCACCGCGAACAAACCGACGTCGGTGGAAGAAGTGAACAAGGCGATTTCGGACGCCGCCGCAAGCGGCCCGCTGAAAGGCATCCTCGGCACCTATTCCGAGCCGCTGACGTCGACGGATTTCAACCACGACCCGCGCTCCTCGATCTTCGGGCTGAAGGAGACCAAGGTCATCGACGGCACCTTCGTGCGCGTGATGAGCTGGTACGACAACGAATGGGGCTTCTCGAACCGCATGTCGGACACCGCGGTCGCGATGGCGAAGCTGAAGTAATTATATTATTCGCAGCGCAATCGAGCAGGCGATGCAGAAGGCTACGATAAGGATCGGCGGCGCGTTCAGCTTTTCCAGCATCACGTAGCCTGCGGCAGCCGCTGCGAAATCGGCGCCGCCCTTGACGGCGGAATCAAATACAGGATGGTAGAGCGCGGCCGCCAGCACGCCGACCACGGCCGCGTTGATGCCCGACAGAGCGCCGCGCGCCCTGGGATGCGCGCCGAACCATCCCCACACCGGCGCGGCCGCGACGGCCAGCAGCAATCCCGGCAGGAAAATCGCCAGCAACGCGGCGGCAGACCACAGCCCCGCCTGCCCTTCCGGCGCGGCTGCGGCGCCAAGATAGGCGGCAATCGTAAAGAGCGGCCCCGGCAATGCCTGTGCCGCGCCATAGCCTGCCAGAAAGACATCGTTGTTCAGCATCGCCGGCACCATCGCTTCATGCAGCAGCGGGAGGACGACATGCCCGCCGCCGAAAACGAAAGTTCCCGCGTGATAGAACACATTGGTTGCCTGCAACAGCCCGCCCGGCATCAGCGCGGAAAAGACGCTGAAACCCGCAAGCAGAAGCAGGAACGCCGCCGCCGCGAAAACAGCCGCGCCGCGCCTCACGGGAAGACGCAGGCGCTTTGTCTTTTCATGTTTTTCGCGGCACCATAAAAATCCGGCGAGAGCGCCCAGCAGGAGCGCCGCCGTCTGGGCGAGAGCGCCCTCCATCAGAACCGCCGCGCCCATTGCCGCGAGAGCGACGCACGCCGTCAGACGGGTGACGCAAAACCGCGCCGCCATCACGCGCACGGCCTGCGCGACCACGGCGACCGCTGCGAGTTTCAGCCCGTGCAGCACGGGTTCCGCCTGAACCTGCGGCGCGTAAACGGCAAAAAGATACATCAGCACCGCCGAGGGCAGCGTAAACCCGGCCCATGACAGCAGCGCGCCCGTCCATCCCGCACGTTTCAGTCCGATGAGGAAATTCACCTGGCTGCTGGCCGGCCCCGGCAGCAGTTGGCACAGGGCCACGATTTGCGAAAATGTTTCGTGATCCAGCCATTTTTTCTCGCGCACATAGACGCGCTCGAAATAGCCGAGATGCGCGACCGGCCCGCCGAAAGACGTCAGGCCGAGGCGCAGGGATTCGATCAGTACTTCCCGCGCATTGCCCTTTTTGGCCATGAAACCATCCCCTGCTGCCTGCCCGCCCATCATAGCCAAAAGCAACCCGTTCACTCAATATCAACCCACTGAATTTATTACGTTTTTATTTCCTGCTTAAACCCCGGTTAAACACATTATGGTAAAATACTACAGTGGGAGTCTAAGTACCAACAATGGCAGACGGCATTGCACCATTTGCCCCGACGCCTGTTGTCCGTAGCGCTTTTGCGGGGGGAACGCAAAAGACCGCACCGTCCGTGCTGGATCTCGGCTCATACTATCTGACCCGAAATCCGCGCGCGGAATCACTTGCGCGCGTGTTTTCCCGCCCCTCCTCCGGTGACGTCTTCGCGAATGTCGAGGGTTTCCTTGCGGCGGCTTCCGCGGCAGACCAGAATTTCAGCGCGGAACAGGGGAGCGCGGCCGCGAAGAATTCCGCGAATGCCGCCTACGCCGCCGCGCTCGACCTCCTCGCCAAACGCGAGACGCCGGCCGAAAAATATCTCCGGCAACTGCTGGAGGCGCCTCCGCCCAAGGCAGCGCCGCCGCTGGCAGCCGCCCCTGCCACGCTGAAGCTCGCGACGAACGCGGCGGGTGAGCTAGAGGAAGGCTCCTTCCTGACGATCACGTCTTCGCAATTGTCCGCCACGGCGGATAGCGCCGTGAACAACAACATCAGATACAACGTCACCGGCGGCCCGGTGAACGGGTACCTGACGCTGGCGGGCGACCCGGGCGCGGCCCTCGTTTCCTTTACGCAGGCGCAGGTCAACGCGGGGCTTGTGCGCTATGTCCATAACGGCACGGATACGGCGTCGGACAGTTTCAGCTTCACCGTCAACGCCGGGGCGGAAAGCCTGAAGGGAAGCTTCCTGCTGGCGATAACGCCTTCCGACGATGCGCCGGAGCTTGTCGCGAATACCGGGGCTGCGCTGGATGAAGGCGATTCCGTGGTGCTGACGACCGCGCAGCTGAATGCGACGGACGTGGATACGATTAACAGCAATCTTGTATATACCGTCACTTCCGGCCCGGCGCACGGGCGGCTGGAGCTGACCACGGACCCCGGGACGGCGATCACCTCCTTCACGCAGTCGGAACTTGCCGCAGGACGCCTGCGCTATGTGAACGACGGGTCAGAATTCGCCGCCGACAGCTTTACCTTCACGCTTTCCGACGAAACGACCGCGCTGGCGCCGGCCACGTTCAATTTCACGATCAGCCCGGTCGACGACGCGCCGGTGCTGACCAACGCAGGCGCCTCCGTCACCGAAGGCGATACGCTGACCCTCGACACCGGGGCGCTGGGCGCGACCGACGCCGACACGGGCGACAGCAGCCTGGTCTTTACCGTCACCTCGGGGCCCGCGGCCGGCTACCTGCAGCTGTCGACAGACCCCGGCACGGCGATCACGTCTTTCACGCAGGCAGACCTCGCTCTCGGCATCGTGCAGTATGTGCATGACGGTTCTGAAACCACGGCGGACAGCTTCGGTTTTTCGCTCACCGACGGCACCACCACGATCAATGATACATTCAATATAACTGTCGTTCCCGAAGACGACGCGCCGCAGCTGACGAATAACGGCCTGACGGTGACGGAAGATTCCTCGGCGATCATCACCACCGCGGACCTCACCGCAGCAGATCCGGATACGGCGGACAGTGACCTGGTCTATTCCCTCTCCTCCCTGCCCGTGAACGGGTATCTTGAACTCACGACGAATGCGGGTGTTTCCATCACCTCCTTCACGCAGTCCGACCTTGCCGCCGGCATCGTCAATTACGTGCACGACGGCTCCGAAACCACGGCGGACAGTTTCATCTTCACGCTTTCCGATCAGACGACGACGCTTTCCGCTGCGACGTTCAATATCACCATCGACCCTGCGGACGATCCGCCGCAACTGACCAACAACGGCCTGTCGGTTTCCGAGGGCGGCACAATCGCGCTCACCACCGCGGACCTGAATGCGAGTGACGCCGATACGGCGGATGCCGGGCTTGTCTATACCCTGACCTCCGCGCCCGTGAACGGACAACTGGAGCTTTCGACCAATCCGGGCGCCGCCATCATCTCCTTCACGCAGGCCGATTTGGCCGCGGGCCTTGTGCAATACGTGCATGACGGTTCGGAAACGACGGCGGACAGCTTCAGCTTCGACCTGACGGACGGCACGACCACGCTGCCCGGCAATACATTCAATATCTCTGTCGCCGCCGTGGACGATGCGCCCGCGCTGGCGACCAATACCGGCGCGACGGTGACCGAGGGGGCTTCCGCCCTCATCGGCTCCGCGCAGCTCAGCGCCACCGATGCGGATACGGCAAGCGCGAACCTCGTCTATACAGTCACCACCGCGCCCGCCGCCGGTTACCTGGAGCTGACCACGAACGCGGGCGTCGCGATTACCTCCTTCACGCAGGCCGATCTTGACGCGGGTATCGTCAATTATGTCCACGACGGATCAGAGGCTTCGGCGGACAGCTTTACCTTCACGCTTTCCGACGGGACGACGACGCTGGGCGCCTCCAATTTCAATATCACGGTCAGCCCCGTCGATGACGCGCCGCAACTGACGAACAACGGCGCGATCGTCACCGAGGGGAATTCCGCGATTCTCACGACGGCGGAACTTGACTCTTCGGACCCGGACACGGCGAATACGAGCCTTGTCTATACCGTCACCTCCGCGCCCGTGAACGGATACCTGGAGCTGACCACGAACGCGGGCGTCGCCATCACGTCATTCACGCAGGCCGACCTTGACGCCGGGATCGTGAACTACGTCCATAACGGTTCGGAGGCGACGACGGACAGCTTTGCCTTCAGCCTGTCCGACGGCACGACGACGCTGCCGGGTAATACATTTAATATTACCGTCACCCCGGTCGACGACGCTCCCGTGCTGGCGACGAATGCGCCCGCCGCGCTGAATGAGGGCGCGACCGTAACTGTCACGACAGCGAACCTGAACGTGACGGATGTGGATACGGCGAATTTCAACCTGACCTATACGCTGACCTCCAATCCCTCGAACGGATACCTGCAGTACAGCACCAGCCCCGGCACGGCGATCACGTCGTTCACGCAGGCGGATCTGGAGGCGGGGCTCGTAGAATATGTGCATGACGGCTCTGAGACGACATCGGACAGCTTTACCTTTATCGTCTCCGACCTCACGACGACGCTCTCCGCCTCGACCTTCGCCATCAGCGTCAACCCGGTCGACGACGCGCCCGTGCTGACCACGAACACGGGAACGACCGTCAGCATCTTTGGCGGTTCCACAATCATCACGACATCGAAACTGAGCGCTTCGGACGTCGATACCGCGCCTTCCAGCATCGTGTTCAGCCTCACGGCATCCCCGACGCAGGGGCGTCTTGAACTGACGACCAACCCCGGCGCCGCCATCACCTCGTTCACACAGGCCGACATCGACGCAGGGCGGCTGCGTTATGTGCACACGGCCTTCAACTTCAACCCTGACAGCTTCACATTCACCGTCACCGACGGGACGACGACGCTTTCACCGGCTACTTTCAATATCACCGTGACGTTCTGACCCCGAAGGGGGATTTTCCCTGATTTTACGGTCTTTTTCGCCGCTTGATTGGGGGGCAAAGACAGCATAATATACCCTCAAAACAATGGAGGGTTATTCATGCGCGCGAACCAGAAAGTCAAGGAAATGCCGAAAAACACGACCAGCCGTTCCTGGGGCATCACGCCCGTAGTACAGGAAATTCTGTCGAAATACGAAAGCGACAGCCCCGGCGTGAAGGCGAACATCGCGCGCATCCTGATGCACGGCAAGCTGGCCGGCACCGGCAAGATGGTCATCCTACCCGTCGACCAGGGCTTCGAGCACGGCCCCGCGCGCAGCTTCGCCGTCAACCCCGACGCCTACGACCCCCATTACCACTATCAGCTGGCGGTTGACTCGGGCTGCAACGCCTATGCCGCGCCGCTCGGCTCGCTGGAAGCCGGCGCCGATACCTTCGCGGGCGCCATTCCGCTGATCCTGAAAATCAACTCCTCCAACAGCCTTGTTTCCGTGAAAGACCAGTCGGTCAACGGCTCGGTGAAGGACGCCCTGCGCCTGGGTTGCGCGGCCATCGGCTTCACGGTCTATCCCGGCTCCGAATTCATGCTGGAGCAGCAGGAAGAAATCCGCGCGCTGTCGGAAGAAGCAAAGTCTTACGGCATCGCGACCGTGATGTGGTCTTACGTGCGCGGCCCGAAAATCTCGAAAGAGGGCGAAACCGCCATCGACACCATCGCCTATGGCGCGCATATGGCCGCGCTGCTGGGCGCCCATATCATCAAGGTCAAGCTGCCCACCGACCACCTGGAGCAGCCCGAAGCCAAGAAGGTTTATGAGGAGAAGAAAATTCCCATCAAGACCCAGGCCGAACGCGTGCGCCATATCATGCAGTGCTCCTTCAACAACCGCCGCCTCGTCGTATTCTCGGGCGGCGCCACGAAGGACGAGGACAGCGTGTTCGAAGATGCGCGCGCCATATATGAAGGCGGCGGCAACGGCTCCATCATCGGCCGCAACTGCTTCCAGCGCCCGCGCGACGAGTCGATTGCGATGCTCGACAAAATCATGGACATCTACCTGGGCAAAGACGCGTAACCTTCTAAAACGCGGAAAACTGCCGCCCAAGGGCCATGAAGACCGAGAACCCACGCTGCCAGCTCTATATCATCACGCCGCCCAAACTGGCGCCGGAGGCTTTTGCGCCGCAGCTCTCCCGCGCGCTTGACGCGGGCGAAGTCGCCTCCGTGCAGCTGCGCCTTGAAAACGCCGATGACGACATGTGGAAGCGAGCGATCGAAAAGCTCATGCCGATCGTGCAGGAGCGCGAGGTTGCTTTCATCATCAACAACCGCGCGGACCTTGCGAAGGAAATGGACGCGGACGGCGCGCATCTTGGCATCTACGACATGCGCATCAAGGATGCGCGCGGGCTTCTGGGGCCGGACAAGATTATCGGCGCCAGTTGCATGGACAGCAAGCATCTGGCGATGACGGCGGCTGAAAGCGGCGCGGATTACGTGAGTTTCGGGCCGTTCTTCACGACCCGCTCCCCCTATTACCCGAAAGAGAACTACGCGCCCAAGTACATGGTCTCGCCGACCATCCTGTCGTGGTGGAGCGCCATCATGGAAACCCCTTGCGTGGCCGCGGGCGGCATCAAGCCGTCCAACTGCCGCGATATCGTGAAGGCGGGGGCTGATTTCATCTGTGCGTCAACCTCCATCTGGGAATACCCGGGCGGGGGCGCAGCCGCCATCCGCGACTTCCACGAGGCGATGAACCAAGTGGCGGTTAAGGTCGGCTGATTCTTATACCTTGATATTATTTCGGCTTCGGGCGCGTCGTCGAGGTGACGGTCGTCTTGGCGCTCTTTGTGGTCGAAGCGGTGGCAGGCTCCTCCGGCGTGGTCTTCGTGAACTTGCTGCCGTCGCCCTTCTCCTTGGCCTCGTCGTCCATGAAAGGCGTGACGAAAAGCGACGCGCCGCCGGTCATGAGCGCCAGTAAAAGATGCGCCCCGGCCCTGTCGTCAGCCTTCGCGCCTTTGGGCCGCACAACATCGCCTTTCAGGAACTCCCCGTCTTTGTAATGGTCGTTGAGCACCGTGCCGTCGTTCTTGGTCGAGACGCGCGCAGGTTTTTTGCCGTCGTCGTCGAGCTTGCCGCCGTGGTCGCGCAGCCAGGACGCAAGGTCGCGGCCTTCGGGTTTATTTTTCATCGCCTCCAGTTGCTTGGCGACCTCTCCGGAAACCTTGTAAATTTCATCGGTATGCCAGCGCGCCTTTGGGGAGTTTCCGTCAGCGTCTTTGACGAAGATATGAGCGTCAGCCATGGTCGCGCCTCCTGCTTTGCGGTTTTATATATTCTAGCGGATTACGGTTAATAATTTGTCAAAAGCCTGCGCAAGCCCTTGAAATGCAGGCAAAGGTCAGACCGGGGCCGCCTGCACAAGACCGATATCATCCGCTCCCGTCGCCAGCATGACGAGTCTGTCGACGCCCAGGGCATTGCCGCTGCAGGCAGGCAGGCCGAATTCGAGGGCCTTTAAAAAATCTTCATCCACCGGGTAGTCGTCGCCGTAAACCTTTTTGCGCAGGCGCACATCGGCAAGAAAGCGTTCCCGCTGCACCGCCGCATCGGTCAGTTCGCCGAAAGCATTGGCAAGCTCGATGCCGCAAACGTAAACCTCGAAGCGCTCCGCGAAGCGTCCGTCTTCCGGCTTGGGGCGGGACAGCGCGGCCATCGAGACGGGATAGTCGTAAATGATAGAGGGCGCGGGAGAGCCGAGGCGCGGCTCGACCTTTTCCATGAGAATTTTCAGCAGCGCGTTTTCCCAGTCGTCATGCGGCGAGACGTAGACGTCGATGCGTCTGGCTTCCGCGCGGATATGCGCGAGGTCGCAGAGATTGTTCGAAATATCCACGCCCGCGTATTTCTTCAGTGCGTCCACGACGGTGATTTTCTCCCACGGCTGATGCGGATCGCAAAACTTACCGTCATTCCCGCGAAAGCGGGAATCTCCCGCAACGAAAGCTGCCCCCCGCTCTTCGGCACGGGATCCCCGCTTTCGCGGGGATGACGACGCGGCGATATGCCGCACCAGATCTGCCGTTTCCTCCATCATATCCTTGTAGTCCATGCCGCGCTGGTACCATTCCAGCATCGTGAATTCCGGCGAGTGCCACGACGAGCCTTCCGCGTTGCGGAAAACCTTCGCGAGCTGGTAGATTTTCGGCAGGCCGGCGACGAGAAGCTTTTTCATCGCGAATTCGGGGCTCGTATGCAGGTACATCGTGCGCTTCGACTGGCGGTCGGCGCTCAAAAGCTCCGTGCGGAAGCCCTGGATATGCGCCTCCATGCAGGGCGCCGTCTGCAGCGCCGGCGTATCGACCTCAAGATATCCGCGCGCGTCGAAAAAGGCGCGTATCTCGCCAAAGATGCGCGCGCGCTCCTGAAGGTAGGGAACTTTCCTCATGAAACGATCGGGATGCCACCAGGGATTCATGGGTGCTTCAGTTTTAGCGACTGCCCCTTCGCCCTGTCGTGCAGGCGGCGCTGTTTCATGACGGGCGTATTCAGCATTTTTTCCACGGCGGCGCTGGCCTTTTCCGCGGAAGAGGCGCGCGCGATGTCAAGCGCCGAAAGCCCGGCGTTGTCGGGAACGGCAGGGTCCGCGCCCTTGGCCGCCAGCATCTCGAACGGCGTCTTGTCGATATCCTCGCGGCCCTCCAGAAACAGGGGGAGGGAAAGATGCAGCGGCGTCTCGCCCGTGCGCGGGTCGGGGGTGTTCAGCGCCAAACCCTCCTGCAGCAGCATGACGGAGACCAGCATCGCATCGCGTTTTTCGAAACCGTAATGCAGCGGCGTGACGCCCGCATTGTCGGCCAGCCCCGCATCCGCGCCCGCATGCTGCAGCGCAAAGAACTGGGCCCAGAGGCTGCCTTCCTGCTTCCTGCCGTCCTCCGTCGAAACCTTGTCGAGGATCGTGAACAACAGATTGCGCCCGGTTGCGGGGTCGCGCACGTTCGGGTCGGCGCCTTTGTCCAGCGCCTCCTTGAGGCCGACGATGTCGCTTTTTTCCACGGCCTTGACGAGCGCGCGGTCGTGGACGGGACTGCTGAATGTCTTTTTCGGCGTCATGACGGTTTCGGCGCAAGCTTCAGCCGGATAGGCTTTATCGCCATGGCTTCCGGAAGGCCCTCGCGCAGGGCCTCGCACATGTCGGCCGAAGCCTGCTTCATCTGCTGCTCGAAAATATAGGCCGGGTCGTGGGTGCGGATGTATTCTTTCATCGCCGCCACGATTTCGCCCGCGAAGGGCCATTGTATCGCGTATTCCCTGCCGCGCTGCATCACATCGAGGCCGCCCCCGCCCTTGCGCGTCACCTCAGCGCCTTTTTCCAGCAGCCAGATCACGCGGTCCGTCTTTTTCTCGTCCATATCCATGTTGAAGGCCCAGTGCAGCGGCGTCTGCTGCTGCCGCCCGGAAACCGTGTTGATATCCGCGCCGTTCTCCAGCAGCAGCGCCGCGATGCTGAAATGCTTGTTTTCCAGCGCCGCGATGAGCGGCGTCTCGCCCTCGTCGTCTTCCAGGTTCACGTCGGCGTTCTTTTCAATCAGCAGCTTCACGATGTCTTCGCGGCCCGCATAGGCCGCATGATAGAGGGCGGAGCGGTTCATGCTGTCGGCCGTATCGGGATCGACGCGGGCTGCAAGCTCGGCACGCACGGCTTCGATGTCGCCGTCGCGGGCGGCGTCGATGATCGGTTCTTCGCAGGGCACAATCGTCATGAGAAACCTTGTCTTAAAGCTGCAATTGTATAGCAATTATATTCCATAATGTCAATGGGCGCCCCGACGCCCGGATATTGCCATAACGCCAATTACATAGTATGGTCCGCCCATGAAAGGATCACACCCGATGCCCACCCGCGAGCTTCCCCGGCTTGTCGAAGAAGCGCTGCATGACATGGCGGCATGCGATGCCGGCGAAACGATGGCCGGTTTCGTGCGCGAACGGCTGCCGCTGCTGAAAAAGCAGGCGCGCTCCCGCAACGAGGCGATCGTCAACCGCGGCGAACTCGCGATCGTTATCACCGGCGACGCGGCGGGGCGCCTTGCGCTCGCCTCCGCCTATGCGCAGGCGCTCCACGGATTTGAGATCACCGCGGGCCGCGACGACGCGGAATCTACCGTGCTGAAAACCGTGCAATGGCGCAACATCATCGCGGACGAGCAGGGCAACCCGCTGCCTTTCCGCAAAGCCAGCGACAAACTCTATTCCGCGAAAAGCGACGCCGAAGGCGGCGTGCTGGTCATCGAAAACATCTACGACCTGCCGCCGAACGCCGCGAATGAAAACGCCGTCGCGCAGGCGCAGAACGGCGCGTTCCAGATGCTTGCCGACCTTCTCACGGAGTATGCGGAGCGCGATTACACGCCGGTCATCGTGCTGACGGGCGAGGCGGATAAAATGCAGCGGTTCCTGGCGGAGCGCCGCGGCGGCGCGGCCTATTTCACGAACCCCGTCCTCACCGCGACCGCCGCGGCTCCCCCGCCGGCGCCCGATGTTCCCGCCGCGACGATGTCGGACGTCACGGTCACCCGGCCGCTGAAGCTGAAGAAGCCGGGCCTTTAGATGAAGAAGGGTTTAAAATAATGGGCGCACAGCAGGATAGGGACGAGAGGGCGGAGCGTGTTCACGCGTTTGAATCCGCCGTGATGGGGAACGACGTCGCGACAGCAAGGAAATTGCTGGAGAGCGGGTTCATATACGAGAAGTACAGCTGGCCGCGGACCTCATACGAACATATCCTGAAGGACGTCGTGTATCGCGGAAACGCGCAGATGTATTCGCTGCTGAAGCAGCATGGCATCGATTTTCGTTACCTGGAGAGCGATGCCAGATACCAGTTGAAACTGGAGGTCGTCGATAGAGACGTCAAATTTTCCGCCCTGCAGGAAGAGCTGAGAGAAACAAAAGCGGAAGTGACCGCGCTGCGCGATCTCGTCACCGGCCTGTCGCAGAAACTGGAAGAACTGGACGGCCCGAAACTGGACAAGCCGCGCCCTTCGCTGAAACGCTGAAAAGCGCCGCAGACGCCGGATTCATTTGAGAAAACCGTCGCTTAAACGAACATTAACGCCTGCCGCGGTATAATGGGGCTTACAGCATGAGTTCCGACATAGAACGAGGATTCAGCTTTGTCAGGCACAGAAGAAAATATGCCGGCCATGGATGGCCCGGCCGCTCCATTTAGCGCTGAGCGCAAGCCCGGGTGGAAATCGCCTTGGTTTTTCATCTTCGCCGCAGCCGCCGCGGCCATTTTCATTTATGACGCGGCCCTCTACGACAAGATCCACTCGCCCCCGCCGCCGCCCCAGCCCGTCGTTTTCAGCAGCATGCGCCACAGCGTCATTCAGGCCTCCAGCGGATTCCAGGCCCTGGTGGCCACGGTTTGCTGGATCTTGGGCGCCGGAATCCTGCTGAGCGGCAGCTTCAAGGTGTTCGGCGCATGGCGGCGCCGGAAGAGGGATCCCGCCCCTGTCCCGCGCGGCGAAAAAGCCCTGCTTTACCTGCTTCTTGGTGTCGGCCTGATGGCGTATCCCTTCGTGTATGAGAATTTCCGGCAGTCTTACGGTTATTACGAGGCCTATTACCACCCTTATTACGGCTACACGCAGGAGAAACCCAACACCGCAAACTTTAGAACTTTCGCTTTCTACAGCTTGTACTTCGGCACGATTGCGTTTCTCTTTGGCAGCTTCGCGCTGAAAAAGGCGCAGCGCCTGAAGGACGACCCGGCGGCGCCCGCGCTGAAGGACAAGGCCGCGTTCCGCTTTACGGCGGGATTCATTATGACCGCGCTGCCCTTCGCCTGCGCGTCGTTTATGGGGGTGGATCTGTGGTAAAGGAAACAGAGAAAATCATGGCCCCGGCCCCGCTCGCTGATAGTGCGCGCAAGCCCGGCTTGATATCTGTCCGGTCCGTGGTCTTCGTTATCGCCGCCGCCGCCGCCGCGGCGCATTTTATTTTAGATTCATATTGGAGCGAGCCGGCGCCGCCGCGAAAAGTAACCTTCCGTACCATAAACTCCGGCCAAATCGCTGCCGCCCACTCATTTCAGAACCTGACAGACACCATCTGCTGGATGTTCAGCGTCGGGTTTACGATCAGGGGCTGCGTCAGGCTGAATAAAGCCATGAAATACCACTACGGCACACCGGAGTACGCCCGGCTCTGGAAACGCACCCGGCTATATTTCGTCCTGGGGATTTTCTTCATGACCTTCCCTTTCATTCGGGACGCGATGCAGGGGCACATGATGTGCAACACGAACAGTCCTCACCCCTGCCCCGCCGACATAGCCCGGCAGCAGGATAGCCTGCAGCTGCTCGCCGTCGCCTTCTGGCACATCGGCGGGCTGGGCTTTTATTTCGGCAGCCTCGCTTTGGCCAAGGCGCAGCAGCTCAAAGACGACCCGGCAGCCGCCGCGCTGAAGAACGAGGCGGCGGGCTGCCTGCTGATCGGATTCATGACCCCCGCAGCCGCCATCGCCTGGGCGGGGTTTCAGGGGGTGGAATTGTGGTTCCCATGAACAAATTCAAGGTTTTTCTTCTGCCGTTTTTGTTGATATCGGCCTCTGCCGATGCAGGGACAACGTCGTTCCGGCGCATGAGCGAAAATGTCATCGTCGCCTCCAGCGGTTTTTCAAACCTTATTTCAACATTGTGCTGGCTGATCGGCATCGGATTTGCGATTTCCGGCTGCGTCAGGCTGTATAAGGCCTGGCGCCGCGGCAGGGACGCCCCGGACTTCCGCAGGCTGAAGGAAAAAGCGATGTTCAGGCTGTTCGTGGGCCTCGGCTTTTTCGCCTATCCCTTCGTGCAGCAGGCTTATACGCCTTCCTACACTTACGGCGGCTACTACGGGAACCGCTATTATGGCAGCCCCTCTTACGGCTACGTCTATACGCCGCCGGGGCCGGAGGACCACATGAGGCTGCTCGCGGCAGTCTGCTGGTACTTCGCCATGATGGCGTTTTTATTCAGCAACCTCGCCCTCGCGAAAGCGCAGCAGCTCAAAGACGACCCGGCAGCCGCGGCGCTGAAGGACAAGGCCGCGTTCTGTCTGCTGACGGGATTCACCCTGACCGTCCTCCCTTTCGCCTGCGCATCGTTTCTGGGGGTGGAGTTGTGGTGAGGACAGCCGAAAAAATATTTATGCTGCTTCTCCTCGCCGTCTGCGCGATGTTCCTGGCCGTCGATATCAACAGCCAGCCCGTCGCGGCAGCTGAGGTTATCCGGAACTACACCGGCTGCCAGAGCGGTTTGCCCGGCCTGATCAAAACGATGTGCTGGATTGTGGGCGGCGTCTTTTCGCTGGCCGGCGCGCGCAGCATCTACAGCACCGTGATGCGCACATGGGATGAGCCCAGCCTGCCCGACCTGCCGAAGAGAACCTGGGTTTACTTCTTCCTGGCATTCGGCTTTACCATGCTGCCGACCATGCTGGCGTTTTTTTCCATGCCGCATTGCCCCGTCCCGGTCGGAACTTACAACGGCATACCCTTAGGATTTCCCGGCGGCTGCATCAATGAGGTGACGCGGGCGGATTATTACCGGCTGCATCTCTCGTTCATCTTCGCTTACGGCGGCGCTCTGGGGTTTTATTTAAGCTATTTCGCGCTGTCCAAGGCGCTGCGCTTCCGCAACACCCCGGCAGAAGCTGCGCTGAACAGGGAAGCCGCCTTGCTGCTGCTGATGTCTTTCGTCATGGCATCCATTCCGTTTGTCTGGGCAATGGGGGTGGGGGTGGAGTTGCGGTAGATATTATTTGACATAATAATATCAATCCTGTACTGTATTCCCCAGCAACCGGGGAACCCCCATGATTATCGATGCCCAATTAATCGCCGAAGCGCTTCTGGATATCCGACCCTTTGACAAGGGCGGCGAAATGACTAAAAAAATCAATGATATGATGCAGATCGTCGAGGATGCAGAGGCCGCAGGTACCGGTCCTGTCGACCGCACCAGCCTTGCCATCGTTATCACCGGCGAGCCTCAGGCCTGCGAGGTCATGGCGCAGGCTTATACCAAGGCCCTGCACGGCCATGGGCTGATCGCCGGGAAGTCCCTTTCCGACCCCCCGGCTCTGGAAAAAATCGACTGGCCTGGCGACTTCGAAGACTCCTTTATCAGCCGTCAGCTCCAGGAATATAACCACGCCTACAAGACGATAAACGAGGCAAAAGACCGCGCCGCGGGCGGCACGCTGGTCATCCCGGGCATCCATAAAATGCCCTATGTCGGCTATGTCGACGAGGAAGATGCCGGCCCCAAGGCACTGAATGGCGCGCTCCGGGCCATTACCTCCTTTATGGCGGAGGGCGCCGGGAAAGAGCGCACCCCCGTCGTCATCCTGACCGGCGAGGCGGAGCCGATGGCGGCATTTCTGGCGCAACAGCCTGAAATGCAAAAGCTTTTTGAGGGAAAAACCCTGGCCGTCTGCACGGAGGACCCCGCCTACTCCACGGAACTGAACGACCGCATCACCGTGCGCGGCCCCCTCAAGCTGAAATTGCGCTCCCCCTCATTTTCTTGACTTTATCCTCATAAACCGCCTATAAGACAGCAGTTTTGTTGAGGCAAGGCGTCATCCGCAATGGATAGCTTTTTGCGCTCCGCGTCCCCCAGTCGGCGAAGTTACGCTCACTGGGGCGAAATTGTTTTGGTTATTGAGGATAAAACATGTTCGATAGCTTGACCAACAGACTGGGCGGCATTTTCGACGGCCTGATGAAGCGCGGCGTGCTGCGCGAGGACGACGTGAACGAGGCGCTGCGCATGGTGCGCGTCGCGCTGCTGGAAGCCGACGTCGCCCTGCCCGTCGCCAAGGAATTCGTCGAGCAGGTGCGCCTTGAGGCTGTCGGCGAAAAAGTCATCCGCTCTGTCAAGCCGGGGCAGCAGGTCATCAAGATCGTGCACGACCAGCTGGTCAAAACGCTGGGCCATGAAAATTCGCAACTGAACCTGAATGTCCCCGCCCCCGCCGTCATATTAATGGCCGGCTTGCAGGGCTCGGGTAAAACCACCACCGCCGGCAAGCTCGCGAAATTTTTGCAGGACAAGCAGAAGAAAAAAGTGCTGCTCGCCTCGCTCGACATCTACCGCCCGGCCGCGCAGGAGCAACTGGATATTCTGGCGAAGAAAGTCGAAGCGGGCAGCCTGCCTGTCGTCAAGGGCGACAAGCCGGATAAAATCACGAAGCGCGCCCTCGAAATGGGCCGCCTTGAAGGTTATGACGTTATCATCCTCGACAGCGCGGGACGTCTTTCCATCGACGATGCGCTGATGAACGAACTGGCGGAAGTGCGCGATATCGCGAAGCCCGTCGAAATCCTGCTGGTCGCCGACGCGCTGACCGGCCAGGACGCCGTGAACACGGCGCGCAACTTCAACGATCGTATTGGTATTACGGGTATCGTGCTGACGCGCGTGGATGGCGACTCCCGCGGCGGCGCGGCGCTGTCTATGCGCGCGGTCACGGGCCGGCCCATAAAATTCCTCGGCATGGGCGAACAGCTCGACGCGCTGCAGGCTTTCGATGCTGATCGCATCGCGGGCCGCATCCTCGGCATGGGCGATATTGTGTCGCTGGTCGAAAAGGCGGCGGAAACCATCCATATCGAAGACGCGCAAAAAGTCGCCGAGAAGATGTCGAAAGGCAAATTCGACCTCGAGGACTTTTTGACGCAGCTCAAGCAGATGAAGAAAATGGGCGGGCTTTCGGGGCTCATGGGCTTTATGCCGGGCGCCGGCAAGCTCAAGGGCCTTATGGAGAACGCCAACGTCGACGACAAAGTGCTCGCGCACCAGGAAGCGATCATCCTGTCCATGACGAAGAAAGAGCGCGAAAAGCCCGATGTGCTCAACGCCTCGCGCCGCAAGCGCATCGCGGCGGGCTCCGGCACCACGGTGCAGGACGTCAACCGCCTGCTGAAACAGTTCATGGACATGCAGCAGATGATGAAGCGCATGCAGAAGCTGGGCGGCAAGGGCATGGCCCGCCACATGGGCGCGCTCTTCGGCGGCGGCGGCATGGGCGAGATGGAAGAAATGGCGAAGAACATGAAGGACAAGCTGGGCGACGGACCGCTGGGCCCCAACCCCTTCGACGCCGGCGGCTCGCTGGAATCGACGAACCCGCTGCTGCGGCAAAATGGAGGCAAAGATAAAAAATAGGCCGTAACCCCGGCGCAAGCCGGGGCCTAAGATGGCGCGGCGTAAACGGTGGGTCTTTAATGACATCCACTGCAGCGATGGAAAGATTTTAGACCCCGGCTGTCATGCATCGCATGCAAAGCATGGCGCCGGGGTTACGAGATGAGGGAGCTGATATGGTTGCATGGCTCCTGACCAGTTAACAGCAACCGGATAACTTTTGAAGAAAGAGAGAACCAAATGTTGAAAGTACGCATGGCGCGCGCGGGCGCCCGCAAAAAGCCGTTCTACCACATCGTGGTGGCGGACAGCCGCAATCCCCGTGACGGCAGCTTCCTCGAGAAGCTGGGCACCTACGACCCCAAGCTGCCCAAAGACCACCAGGACCGCGTGAAGCTGAACGGCGAACGCCTCAAATACTGGATCAGCAAGGGCGCGCAGGTCTCCGACCGCGTCGCGATCTTCATGGGCAAGGCGGGCCTCGCCCCCATGCCGGCGCGCAAGAACAACCCGCAGAAAGCGGTCGCCAAGGCGAAAATGACCGAACGCAAAAAGGCGAAGACGGAAAAAGCGTCCAAGCCCGCTGAAGCAGCTCCGGCTGCCGACGCTTCGGCCTGATAGGTTATCCGGTTGCGCAAAGCGGCGGCATCGTCTGAAGAGGCTCTCACCTGCATGGCCGAGATCGTCGGCGTGCATGGCGTGAAGGGGGTTGTGAAGCTGAAGGTTTTCAGCGACAACCCCGAAGGCCTCACCGACTATGCCCCGCTTTGCGATTCTTCCGGGAAGCTTATTTTCAAGATCACCTCTCTCCACCAGCACGGCAACATCTGGCTCGCGGAGATCGACGGCATCAAGGACCGCACCGCCGCCGAAAAACTGCGCGGCACCCGGCTCTGCGTCAGCCGCGAAGAACTTCCGAAAATCAAGAACGACAATACCTATTATCACGCCGACCTCATCGGCATGACCGCGACATACCCGGACGGCAAGCTCATGGGCAAAGTCATCATGGTCGCCAATTTCGGCGCGGGCGACCTGCTGGAAGTAAAGCCCGTCAAGGGCGCCAGCTTTTACGTCCCCTTCACCGCGAAAATCGTCACCGACGTGAATGTGAAGAAAAAAGAAGTCATCATCGACCCACCGCCCGGTCTCATCGACTGATTTATCCGGATATTCCGGTTTCCTGATACAAATCTGCTACAATTTTTTTCCTGTTTGAAACCTGCGGGACAATAACCCGTTACCCTTCGGGGCTAGGCTTAAGAGGATGGGCTATCCATTCCAAAAGAAGGAGATCAGCCATGAAAAACCGCATCCAGAACATTTCGAAGGGCGGCGCCATGCTTGTCCTCGCCCTTACCCTCGCGTCCTGCAGCGGCATGAACACGACCCAGCAGCGCGTGCTGTCCGGCGGCGCGATCGGCGCCGGAGCGGGCGCCGTGGGCACGGCCATGACGGGCGGTTGCGTCAGCTGCGGAGCCGCGATCGGCGGCGCC
The DNA here is from genome assembly GCA_004297545.1 of Alphaproteobacteria bacterium. Taxonomy (GTDB): domain Bacteria; phylum Pseudomonadota; class Alphaproteobacteria; order Micavibrionales; family UBA2020; genus JAPWJZ01. The sequence goes on from SCTB01000026.1 coordinate 41,819, forward strand.
GTCGGCGCGGGCGCAGGCTATATCTACGACCAGGACGAAAAGAGACACGGAAACTGACGGAGGCTTTCAGAGCTTCAGAAAGTCGAGCTTCGGCTTGAACCGCAAGGGAGGCAGGATCGTGACACGCTCTGCGGAGCCTTCGATAAAGGCTTCGCGGAGCGTGTCCAGCGCGGCGTCCTGACGCTTTTTATCTTCCGCCGCCCGGACAGCCTCTTCTTCCCAAGTGGTTTCGCGCGTGGTCTGCTGCCCCATCGCGGGCAGGACAAGAACCGCGTAGCGGGAAGTTTTGGGACCTCCCGGCTGTCCCGCAAGATGAATGCGCTTCCAGACGACCTTCAGGCCGTCATCGTCCATGACAAGGCTTTCCGGCTCGATCTTGACGTGATCCGGGGGCGTGTTCTGGGCCAGCATGATGGCCCAGGCGCCCTTGGGCAGCGGGCCCGGCGGCTCTTCGCCCAGCGCGTCCCGCCAGAATTCTTCCCACTGTCCGGGATCTTGCGTGTTGCTGAGGCTGCGGGCTTCGCCGGGCTTGCGGGTGTATTCGCCGGTGAAGAAATTAAAGCCGTTGATGTCCATCGAGGTTTCGCCGCTGAAGGCTTTTTTCAGCGGCGATCTTTTATCTTCGATATTTATTTTATGAACCTTCACCAGGGACTGCGATCCTGGCGCGGCTGCGGACGGCGGCCTTGCGGATTGCGCACGGGAATGGGAACCAGTTCAGGCTGCGGCGACAGGGCGCCGGCAACTTCGTCGAAAATCTTGCCAAGTTTCTCTTTGACCTTGTCGACGATTTTCTTGCCCTTCATGACCGCATTCCTCATCATCTGTGGATAACCCTTTCTATTTATATTATTATGGCAAATTAATCAAGCTTTTTCCATTCACTAAAATATTACATTGAAAGTGCTGACTATTTCGTTAACTCTATTCCCCATGAAACACGCAAAACCCGAAGCCGCCTTTCGCGTCAAAGTGATAACCCTGTTCCCTGAAATGTTTCCGGGACATCTGGGGTTAAGCCTTTCCGGCAAGGCTCTTGAAAAAGGCGCCTGGTCGATCGAAACGGTCAATCCGCGCTATTACACGACGGATCTGCACAAAACGGTCGATGATTCACCCTTTGGCGGGGGGGCGGGCATGGTCATGAAGCCCGATATCCTTGATAAAGCCCTCAAAGCCCACCTGCCGCTGGGCAGATTCATCTATATGACCCCCAGAGGCACCCCTTTGACCCAGAAAAAGGCCGAAGAACTGGCGAAAGAACCCCTGTTGACCGTTCTTTGCGGGCGTTATGAAGGCGTGGATGAGCGCGTGCTGGAGGCTTATAAAGCCGAGGAGATATCGGTCGGAGACTACGTATTATCGGGCGGCGAACAGGCCTGCATGATACTGCTGGACGCTGTTATCCGCCTGCTGCCGGATGTGGTCGGGAACGCCGATACCCATGCGGAAGAAAGCTTCCAGAACGGCCTGCTGGAGTACCCGCACTATACCCGCCCCGCCGAATGGACGGGCCCCGATGGCATCCCCCGCAAGGTGCCGGACGTGCTGACCTCCGGCAACCATGCCAAAGTGAAGGAATGGCGGCAAAAATGCGCTGAGGACGTGACCCGGGAAAGACGCCCGGACCTGTGGTCCGCCTATGTCTCTCAAAACGCTAAAGAATCCAAGAAAGTTAAATAAACTCTTGAATTATGGTTGTTATTTGGGGTATGAATCCCCAAATTGATTGAGCATGATTCAATCAGCCCCGGTAATGAACAAGATGTGGACCGCCGGCGCGCAACCGTTTTAAATCGCGCGTTCGAATATAACGGGTCCCGATAAATTAAGGGTTTAAACCTATGAACGACCTCGAAAAATTCGAGCAGGAGCAAATGGCAAAGCTCCGCACCGAAAAGAAAATTCCCGAATTCCAGCCCGGCGACACGCTGCGCGTCAACGTGAAAATCGTTGAAGGCTCCGGCGAAGAAATCCGCCATCGCATCCAGGCCTATGAAGGCGTGTGCATCGCGCGCGGCGGCAAGGGCGTCAACCAGAATTTCACCGTGCGCAAGATCAGCTACGGCGAAGGCGTGGAACGCGTGTTCCCCCTCTTCTCGCCGAGCATCGATTCAATCGAGCTCGTGCGCCGCGGTTCCGTGCGTCGCGCGAAGCTGTACTACCTGCGCGACCGCAGCGGCAAATCCGCCCGCATCACCGAGCGTGAAGGCGACCATGCCGCGGAAGTCGTGGAAGCTCCGACGGAGAAATCCACGCCCCCCGCAAAGCCGGAAAAGAAAGCCGCTAACGGCTGATATATATTACGGATATACAACAAGGCGGCCACCGTCACAGGTGACCGCTTTTGTTTTGGCTATGGCTTGCTGTTTACGGCGGAATACTTATAACTATCGTCATCCCCGCGAAGGCGGGGATCCAGCGCGCATCGCGCGCACATTAATAATTATGCAGGCCTTTGGCCTGCTGGATTCCCGCCTTCGCGGGAATGACGGATGAAGACAGAAAGGGAGTAAACCCATGTCCAAGCCCCGCACCCTTTTCGAAAAAATCTGGGACAGCCATATCGTCCGCCGCAATGACGATGGCACCTGCATTTTGTATATCGACCGCCATCTGGTGCATGAAGTCACCAGCCCGCAGGCATTCGAAGGCCTGCGCCTTGCCAACCGCACGGTGCGCAGACCCGACGCGACGCTGGCGGTGGCCGACCACAACGTGCCGACGTCGCACGACCGCCTGAAGGGCATCGCGGACCCGGAAAGCCGCGTGCAGGTCGAGACGCTCGAGAAGAACGTCAAGGAATTCGGCATCGAATATTTCGGCATGAAAGACAAGCGCCAGGGCATCGTCCATATCATCGGGCCTGAGCAAGGCATGACCCAGCCCGGCATGACGATTGTCTGCGGCGATAGCCATACCTCCACCCATGGCGCTTTCGGCGCGCTGGCATTCGGCATCGGCACCTCCGAAGTCGAACATGTTCTCGCCACACAAACGCTCATGCAGCGCCCGGCGAAGAACATGCTGATTTCCGTCGAAGGCGCCTTGCCCGTCGGCGTGACGGCAAAGGACATCATCCTGGCGGTCATCGGCAAGATCGGCACCGCCGGCGGCACGGGATATGTGATGGAATATGCGGGTTCCGCCATCCGCGCCCTGTCGATGGAAGGCCGCATGACGGTCTGCAACATGAGCATCGAGGCGGGCGCGCGCGCCGGCCTCATCGCGCCGGATGAGACGACCTTCAATTACCTGAAAGGCCGCCCCATGTGCCCCAAAGGCGCGGACTGGGACAAGGCGGTCGCCTACTGGAAGACGCTGCCCTCCGACAAGGGCGCGGTCTACGACAAGGAAATCAAACTCGACGCCAAAGACATCGCGCCGCAGGTCACCTGGGGCACGAACCCGGAAGCCGTCGCGCCGATCACGGGCACGGTCCCCGATCCCGCCGCGATTGCCGATGAAGGCCGCAAGGATTTCATCATGCGCGCGCTCGATTATATGGGGCTGAAACCCGGCACCAAGCTGACGGACGTCAAAATTGATAAAGTCTTCATCGGCTCCTGCACCAATGCGCGCATCGAAGACCTGCGCGAGGTTGCAAAAATTGCGAAAGGCCGCAAGGTCGCGAAGAATGTTTATGCGATGATCGTCCCCGGTTCCGGCCTTGTGAAGGAGCAGGCGGAGAAGGAAGGCCTGCATAAAATCTTTATCGAGTCCGGTTTCGACTGGCGCGAAGCGGGCTGCTCGATGTGCCTCGCCATGAACGCCGACAAGCTGCAGCCGGGCGAGCGCTGCGCCTCCACCTCCAACCGCAACTTCGAAGGCCGCCAGGGACGCGGCGGCCGCACCCACCTCATGAGCCCCGCCATGGCGGCGGCGGCGGCGGTGACGGGTAAGCTGACGGATGTGAGGGAGTTGGTTAAATAAACATTGTCATGCCCGCCTTGCGCGGGCATCCGAAGCGCGTCTGCGCGTCACATGAGTCATATGACGGCCGGACGGCCTCCAGACCCCCGCGCAAGGCGGGGGTGACGAGAAAAGAAGGGAAAACTAAAATGGATAAATTCACAATCCTCACCGGCATTGCCGCCCCCCTGCCCATGGTCAACGTCGATACCGACGCGATCATCCCCAAGCAGTTCCTGAAAACCATCGAGCGCACGGGCCTTGGCAAATACCTCTTCAACGACCTGCGTTTCACGCCCGAGGGCAAGGAAAAGCCGGAATTCGTTTTGAACCAGCCCGCCTGGCGCAAGGCGGCCGTGCTGGTGGCGAAAGAAAACTTCGGCTGCGGTTCCTCACGCGAGCATGCGCCCTGGGCGCTGCTTGATTTCGGCATCCGCGCCGTCATCGCCCCCAGCTTCGCCGATATTTTCTACAACAACTGCTTCAAGAACGGCATCCTGCCCGTCACGCTGCCGAAAGAGAGCGTCGAAGCCCTTCTGAAAGACGCCGCCGACAAAAAGAGCATCACCGTCGATCTTTTGCAGCAGAAAGTGACCAGCGAAAGCGGCAAGTCCTTCAGCTTCGACGTCGAACCCTTCCGCAAGCATTGCCTCGTCAACGGCCTCGACGACATCGGCCTGACGCTGGAGCACGAAAACGCCATCACCGGCTTCGAGCGTGGGCAGAAAGAACAACAACCTTGGCTCTACGCCTGAGAACTACTTATAAACAATCTGCGCCTTGAGATCCCCCCAGACCTTCGGCGCCAGTTCGCGGTACAGGCCGTCGATTTCCGCCGGGCAGATGGGGCTGGGGCTTGTGTCCGTCAGCTTGCGGGAGATAGACACGGTCTGGCCTGACAGCGCGTATTTCGCCTCATAGGCCTGCACGCTCGTGGACGCCGAAACATTGTCGGGGGTCGCCAGGACCTTCACGCTTTTCGGGAACACGTATTCGTAGTCCTCTTCGAAGATCCCCTCCCCGCACAGGAACCCGTGCGGCAGTTTCTCCGCATCCTTCACGGTCATACCCGCGATCACCGCGCCCATGGCGGCGCCGAGCGAGCCCGGCGCGAAAGGCGGCGCCGTATACAGGGCGCCGGGCGCGCCGACGCGCACGTAGTCCTGCAGGCGATAGCGGATATTCTGCGTGTAGGTCATGGTTTTCTCATCCCAGGCCGCCGGCTCAATGGTGACGGAGCCCTGGAAGCCGGAGCCTTTCAGGGCGGCTTCGCCCGCTTCCTCGAGCCTCTTGGGCGTCAGGGTCTTGAGGCGCTGCTGCGCCGAAAAGCTGCCGCCCTCAGGGCCGGTGATGGCGAAACTCGTGACGCCCTCCGCCGAGCCGTCATCGTTGATGGCGATCTTCGCCACGGCTTTCATTTTGCGCAGCCCCTTGTCGCGCACGGGCGTCTTTGCGCCTTCCTTGTGTCCGTCAACCAGCAGGACGGGCTTCGCGGCAAGGGACGCCGGCAGATACCCGAAGGGCATGCCCGAGGTCGCGTCCAGATACAGGTCCATGGAGGGAATGTAGTTGATGACATGGTTGACGATGTCGACCTCCGGGATTTCGGGAAGCGTGTAAATGCTGTTGGCGCCGATAAGCGCCTGCGTGCTCTCTATCCCCTTGGCGCTCAGGAGAGCCTGCAGCAGCGTCGCATGGTCCTTGCAGTCGCCCATCTTGTTCTTGAGGACGAAGTCAAGGTCGCGCGGCACGACGGAACCGATGCCGATGCAATTGCCGGCATAGGTCAGGTTGGCGACTTCCCAGTCGTAGAGCGCCTTCACCTGCTCGCGCGGATCGGTCTTGCCCCTGGTGATTTCCTCGGCCAGCTTTTTTATCTCGTCGGTGACGGCTGCTTTTGGTTTTGCGCGCGCGCCGTAAGATTCTGCGATCGCCGCGTAGGACGGAAAGGTGGACACGATGAGGCCGGGCTCATCGCCGATTTCCGCGACGGGGACTTCGGTATACTTTGTTTTCTTGACTTCCGTGTTTTTGAACGTCCACGACAGTATCTGGCGCCCGTTTTCCTCCTTGTTGGCGGTTTCCGTCAGGCCGAAGCTCTTGTACCGCGCCTTCAGGGCAAGCGGAATAGAATAGCTGACGCGGGCGTCGTCATAGAGCACCCGCTTCGAAAAGGCGTGCAGGTTCGAGAACTGCCTGGGAAACAGGGGGTCCGTCACGGCGCGGTTGAAGACGACGTTGACGGTGTCGCCGACCGCAACGTCGGGAAAGACGACGGTGAGCGTGGTCTCGTCGGAAAACGCGGGCGCGGCGCCCTCCCGGCCGCCGGAGACGTCGATCTGGAAGTTGCTTTTCGGCGCGTCGACCTTGCGCCCGTCGGCTTTCTGCGTATAGGCCTCGACAACCTCGACTTTTTCGGCGCTGGTGCTGTAGCTGATCGGGTATTGCTTGAACCTTTCCACCGCGTCCTCCCGCAGGATGGCGAAGCTCAAGGTGTTCTTCACGTTTTCGGTGCCATCGTCGTTGACCACCTCGTCGTACCAGGCCTTGACGATTTTATAGTTTTCCTCCGGAACGGCATCCGCCCGCGCGGGGGAAAAAATGAAAATGCAAAGCGCCGCTATCGGCAGAATGAAAGAGATGTTCCTCATGCGACTGTTCCCCTGACAGAGACAAAGAATGAAATGCGGAATCGGATGTTAATGCCTTCTATGAGCATTATATGAGGCAGCCGTTAATGATTTATTCTGCGGGCCCGCGCGCAGCTCCCTGCGCCCTGTCTTTCTGGCGTTATGGCAATCTTCGCTGCAAATAAACTGCGACTTGTCTGTGTTTGCCTGTTAAAAACCATGGTCAGCCCATATATAATCAAGGTACTCACGTACCCCGGATGAAGCCGGGGCAATAAAAAGAACATGCACCGCAAAAAACAACCTTTCCCTATTGCAACTGCCCTCCGCGCGGGTCTGAAAAATTATACCGCGAAGACGTTCCGCGCCGACCTGACCGCGGGGCTCATCGTCTCGCTTGTCGCGCTGCCGTTATCCATGGCGCTGGCCATCGCCGTCGGCCTGCCGCCGCGGCACGGGCTTTACACGGCTATCGTCGCGGGATTCGTCTGCGCCATCCTGGGCGGCTCGACCTCGCAGGTCAGCGGACCGACCGCCGCCTTCGTCGTCATCGTCGCGCCCATCGTGAAGGCCTACGGGCTGCACGGCATCATCTGGTGCGAGATCATGGCGGGGCTGATGCTGGTTGCGATGGGCGCCTTCCGGCTCGGCAAGCTGATCCATTACGTGCCCTACCCCGTTGTCACGGGATTTACGGCGGGCATCGCGGTGACGATCGGCACGCTGGCGCTGAACGACTTTCTGGGCCTTGGCATCACGGAGCTTACCGGGCATTTCGTCGACAAGGCCATCACCATCATTCAAAGCCTGCCGTACATGAGGGGGTCGGAACTTATCGTCGGCATGATAACGCTGATCACCATCCTCTACCTGCCCCGGCTGACGACCAGAATTCCCTCCCCCGCCGCCGGCATTGCGCTTGGCACGCTCGCGGCATGGCTGATGTCGCGTTACGGCTTCGAGGTCGACACGCTGAACACGCGCTTCAGCTATATCGACGATGCGGGCCTGTCGCATCATGGCATCCAGCCTTATCCTCCCAAGCTGCACCTGCCGGGCTCGGGCGACGAGCTCTTTGCGATACCGTCCTATGACGAGTTCCAGGTGCTGTTCAGCTCTGCCATGGTCGTGGCGGCGCTGGCCGCGCTTGAATCGCTCTTGTCCGCCACGGTCGCCGACAGCATGGCGCGCACGCACCACGACCCCAATGCGGAGCTGAACGGCATCGGCATCGCGAATATCTTCTGCGGGCTTGCCGCTGGCGTTCCCGCGACAGGGGCCATTGCGCGCACCGCCGCCAACATTCACGCGGGATGCAAGACGCCAGTCGCCGCGGCTTCGCATTCCCTGTTTATCCTGCTCTATGTCGTGACGCTGGCGCCTTACATCAGCTATATCCCGATGGCGGCGCTGGCCGCGCTGCTGATAACCGTCGCCTGGCGCATGTCGCATTTTCACCAGTTCGTGCGCATTGTCAGGATCGCGCCGCGCAGCGACACGGTCGTCCTGCTCTGCTGCTTTTTCCTGACCGTCTTTATCGACATGGTGGCGGGCGTCGCGGTCGGGATGGTCATGGCGGCGCTCTTGTTCATGAAGCGCATTTCGGATTTCACCAACCTGCATGTCAGCACCTCGGAAAAACCCGACATCACCCACGGCAAGCTGAAACCGGGCACCATGATCTACCGCATCGAGGGGCCGCTCTTTTTCGGCTCCATCAACAAGACGCTGGAAGGCGCGGATTACATCGAGGATGACATCAAGAAACTCATCGTCGACCTCACCCATGTGCCCATGATCGACGTCACGGGCATGCTGGGGATGAAGACCTTCCTGATGTCCGTCATCCACGACGGCCGGGAAGTTTATCTGTGCGGCGAACGCGACGTCACCGGCAGGATCCGCCGGAAAATCGCGGGAGAGCCCTTCGCCCGCCACGTGCATGTCATGCATACGGTGCATGAGGCGCTGAAGGCCTGATTATTCAGGGATTTCAACGACTTTTCCTTTACATATTGACCGGTTTCCCCGGCCGGTGTAGCGTGGCGCCAGATTTAAAGCAGTAACGGAGTGTGTCATGCAATTACCCGGCAAAAACTTTCTCAAGAAGGCGTTCCTGGTCGCGGCCGCAGGCGTGGGCCTGACGGGTTGCGCGGTCGTTCCCTATGGGCACGGCCATGTCGGCGTCGGCGTTTATGTGCCCCCCCCGCAGCCCGTCATCGTGGCGCCGGTCTATCCCGTCTATCCGGTTTATCGCGCGCCGGTTATCGTCGTTCCGGGCCACCATCATCATGGCGGCTGGCATCATGGCGGCCACGGCCGCGGCTGGTAACTAAATCATGACCAGACATATCGTCACGCTGGAAGGCGACGGCATCGGCCCCGAAGTCATGACCGAAGCGCTGGGTGTCATCGCCTGGTTCAACCAGAACATGGGATCGCGCATCGAAGCCGCGCCCGGCGACATCGGCGGCATGTCCATCGACAAGCATGGCGTGCCCTTGAGCGACGCGACGCTGGAGGCCTGCCGCAAGGCGGATGCCGTGCTGCTGGCGGCCGTCGGCGGCCCCAAGTGGGACAAGATCGACTATAAAATCCGGCCCGAGGCAGGGCTTCTGAAGCTGCGCAAGGAGCTGGATCTTTTCGCCAACCTGCGCCCTGCGAAAGTCTATGACGCGCTGGTCGACGCCTCGACTCTGAAATCTTCGGTCGTCAAGGGCCTCGATATCATGATCGTGCGAGAACTGACGGGCGGCGTTTACTTCGGCGAGCCGCGCGGCATCGAAACCCTGCCTGACGGGCAGCGCCGCGGTATCAATACGCAAGTCTATACCACCAATGAAATCATCCGCGTCGCGCGCGTGGCCTTTGAACTGGCGCGCAAGCGCAAGAACCGCGTGTGTTCGTCCGAAAAGGCCAACGTGATGGAATCCGGCAAGCTGTGGCGCGAGGAAGTCACGGCGCTGCACCAGAAGGATTACAAGGACGTCGAGCTCTCGCATATGTATGCCGACAACTGCGCGATGCAGCTGCTGCGCAACCCCGCGCAGTTTGACGTGATTGTGACCGACAACCTGTTCGGCGATATTTTGTCGGACGAAGCCGCGATGCTGACCGGATCGCTGGGCATGCTGCCCTCCGCCTCTCTCGGCGCGCTGATCAACGGCAAGCGCGCGGCGCTCTACGAGCCCATTCACGGCTCCGCCCCCGATATCGCCGGCAAGGGCATCGCCAACCCGCTCGCGACCATCCAGTCGGTCGCGATGATGTTCCGCTATTCCTTCGACATGGCGCGCGAGGCCGAAACGCTGGAAACCGCCATCGAGAGCGTGCTGAAGCGGGGCCTCCGCACCGCCGACATCATGTCGGAAGGCTGCAAGAAGCTGTCGACGAAGGAAATGGGCGTGGCATTGATTGCCGAGCTGAATGCAACGCTGAAAACGGCGAAGACGGCCTGATTTCGCCCCTTGATAAAGGAGCAGTACCTGATGTTTTCCGATGATGAACAGAAAGTTGTCGACAACGCGCGCGACGCCATGGGCAAACGGGCGGATTTCTTCAATGAGGCCGCGAAGCGCCACCCGAAGCATGCGAAGGAGTTCAGCGCCCTGGCGGAGGCGACGCGGGATATGGCGCAGCTGTCCTATGCGGAAAAACCCGACTCGGCGCTTTCCCGGCGCGTAGCCGACCAATATGGCCCGAACCTGAAGACTCTTTTGATCGCCTCGGCGCGGGATTCTTCGCTGATGGATGAGCTGAAGAACAGCCAGGAAGTCGTCATGCGCGAAATGGATGACTTCTACGCCGCCAATCCCTCTCTCGTTCCGGTGAGGGACGCGCTGCAGAAAAAGCTGAACGGGCCGAAGTAAACGTGACGACACCGGACAAAAAATTCGATGTCGTCGCGATTGGCGCGGTCTGCGTGGATGCGCAGGTCATTGGCGACGATGCGCTACTGGAGCGTTACAGCCTCACTAAAGCCGTCTCAAACGACATTGGCGCTGACGTGCTGAAATACGCGGCGGATGACGGCATGCCCAAAACCGCGGGCGGCCCGGCCACGAATATCGCGGCAGGCATCGCCCTGCGCGGCGGAAATGCGGCGCTTGTCGGAAAAGTCGCGGGCGACGATCTCGGCAGTTTCTTTTCCGCGCGCATGCAGTCCTTCGGCGTGGAATACACGGCGCTGCTGGCCGAGGACGCAGACAAGGGCACCACCTTCATCATGGTCGTCACCACGCCCGACAAGGAGCGCACCTTCGCCTGCTATAACGGCGCGGGGCTGATGCTGTCGCCCGAGGACATCGACCGCAGCCTGATCCGCGAGGCAAAGATCACCTATCTCGATTCATACCTCTGGCTCTCGGAAAACGGCCGCGAGGCGGTGCGCCATGCGGCCGAAACCGCCAAGCAGGAGGGCAGCCTCGTCGCCCTGTCGCTGAACGATAGGCATATCGTCGAGAAAAACCGCGAGGCGTTTCTCTCCCTTGCGACATCGCATGCAGATATTCTGGTGGGCGATCAGAAAGAATTCGGCGCGCTTTTCGGCACCACGACTCTCGAAGAGACGAAGGATGCCGTTGCGAAACTGGGCGTCATCGCTTCCATCACCGCCGGCGCGAAGGGCGCCTATGTCATCGAGGACGGCGTGATGACCCATGTTCCCGCGGAAAAAATCGAGCATGTCGTCGATACCAGCGGCGCGGGCGACGCCTTCGCCGCCGGGTTCCTCTATGGCCTCTCGCAGGGCAAGACCGCGCCCGATGCAGCATCCATAGGCGCCTCTTGGGCGGCCGACATTATCCAGCATTTCGGCGCGGAACCGAAAATAGGGAAAAACGCCTCGCCGTCCGCGCCGGGCCGGAAGCATGCCCCTTAAACATAACTTAATTCATATACCATAATATTCCCCCCGTACGTATGGGTAAAATTCCTGCGTTCTGCTAGTCTTTTGAAAGCGCGTTCGAGGGGGCGCTGGCCGCATGAAAAAGACGCTTATCCGCATCTTCAGCGTATTCCTGTTCGTGACGGGCATCATGGCCTTTCAGGAAGCCATCGTGCGCGCGGAAAGCGACATCGACAAGCCTCTCGCCTATGTCGTCGAAATCAACGGAATCATCAGCCCCTCGACCTACGATCTTATCGAGCGCAACCTGCACAACGCCGAAAAGGCCCATGCCGATATCGTGGTCCTGCAGATGCAGACGCCGGGCGGGCTGTATGAAAGCACCCAGCAGATCATCCAGGGCATCCTGCAGAGCCCCGTGCCCGTCGCCACTTTCGTCTCGCCGCCGGGCTCTCGCGCCGCCAGCGCCGGCACCTATATTCTCTACGGCAGCCATATCGCCGCGATGGCGCCCTCCACGAATATCGGCGCCGCCACGCCCATCAACATGCTGGACGAGAACCGGCGTAAGTCCGACGACCCCGAAGCCGCAAAGCAGGCCGCGCAACCCCAGACGACGCTGGAGAAAAAGATCATCAACGACGCCGCCGCCTATATCCGCGGCCTCGCCGTGCGCTATGACCGCAACGGCGAATGGGCGGAAAAGGCCGTGCGCGACGCTGATTCCATCAACGCGGACGAGGCCCTTGCCAAAAAAGCCATCGAAGTCATCGCCAACGACGTGCCGGACCTGCTGAACAAGATCGATGGCCGCACCGTGAAGATGGCGAACGACAAGACGATGAAGCTGCGCACGAAAGGCGCGAAAATCGTCGACATCAAGCCCGACTGGCGCACGGCGCTGCTCGACGTCATTGCCAACCCGAACATCGCCTTCCTGCTGATGTCGCTCGGCACCTACGGCCTGATTTACGAATGCGTGCATCCCGGCGCCATCGCGCCCGGAGTCATCGGCGCGATCTGCCTGCTGCTGGGCCTGTTCGCGATGAATGTGCTGCCGATCAACTACGCCGGCCTGTCGCTGATGGTGCTGGGCATCGCCCTGATGGCGGGCGAGGCCTTTGCGCCCAGTTTCGGGGCGCTCGGCATCGGCGGCGCGGTATCTTTTGCAGTGGGGGCAACCATGCTGATTGATTCTTCCGATCCAAGCTACGCCATCGACCCGTGGATGATCGCGGGCGTGACGCTGGCGAGCGTGGCGTTCCTCTCCGTGCTTCTGGCCGTCGCCATCCGCGCGCAGCGCCGCCCGACGGTGACCGGCATCGAGGAGATCAAGGCCGCCGTCGCCGAAGTGATCGACTGGAGCCAGGGACAGGGACAGGTGCGCGTGACCGGCGAGATCTGGATGGCGCGCGCGGCTTCGGCCGACTTCATCATCAACACGGGCGACAAGGTGAAGGTCGTCGATATCGACGGGCTGAAGCTGATCGTCAAGCCCCACACGGCTTAGATGCGCGTTCTGAAAGAATACGAGCGCGCCGTCGTTTTCACGCTGGGGCGCTATTCGGGCGTCAAGGGACCGGGAATTATCTTCCTCGTCCCCTTCATCCAGACCCTCGTGCGCGTGGATACGCGCGTGCGCAAGACGACGGTCAGCGAAGACATCACCTCGAGCGACAACCAGCCCTTCAGGCTCGATGCCGACATCTATTTCAAAATCATGGAAGCCGACAAGGCTGTCAACAATGTGGGAGATTACGTCCAGGCGACCGGCGACCTTGCCCGCACGGCGATGCGCGAGATTTTGCGCAAGCGCGCATACCGGCAAATACTCGACAACCTGAACGATCCCGCCATCGAAATTGCAAAAGCGCTGAATGCGCAGACGCCCGCCTGGGGCATCACCGTCACCACCGTCGGGCTGCGGCCGCCCGGCGCAGTGCCCGTCAACTAGGTTTGATTACCAGTACCTTATCGTCGATCCCTTGAGGATGCCCTTGCAGACGATGCCTTCGACGGGCTGGCCCTTTTCGTTGACGGCCTTGAACTTCGTCTTGAAAAAATCGCCGCTGCCGCAGCCGCCGAACCAGGCGCGGCTGTCCTTGATTTCGATGTTCTGCAGCGCGGTCGTTTTTTCGAGCGTATCCCGCGCGCCTGCCGGGTCACGGTAAGGAAAATTAGCGGCTCCCGCGAGGACAGCCATGCCGAACACCGCGCCCAGCCCCAATTTAAACAATCCTTCAATGCCGTCGAATTTCATACTTCCCTCCTCCTACAATTTCAACGACCTTAAGACTGTTTTTACCTTATGTCAAATAAAGCGGCGTAAAAGCTCCCATAACTTGTATTTATTGGAACTCATCCCCGGCACGATTGGAAAAAATCCCGCCTCCCAAATTACCGGCGGGAGAATTCCCCTTTTCTTTCTTCCGCCCGCACAGGACAATACCCAAAGCAAGCAAAGGAGTTTTGCACATGGGCGGTTATGGTTTTATCATTTTCTTTGTCGTCGTCATCTTCGTTTTCTTCGCCTATTCCCTGCGCGTCATGCGGGAATACGAGCGCGGCGTGGTCTATACGCTCGGCCGCTATTCGGGCGCGAAGGGCCCCGGCCTGATCATCCTGGTGCCCGGCGTGCAGCAGATGGTCCGCGTCGACCTGCGCGTGCGCACGATCGACGTCCCCAGCCAGGACATCATCACCAAGGACAACATTTCGGTGAAGGTGAACGCGGTCGTCTACTTCCGCGTCATGCAGCCGCAGAATGCCGTCAACAACGTGGCGGATTTCATGCGCGCGACCTCGGAACTGGCGCAGACCACCCTGCGCGAGGTGCTCGGCAAGCACGACCTCGACGATATCCTGAAGGAGCGCGACAAGCTTTCCGCCGACCTGCGCGAGCTTCTGGACGGGCAGACCGACCAGTGGGGCATCAAGATTTCCAACGTGGCGCTCAAGCACGTCGATATCGCGGAAAGCATGATCCGCGCCATCGGCCGCCAGGCGGAAGCCGAGCGGGAAAAGCGCGCCAAGATCATCTCGGCCGACGGCGAACTGCAGGCCGCCGACAAGCTCTGCGAGGCGTCCAAGAAGCTGGTCGCCGAGCCGGGCGCGATGCAGCTGCGCTATCTCTCGGCCGTGCAGGACATTGCGGATGACAAGACCAAGACCATCCTGCTGCCGATTCCCATGGAGATCCTCAAGCGCCTGATGTAATTTTCCCCCCGCCCCCTTGAACGGGCGGCAGAGCGGAAGAAAATGCAAGAAGCCCCTTGAATTTCTTGTATTTACTTCCGTTCTTTTTGCTTGCTTTTCCAGAGAGTTATGGTTAATCTCCATCCGAATTAGGAAAAATAATCCTCCTCCGGGTGTCCTTCGCGTGGCGTATTCAAAAGCCGATGAGATGTATGAAAAGCTGAAGAAGATGCGGGCCGACAAGCTCGCGCCGCGGTCTTCGACGCCTCCCGGCAAGCCCTCATCGCCCAATGCCATGATCGCGGCGGTCCGGGCGAAAATGAAATCCCTGTGGCAGGACCTCAAATACGACTGGAAGTACGGCTCGCGCGAACCCGAGAAGCCCGCGGGCTTCCTGACGCGCGCGTTCAAGAAAGCCCTCATCGTTTCGACGGGGGCGAGCGTGCTGGCGCTCGGCATGTCGTTCCTGGCCGGCAATGCCATCGAGCGCACCTACCGCAGCATCTTCCGCCCCAATCCTTTCGTTCTGTCTCTGACGACCGACACCCCGCGCAGCGAGGACAAGGTCGCGCCGCTCTTCGTCGGCACGTCGGAAGTCATGCGCACCATTGCCATGCAGGAGGACCTTCTCACGCTGGGATACCCTTTAAGCGACTGCGGCGCAAACGGCGAATTCAAGAAACAGGAACTCACCGCGCTGAACTGGTTCCGCGCCTCGCTCGGCATGCCTCCATCCGAATTCGCGGACGGCCGCACCCTGCGCCATCTGGCCGAACAGGCGCAGATGCGCCGCCAGCTGCAAGGCGAATTCGGCGGCGCCTCGACGAAACAGGCCGTGTTGCGCAAGAGCATCGTGAGCCCCAGCCTGGCCGAAAAGATGCGCATCCGCGAAGTGCAGGCGGATCTTTACCAGCTGGGCTATAAGGTCGGCGCCTGCCGCATGAACGGCGTCATGACCGATCAGGTCGTCGCCTCTGTCACCCAGTTTCAGGAAAAGCAGGACAATATCTGGGCGAATGGCGAAGTGGACTACAAGACGAAATTCGCGCTGCATGCCGCTGCGCGCAAGTCGATGGCGGATGCCGGCCTGCTGGATAACGCGAAGGCTCAAGGGCTTGATGATTTCTCCGCCATCATCAACGGCCAGTCGATGTCGGGCGACGAGCTGCACCAGGCAGCCGTGCGCTACGTGAAGGAAAAGGGCGCGCCCGAATACGTGGTGCAGGCCGTGATGGAAGCGGTGGAGAAAGCCGGCTTCGACTTCAATTACATGATGGACCTGACCGCGCGCGAAAGCGGCTACAAGCCCTGGGTGGGCGCCGGCACCAGCACGGCCTATGGCAGCTTCCAGTTCACCGACGGCACCTGGATCAACGTCTTCAAGGCCTATGGGCCGAAATACGGCTATGGCGAGCTGACCAAAAAGATCAGCGGCGGAAAAATCAACGCCCCGCCCATCGAGGCCAAATACATCATGGACCTGCGCAACGACCCCAAGGTCGCGGCGCTGATGGCGATTGAATTCTCGAAGGACAACCTCGCCCGCCTGCAGGACAGCGTCGGCGGCGCCATCGGCAAGACCGAGCTTTACCTCGCGCATTTCTTAGGATACGGCGGCGCCACGAAGTTCATCTCTGAATTCCGGCGCGACAACGCACAGGCCGCGGCCACGCTGTTTCCGGCCGAAGCCGCCGCGAACAGGGAGATTTTCTATGACGCCGGCGGCAAGCCTCGGTCGCTGGGCGATATCTATACGAACTTCGCGCGCCGCATGACAGGCGGGCAGGCGCTGCGCATGGTCGCGGCGCAGGGGCAGAAGAAACTGTCGGCGGATAATAACGGCTTCGGGCCAAAATTCGGATAAATGAGGTGATATATGTTCACATTTCTTAAAAAATACCTGCGCCGGGCGCTGCTGATCAGCACGACGCTGGGCCTCGGCGTTTTCATGGGCCCGACGGTCTATGAAGCCCTGCACAACGAAAACCAGCAGGACCACGTGGAAACCGCCATGAGCAAGATCTCGCAGGAGCAGGCCTTCGGCTGCGACCCCATGGCCGCGGGCGCGATGAAAGACACGCGCGACAAGAAACTGCCGGAAATCCTCTATGCCGCCTATGGCAACCTGAACCCCGGCTGGGGCCAGCCGTTCGAGCTGTTCTGGAGCGGAACGACGCGCCTTTCCAACGGCGCGCCCTGGGCCGCGCGTTTCTTCTCGAAGCACATCAGGACGCTGCCGGAAGAAATGTACAACGGCCATTATTCGACCGCGCTCGATGATCTGCAGACCTATACGAATGCGCTCGCCAGCCTCGGCGTCGGCGTGTGCTTTGACAACAACCTGACGAAAATCAATGCGGGTTCCGCCTATACGCGGGATATGGGGATTATCACCCTGAACCCCGACCTGTCGCAGGGCGATATGGTCGAGCACGCGAAGCGCCAGCTGCAGCGTCTGAACCAGGAACTCGTGCTGCCCTATGAGCGCACGGTCAAATCCGGCAACGACCTGACCAGCACCTTTAACGAGCGCGTCACGGCGCTGCGCACCATGACCGCGACGCTGGACGGCCCCGTCATCACCCTGCCGCTGGTGAACGGCGTACGGGCGGATTTCGTGGAAGTCGCGCGCAAGAACTATGGCCCGCCGCTGCTCACGCAGCCGCCGGTCGAACAGCCGAAATCCGCGCCCGTCGCCCCCGTGAAACAGCCGCCCAAGGGCCCGAAGGCAAAGGGATAAGGTGAAAGTCGAAAGCCTCCATATCTACCCGGTCAAAGGCTTGCGCGCCGTCGGTCTTGACGCCGCAGCCGTCGAACCGCGCGGGCTTGCGCATGACCGGCGCTGGATGCTGGTGGACGCAACCGGAAAATTCATCACCCAGCGCGAACAGCCGAAACTGGCGACCCTGAAGGCCGACGTCACCGACGGCAGCCTGCGCCTGTCGGGAGAACACGGCAGCATCACGGTGCCGCAGCCCGGCGCGGGAGCCGAGAGGCTGCCCGTGATTTTGTGGAAGCAGAATATCGAAGGCTATGTCGCGGCGCCCGAAGCCAGCGCATGGTTTTCCGACTTTCTGGGCACGCCGTGCCGCCTCGTCTGGCAGGGAGACCTGCCCCGGCCGACATCCGAGCAATATGCGCCGGGGCATCAGGCCAGCTATGCCGACGGCTTCCCGCTGCTCGTCACCGTCACGGCCTCGCTGGATGATTTGAACCGCCGCATGCCGCAAGCGCTGCCCATGAACCGATTTCGCCCGAATATCGTCATCAGCGGCGCAGCGCCCTGGGCCGAAGACGGCTGGAAAAAAATCCGTATCGGCGCGGTCACGCTCGACATCGTGAAACCCTGCACGCGCTGCGTCGTCACCACCACCGACCAGCAGACCGGCGCGAAAGACGGCAACGAACCGCTCAACACACTCAAAACTTTCCGCCTCCTGCGCCAGCCCGGCCTCACCGGCGTCGTCTTCGGCCAGAACGCGGTTCCCGTCGTCACCGGCACGGTAAAGGTCGGTGACGCGGTGGAAGTACTCGAAACCCAGACGCCGCCGGTATTTGTTGCTGTCGCGTAACCCCGGCGAAAGCCGGGGTTACGCCTACATTAACCACCTGTAATCCTTACTCAATATTCCCCTTGAACCCGCCCCCATATTAGGGTTAATCTGCCCGGTGCCGTTTGGGTAAGAACAGTCCACATCCAGTTTTGCGGAGGGGTGGCCGAGCGGTTGAAGGCGCTCGCCTGGAAAGCGGGTAAACTGTAACAGGTTTCGTGAGTTCGAATCTCATCCCCTCCGCCAGCCTTCGCGTTGATAAAATTGATGACTCGAAGGCTGTCACGCCGTAGCGTTAGCGAAGGCGGACCGGTTCAACTGGAAGGTGCTTCGGCTTGGCGAGCCATTCTTCGCTCTCGTCGGGCGAAGGCGGACCGGTCAATCGCAGAAACGCAAAAAATTTACGGACGCCCATGGCTACTCCCTATCAACCCACCCCCGAAGACGTTGAATGGCGTGACAGCCTGCGCAAGCTGCCGAAGGACAAGCTGAACGACAGTCTCTGCGACGCGGTGAGCGCGGGTTCGGTCTGGCGGGTGCAGGAAGCTTTGTCGGCCGGCGCCAATGCGCGCGGAAACGGGGGCCAGCCGATACGCAAGGCCGCGGTGTCGGGGCACTTGCAAATTGCCGTGCTGCTGACGGATGCGGGCGCGGACCTGCATATCAACGGCGAGGAACCGCTGTGCTGGGCCGCGCGCGACGGAAACGCCGCGCTGGTCGAATTTTTCTTGAGCCGCGGCGCAGATGAAAAAAGCTGGGGCGGCCGCCGCGCCCGGGACTGGGCGGCGGACTACAAGCAGCCGTCCTCCCTCTTCCTGCTCGACCATGCGGCGGAGCTGCGCGAGAACAAGGCCAAGACCGGCTCCGGGCTGGCCGAAAAAGCAATGCAGGATATCGAAAACGGCGCCCCCCTGCCCATGGCGGATATCAAAAAGAACGATGCCTTCAGCGATATCTATATCTACGCGCTGGCCGATGCCGGAAAGCTCGACCTGCTGTTCGAGCCGAAATCATGGCTGGGCGACATCGACGGGATGAAACAGCTCTGGACCCGCCTCCCCAGAAAATGCCAGGACCATATCGACCTCTCCGAAAAAACCGCCGCCGTCAAACGCGAAGCCCTGAAGTCCGCGAAGATACCGAAGATGAAGTGGTAGAAAAAATTATATGGTCAAAACATCGGACGTCTATCCACGAATTTCTCACTACACCACGCTACAAGGAGCGGTGGGCATTCTTCAGTCACAATCCCTCTGGAGTACGCATTGCAAATTCTTAAACGACACTTCGGAAAGAATTCTAATTAAAGATAAGCTGATTGAAATTCTCTATCCTCACGTACTGAAGAAATGTCAGGCGCTTATCGAAAAATATCCAAAAATCAAGAGTAGCGTTGATTCAGACGGAGGCGTGGCCGCAGTCGCAAAAAATGAAACAGCGACAATTGTAGACGTACAGTATCGTGTAACTGGAGATGAAATCTACGTAACTTCATTTTGCGGAGAAACTGGAGACGCCTATATTGACCGAAATGGCCTGCTGAGCCAGTGGCGAGGCTACGGCAGGGATGGCGGGATAAGCCTCGTATTCAATACAAAAAAAATGGAAGATATTCTGCAAATGGAGGCCGATACTTATAGCTATGCGCACCTCTCTTTAGATGACCTCATTTATAGCCACGATACAAAAAAAATTTGAGGCGGAATTGTCGAAGCCCCTGTCCGACTTATCACAATTTGTAACAGACCTGTTCTGGCAAGCGGTGACAAAAGAAGGCTCAATTCCCAATGCAGAAAAAGCCTACCCGGCATTCGTACAATGCATAAGCCGTTACAAGCATAGAGGCTTTCAAGAGGAGCACGAGACTCGAATTATTGCTGTCCCGGTCGTTCAAGATGAGGAATTTATTCAGCTTTCTAAGGAAAGAAATCACAAACTCCAACCGGAGAAGGTCAGAAATTTTCGGGACAAACATGGAGAGCGAGTACCGTACATTGAACTTTTCATCTCAAAAGAAATTCAGCTTCCTATAGAAAAGGTAATTGTTGGGCCACATAAAGAAAAAGAATCGCGCTCTGCTGCGCTAAAGGTTCTTTTAAGAAAGACGGATATTGAGGTGGTTACGTCGGAAATACCCTACATTGGTTAACACCAATCAATAGGCTCGGCGTAAATTGAACTCTATGAGATTTTAAACCACGGTCACGGCGAGCGACAAAGAAACGTCATTTCGGCGCGGCCGGAGCCGTCGGTTTCCATTCCTTCACGCGCTTTTGCACCTCGGCAAGCTGCGCGGGTGACAAGGCTGGTTCGACATCGGCGCGCGACTCTGTCGCAAGCTCTTTTATGTGCGCGATGTCCACTGAACCGGGGGCGAACCCGTAGACGGACAAATCGGCATAAGCGTTCGATGCGATGGCAAGGCTGTACCAGAAATCGGCTTCGGCCTTGTCCGGCTTCAGGTCGCCGTAGCCTTCCACATACATCGTGGCGAGGCTGGCCTGGGCGGCGGGGAAGCCGCCGTCGGCGGCCTTGCGAAACCATTTCGCCGCCTCGTTCATATCCGGCTTGAGCGCAGCCCCCATGTTATAGGGCGGATGGCCGCAGAATTTTCCGTTGTCGTACAGTGTTCCGGCCAGCCATGCCGCCACGGGATCGCCCTGGTCGCCCGCCCTGGTGTACCACTTAAGGGCGCCGCCGAAATCGCCCATTTTCTTTTCGTGCAGTATGCCCATGGCGACCTGCGCATGGACATCGCCTTTGGTGGCGAGCGGCTGAAGGTATATCATGGCGTCCTGGTTGTTGCCGCTGAGCAGGGCGGCGATTCCGTCCTCAAGCCGTCCCGCACGGGCGGTGGATGCGCAGAGGAGGAGCGCGATGACGATAAAACAAAAACGCATGGGATTCATTCATACCGCCCTTCGGCTTCCAGTCGTGTTTTTCGCCGTGGCCGTCGCGGCATAGAGGCTATCGCAGATAGCCATGGTATGTTTTAGCATTTCATGAGCATCATGACAATTGCGCGTATGTTATGAAATCAACGTGGCCAGCGTCATTTAAACCGGCTTTTTAGAAAGCATACCCGGGCTTGGGTTCTTTTTTACGCTTCACATCGCGCAGGGCTTCGTAAACTTCGGATGCCTCGCGGCGCGCCCTGGCGTCGAGGGATGAGGCCGCGTCGAAAATCCGCTTCAGGGGCTGGTGCGCCTGCAGCCCGTCGTCTTCAACGCGTTTCAAAACTTCGCGCACGCCCCTGGTCATTTTCGCGCCGAGGGCGTTGAAACCGTCCTTGGTGAATTGGAAGACGGCGGGGTCCTGGTCCCAATATCCGTAGTCGTCCCGCATCTCGAGGATTGTGTCGGCAAGAACCTTGTCGCTGATCGTTTTAAGGCGGCTGCGGGGCATCGAGGTTTCTCCTTGTGCTGAAAACAGTTGCCGGAATCTATAAAACAAATTATGGAATACGTCAATGCCACGGGTTAAGCCGTTTGAATCTAACCCTATTCCCGAGAGAAGCCGAGGGCATGCTTTTGTGTAATACTATGACGCGTTAATGAAGGTGTTCCTGTTACCCCATGCTCCGCCTGACCGACATCAAGCTGCCGCTCGACCATCCGCCTGAGGCTATCGCCAAGGCGGCGATTGCGAAGCTCGGCATTGCGCCGCAGGATATGACCTCCTGCACCGTCTTCCGCCGCGCGCATGATGCGCGGAAAAAGACCGCCATATTGCTGATCTATTCTCTGGATGTGGAGGTGAAGAACGAAGCTTCGGTGCTGAACCGCTTCGCCAGTGACCCGCATGTGAAGCCGACGCCGGATATCGATTACCGTTTCGCCGCCCGCGCGCCGGAGGGATTTTCAAAACGTCCGGTGGTGATCGGCGCCGGGCCCTGCGGGCTGTTCGCGGCGCTGATACTGGCGCAGATGGGCTTTCGCCCCATCATCCTCGACCGCGGCAAGGTGGTGCGGGAGCGCACGAAGGATACCTGGAAGCTATGGCGCAAATCGGAGCTGAACCCGGAATCCAACGTGCAATACGGCGAGGGCGGCGCCGGCACATTTTCCGACGGAAAGCTCTACAGCCAGATCAAGGATCCTCGCCACCTGGGCCGCAAGGTTTTGACCGAATTCGTCAAGGCCGAGGCGCCGCCGGAGATATTGATTGAGGCGCATCCGCATATCGGCACCTTTCGCCTGGTGAAGATGGTCGAGAATATCCGCGACACCATCGAATCATTGGGCGGCGAATACCGCTTTGAAAGCCGCGTGACGGACCTCGACATCGAAACCGGTCCGGACGGCGCGCGGCAGCTGCGCGGCGTGGGGCTGGCCGACGGCACGCATATCGCGGCGGATCATGTGGTGCTGGCCATCGGCCATTCCTCCCGTGATACCTTCCAAATGCTGCATGACCGCGGCGTCTATGTGGAGGCGAAACCATTCTCCATCGGTTTCCGCATCGAGCATCCGCAGTCGCTCATCAACGTCGCGCGCTTCGGCCCCAATGCGGGGAACGAGATTTTGGGCAATGCGGAATATAAACTTGTGCATCACGCCAAAAACGGGCGCGACGTGTACAGTTTCTGCATGTGTCCGGGCGGCACGGTGGTGGCCGCGGCGTCGGAGGAAGGGCGCGTCGTCACCAACGGCATGAGCCAGTATTCGCGGAAAGAGCGCAACGCGAATGCCGGCATTGTGGTGGGCATCACGCCGGAGGTGGATTACCCTGGCGGGCCGCTGGCGGGCGTCAACTTCCAGCGCAAATGGGAATCCGCGGCCTTCGTGGCGGGCGGCGGCACCTATGCCGCGCCGGTGCAGCTGGTGGGCGATTTTATCAAAGGCGTGCCGAGCACGGCGCTCGGCAGCGTCATTCCCTCCTACAAGCCCGCCGTCACGCCGACGGATTTGTCGTCCTGCCTGCCCGAATACGCCATCACCGCAATCCGCGAGGCGCTCCCCGTCTTCGGGCGGCAGATAAGGGGCTATGACATGAATGACGCCGTGCTGACCGGCGTGGAAACGCGCACCTCCTCCCCCATCCGCATCAAGCGCGACGATACTTTTCAGAGCCTGAACACGAAGGGCCTCTACCCCGCGGGCGAAGGCGCGGGCTATGCGGGCGGCATTCTGTCGGCGGGCGTCGACGGCATCAAAGTCGCCGAGGCCGTGGCGCTCAGCATGCTGGCGGGTTGACGCGGCAAAGCAAAATGGCGGGGCGCTGTCATGCGCTCCGCCATTGCTTGTTGTTGACCAGTCTTATCAGGCGCCGGGGGTCGGCGCCGGAGCCGGTTTCGCCGGCTGGCCCGGGATGGCCGCCTTTTCAAAGGTGGTCTGGCCGGGGTTGACGACGCTTGCGATACTCAGCGCAGCCTGGTTGATGAGCGCCTTGGCGCCGGCGAGCTCCTTCGCATTGGGGAGCTCCTTGTCCTTGGGAGCCGGCTCGGCATCCTGATAATCGGCTGCCTTCATTGTCGGGAAGGCGGTCAGTTCGACCGTCATTTCCTTGATCTTCAGGCGGCGCCAGATGCGCTTGAGCGTCTGGTTCTCGTTGTACATGGCGTAGCAATCGTGCAGGTCGGGCCTGTTCGTGGCATCCTGGCCGTTGACCGACAGGACCTTGATGGCGACCGGTTGGACCACAACGTCCTTGTCGAGAGAAACTTCCTTGCCTTCCTTGTCCTGGCCCTTTTCACCGAACAATATCGTGAAGAGAGGGGCGCGGAAAAGCGCCATCTTGTTGGTCGGCGTCGTCGTCGCTTCGGGGAACACGATGGTGTTATAATCATCGTTGAAGTTCTTGATGACCTTGGCGCGCGACTGCGGGTTGAATTCGGCCGAACGGCGCAGGCCGATGTATTTCACCGCGCGCGCCATCTGGGCGACGACGGGCCACTTCAGAATATCGCCCTTGCCGGCGAAGGTGGCGTTCAGCGTGCTGCCCAGCACCACGAAGTCGATGATCGACTGGTGGTTGGCGACAAACCAGGTCCGCTTGTGCTTTTCAACCGGCGCGGAAGCTTTGTTGAATGCGACCTTGACGCCCAGCAGCTTGCCGAGACCCTTGTAAATAAGGTTGGGGATGGCCGTGTTATGCGACACCTTGCTGACGACGAAGCCCTGGAAGGCCGTGAGGGCCAGGACCGGCACGAAGGCCGCGATGCCGATGGCGGCGCGGATGGTGGCACGGGTGTTATCGCGTAATTTTTGTAACATTTTTTGTTTTCCTTGTTTCCTATGAGGGGTTGTTATCCTGCCAGCTTGGCGGGTGTCGGCTTCAGCGCCAGTGCGATGCGCTGGCGGTAGGACTCCTGCGCTTCCTGGCTGAACTTGTCGTTTGCGGGCGGCTTCAGCAGATCGAGCCCGTCGGGGATGTCCTTGCGGTTGATCGCGTTTACAAGCGCATAGAGCGCAACGCGCGAGAAGCCGTTGTTGCGGTCGTCCACCGTCACATAATGCACCATCTCATGATAGCTGCGGCGCTGCGTCCAGGAGGGATAGAGCGGATCAAAGCCCTTCTTGTCGCGGTTGCCGGTATTAACGTCCACCTTGTATTCATAGAGCGTCGGGCGCGCCGCTGCCTGCACGAAAACATAGGACGGCGAGAGCTTGCGGATGTTCAGCGGCTTCTTGTTCTTTTCTTTCACGTAGCCGGTCGTAAAGGCGCGGCGCAAGGTGCCGAAAAGGCCCCAGGCGAGGTTCTTGAAACGGTTGATGCGGTCATTGCTGGCCACCAGGCCTATCGTGTTATAGCGGTCGAGCTCCTTGGTCGGACGCGAAATGACGCCGGCGGCGATAAGCACGACTTCCTTCGCCATTTTATTGGCTTCCTCTTCGGTATAGCCGATCTGCTTCATCATCTTGGTTGCGGCGTTGCGGGTTTCCTGCGCGACAATGGTGCCGGCGCTGTAGCCGAAGAACGTCAGGTTGCGCAGGCGCTTTGCGGCCTCCTCCGGCGGGATCTTGTGGCCGAGGCAGGAGCCGTCGGGCATGCGCCTGAATTCGTCAGAAACCAGCGGCATGATCACATGCTCGGCCAGGATATAGCCGGCGATGGATGCGCGTTTGCTGGGGAGCGAGTCGTAAGCCGCGAGGTTGAACAGGTTGCTGAGGCCCTTGTGCGACCAGGCGTAGATTTTCGGCTTCACGCTGTCGTCGGGCGCGTACTTGAGGACTTCCTCCATCTTCTTGATGGAGCCGGAGACATAGCCGGGGCGGTTGTTGTTGGTGAGGAAGCCGGACAGATAGACGATCGTGGGGCTGTCGATTTTGAACTGGCTGAAATCGACTTCCTTGAGTTGCACCTTGCCCGTTTCGTCGGGGACGCGCTCCCACAGCTTGCCTTGTTTATCGCCCATCGTTTTTGATTCCTTATTACACACCCGGAATTTTGGGGATTTATAACCCTTCTCCATGAATATGTCAAATACTGAATCAGGCCCGTTAAAATCATTGGGTTTTTAGGGATCTACCGCATGCCATGCGGAGCCGGGTGGGTATTTATTCAAGTTCTGGATTTTACAATTGAAGGGCGCCAATTTCTTTTACCATAACGCTTGACTTTTGTCCGGTCCTCGTATAATTTTCGTCAGCTTATGAAAAGAGAGCGTGTGTCTCTTCAGAATCAATCAGGTCCGTGAGCCTTGAAGAAGGCCTCTGAACCGCCCGAAAAGAGGAAGCCAGTACCATGACCCCAGATGCCGTCACCGAATCCCAGACCCCTGCGCCCGCGAAAACAGCCGAACAGCTCTGGAAAGAAAACTATCCCGCCGGTCTGAAATGGGACGCGGAAATTCCCGTGACGAATCTGGTGCAGATGTTCAAGGATTCGGTTGCGAAATACGGCGACCGCCCCTGCCTGAACTTCTTCGGCAAGCAATGGACCTATAAACAGGTCGACGAAATGTCCGACCGTTTTGCGAAAAGCCTGCAGGACCAGGGCATCGGCAAGGGCAACCATGTCGGCCTGTGCCTGCCGGATCTGCCATTCCATGTCATCGCCTATTACGGCGCGCTGAAAGCGGGCGCAACGCTCGTCAACATCAACCCGCTCTATGCCCCGCTGGAGATGGCGCACATCATCAAGGACTCGACCTGCGATGTGATGGTGACCTTCAACAACAGGCAGCTGCAGGACAAGCTGGACAAGCTGACCAATGACGAGACAGGCCTGAAAAAGACCATTGTCTGCGACATCGCTGACGTGCTGCCGCCAAAGAAGAAATACGGGCTTGCCGTGCTGACCTCCGCCAAGAAAGCGTTTGGTCCGTTGCTGCCGCTCATCGCGAAACTGCCGGGCGACGTCAAGGTGAAGAAGGACGCCGACGGAAAGGTGCTCCCGCTCAAGGGCTTCGCGAAGTTCAAGAGGTCGCTGCTGGATTTCGGCAAAAGCGATACCTTCAAGGTGGTGGAAGACGACAAGCATATTGCCTTTTCGACCATGATGAAGAGCAAAGGCCCGGTCGCCCCTGTCGAGATTTCACCCGATGACATCGCCGTGCTGCAGTTTACCGGCGGCACAACGGGCGTTCCCAAGGCCTGCATGCTGACGCATGCCAACCTCACCGCCAACATCGCGCAGAGCGAGATGTGGTTCAGCGGCGGAAAGGATGAAAAATCCGACAAACAGAAAAAAATGCTGGCGATCCTGCCGTTCTTCCATGTCTTCGCGATGACCGTGCAGGAAAACCTTGCGCTCAAGCTGGGCGCGGAACTCGTGATGCGGCCGATCCCGGACGTCAACAAGGCCGTCAGGGTCATCGACAAGCACAAGGCCGACATGTTCGCCGCCGTCCCGTCGATGTACGAGTCGATCCTGAAGGCGAAGGTGCCGAAGGTCAATCTTCTTTGCAGGATTTTCAACAAGGTCTCCCACCCTCTGACGAAGACGAAGACGGAATACGACCTGTCTTCCGTCGACCTGTGGCTGACGGGCGGCGCGGCCACGCCCGAGACGCTCGAAGCGGCCTGGAAGAAGCGCACCGGCAAGGCCTTCACGAAGGGCTACGGCCTCTCCGAAACCTCGCCGCTCGCGGTCGCGATTCCGCTGGGGCGGGATATCGTCGGCTCCATCGGCCTGCCCGTGCCCGGCACGCAGGTGCGCGTCACAAGCATCGCAAAAGCGCCGGATATTTCCGACGAGGTGCTGGGACTGGGCGAAAACGGCGAAATCTGCATCAAGGGCCCGCAGGTCATGAAGGGCTACTGGAAGCACGATGACGAAACGGCAAAAGTGATGGACAAGGACGGCTACTTCCACACCGGCGACACCGGCTATATCGACCCGAAAACCGGTTGCATCTACATCACTGGCCGCATGAAGGATATGATCAACCGTCAGGGCATGAAGGTCTTCCCCCTGAAAGTCGAGAACGCAATGCTGCTGCACCCGGCGATTTCGGAAGTCTGCGTCGTTGGCGTGCCGGATCCAAAAGTGGATGAGGAAGTCAAAGCGCATATCGTGCTGAAAGAAGGCGCGAAGGCGACGCCGGAAGAACTCAAGAAGTTCCTGCTCGAGCGCCTGGCGCCCTACGAAGTTCCGCACCTGTGGAAGTTCCGCGACAGCCTGCCGAAGACCAACATCGGCAAGCCCGACAAGAAGGCGCTGAAGTCCGAAGACAAGGCCGAACTCGAGGCAAAGGCAGCGGCCCCTGCGCCGGCGCCCAAGCCTTGATCAACGGCAACGTCGAACGAACATAATTATAAAGAGGGAGATGTAACATGGCTGACGGTTCGGGACTGAAGGGCGCCTTTGCGGAAGAAAGCAAGCCCGAGGAAAAATCGCTGGCGAAACGCCTGCTGGACGTGATGGACGGGCCCTTCGCCGAGATCCGCAACGTGGCGCGCGAGTTCGTCTCCCGCCCCGAGATGGCGCCGGTGCCCGCCGACATGCCAAAGGCCGAATACCGCGAAAAAACCCTCGACCGCATCAAAATGCTGATCGAGGAAGGCTTCACCCGCATGCCTTACGACCCCAGGCACGGCGGCGGCGGGCAGGGTTCGGCCTACATCAACATCGGCGAAATCCTCGCCCATGCGGACATGAGCCTTGCGGTCAAGCAGGGCGTTCAGTTCGGCCTGTTCGGCACGAGCATCGAGCGCCTTGGCACCGAAAAGCACCAGCACCTGATCGAGGAAGTCATCACCGGACGCCTGCTGGGCGGCTTCGGCATGACCGAAATGGCCTGCGGCTCCGACGTGCAGGGCACGCAAACGACTGCTGTTTATGACCACGCGACCCGTTCGTTTGAGATCAACACGCCCCACCCCGACGCGCGCAAGACCTATATCGGCAACGCGGCCAAGCACGGCCGCATGATGGTCGTCTTCGCGCAGCTGCAGATGGCGCCGGGCGAGGAGTCCAAGGGCGTGCACGCCTTCCTGGTCCCCGTCCGCGACGAAAAGACCGGAGAGACGCTGCCTGGCGTCACCATCGGCGACAACGGCCACAAGGTCGGTCTGAATGGCATCGACAACGGCACGCTGTCTTTCGACAATGTAAAGGTGCCCTATGACGCGATGCTGGATAAATTCGGCCAGATCGACGCAAACGGCGATTACCAGAGCGATATCGAGAAAAAATCGGCGCGCTTCTTCAAGATGATCGGCACGCTGGTCACCGGTCGCGTATTCGTTTCCATGGCCGCGCTGTCAGGCAACAAGAACGCGCTGGCCGCCGCCGTCGAGTTCGCGGAAAACCGCGTCGTCTTCGGCGACACGCTGATGGACAAGCAGGCGACGCAGACGCGCCTGATGCCCAAGATCGCGGAGGCCTATGCTCTGCATTTCGCGACCCGCGATCTCCTGACCATGTTCGAGAAAAACGACCCCCGCACCGAGACCATGGCGGCCGCGATCAAGTCGGTTTCTTCCGACCGCGCGATGGAGTCCGTGGACGAAGCCCGCAAGCTGGCTGGCGGCAAAGGCTTCATGTCCGAGGAGCGCTACGGCGTTCTCCGCGGCGACATGGACGTCTTCCGCACCTTCGAGGGCGACAACCTGATCCTGCGCATGCTGGTGGCGAAAAACCAGATGACCCGCCTCGGCAAGAAGTTTTCGGCTTCGAACCCGATCGGCAAGCTGTTCAAGGCCTATGACATGGGCCGCCAGGACCGCTGGGCGCGCTGGGCGAACCGCGACGAGTTCCTGAACGCCGAAGACCAGATGGGGCTCTTCGAAACGCGGGAGCGGACGATGGCGCATAACCTTGTCCGGAAGGCCAAGAAACTTGCCGATCGTCACGACAAGGTCGAAGTCGCTAATCTCATCCAGGACGACATGGTGGCCTATGCGGACGCCTATGCGGAGCGCCTGATCCTCGAGAAGTTCGTCAAAACCGTCGAAGAGCAGAAGGATCCTGAAGTCAAGGAAGTTCTCAAGGACCTGTGCGACCTTTATGCAGTGCATACCCTGCGCAACAATGCGCTGTGGTATCTTGAGAACGGCAACCTGAATACCGAACTGACCCACTCGCTGGTGCGCCTTGAGCACGACCTGAATGCGAAGCTCCGCCCCAAGGCCAAGACGCTGGTGGAAGCTTTCGGTATTCCGGCGCAGCTGATCCACGGCGCCGCGCCCGAGCCCGATGCGAAGCCCGCGGCGAAACCGGGCCCGGTGTTCTAAACCAGGAGCGCGCCGTCCGGAAAAGGGTTCCCTGCGAAAGACCGCGGCCGGCGCGGTTGACAGAAACAGGGGAGCCGGCGCTTTGCTTGATAAATATCAATGTGATTTTTCCCCGGACACGGTCATAATGGGACTGCGCCCGCGCCCGCTTGGGGGAGCGGGCCGTTCAGGGAACCCAAATGGCTTCGTATCATAAAGCCATCTCCGGCAGGGATAGCTCCGCCATGAAGCTCGGGCTTCAGGGGCGGTGGACCGTGACCGGCCTGTCCGATATCAAGACCGAGCTTGACGGCGTCCCCCTTGTGAATTGCACCCGCGTCACCTTCGACGGCAGCGGCCTCGAGATGCTCGACACCTCCGGCGCCTGGTACCTGAACGACCTCGCGACCCGGCTTCGGGCGAAAAACATCGCCGTCGACATCAGCAACCTGCAGGACAATCACCGCCGCACCCTCGAACGGGTGGCGCAGCTGCCCCATGAAAAGGAGCCGGAGGAGAAATATGCCGGCCACGTCGCGGCCTTCTTCATCGCCGCCGGGAAACAGACGATGGACATCTGGCAGGACACCCTGCGGGCGATCGCCTTCCTCGGCCAGTTCCTCGCCAGCCTGCCCGGGCTTGTCCTGCAGCCGAAAAACCTGCGCCTGCGCAGCATCGTCTTCCACGTCAACGAGGCCGGCCTCAAGGCGGTTCCCATCATCGCCCTGATGGCCTTTTCGATCTCTTTCGTGACGGGCTACCAAGGCTCCTATCAGCTGGCCAAGTTCGACGCCACCATATACACGGTCGACCTGATCGTCCTGTCGACCCTGCGCGAGATGAGCGCGCTCATCACCGCCATCATGCTGGCCGGCCGCTCCGGCAGCGCCTTCGCGGCACAGCTCGGGACCATGAAGATGAACGAGGAAGTGGATGCCCTGCAGACGATGGGGGCGTCGCCGTTCCAGGTCCTCGTTCTGCCGCGCCTTATCGCCATCGTAATCGCCTTGCCGCTGCTCACCGTCCTCGCGGACATGATGGGCCTCCTCGGCGGATACGTCTATATGGCGTCCTTCCTCGACTATTCCTACCTGCAATACACGTCCCGCATGCAGGAGGCCGCGGACCTCAAGCAGTTTTACGTCGGCCTTTCCAAGGCTCCCGCTTTCGCGGTGCTGATCGGCATCGTCGGCTGCATGCAGGGATTGCGGCCCAGCCGCTCCGCCGAGGAAGTCGGGCGCAAGACTATCACCGCCGTCGTGCAGGCGATTTTTCTTGTGATCGTCGCCGACGCCCTGTTTTCCGTCATTTTCACGAAGCTGGGGATCTGATGCAGCCCATCATCCAGGTCAGGGGACTTGTCAACAGGTTCGGCGCCCATGTGGTCCACGACGGTCTTGACTTCGACGTGTTCCCCGGAGAAATCGTCGGCATCGTAGGCGGCAACGGCACTGGAAAGTCCGTCCTCCTGCGCACCATCATCGGGCTGCAGCGCCCGGCCGCCGGAACCGTCCTGATCGAGGGGCGCGATATCGCGAAGCTGTCGCCCGCGGAATTCCAGGAGGTCGAGAAGCTCTGGGGCGTCCTGTTCCAGAAAGGGGCCCTGTTCTCGAACCTGACGGTCACCGAAAACATCGCCTTTCAGTTCCGGGAGAGAACGGCGCTTTCCGAAAGCATGATCCACGACCTCGCGCGCATGAAAATCGAGCTGGTCGGCCTGCCTGCCGATGCCGGAAAAAAGTATCCCGCGCAGCTTTCGGGCGGCATGGTCAAGCGGGCGGCGCTGGCGCGCGCGCTGGCGCTGGATCCCAAGATTCTTTTCCTCGACGAGCCGACCTCAGGCCTCGACCCGATTTCGGCCGAAGGGTTCGATCACCTCATCCGCGACATCTCCACGCAGCTGGGCGTCTCGGTCTTCATGATCACGCACGACCTGGACAGCCTTTTTAACATCTGCGACCGCATCGCCGTGCTGGTGGACCGGAAAATCCGCGTCGGGTCGCTCGAGGACCATATGAAGGACAAGCACCCCTGGCTGCAGGAATATTTCCACGGCGAGCGGGCAAAATCCGTGGCAAGAGGATAGAGCATGGAAACAGAAAAGTATTATTTCAGGGTCGGCGTCTTCTTTCTCGCGGTGACGTTCATCTTCGTCTACTACCTGATGGCGTTCGGCGGCGGACAGGACCGCAAGCACCTGGTCCAGTACGCCATCTACTTCGACAGCTCGGTGGCGGGCCTCGCGCGCGGCGCCCCCGTCAAGCTGAAAGGGCTTGATGTCGGCGTCGTCAGCGACATTCATTTTATCTCGCGCGAGAGCGACAAAATTATCGTCATCACGAAGATTTCGGACACGGCCCCGATACGCGAGGACACCGTGGCCACGGTCGCCTTCCAGGGCATTACCGGCACGACTTACCTGTCGCTGGAGAATGCGAAACCGCAAGGTCCGGCCGTCTTCCTGGAAGCGAAGGAAGGCGAGGAATACCCGGTGATCCGGTCGGCCAAATCCGACCTGCAGGAAATCATGGCGGTGGCGCCCAAGGTGATCAGCGAGCTTGAAAAGACGACGGAGCAGATGCAAAAACTGCTCAGCGACAAAAACGTCTCGGGAGTGCAGGATGTCATCACCGAAACCTCGGAGGTCCTGAACGCGGCAAAGGCCGCCTTGCAGGAAATCAAGATGCTCGCCCGCACCATCCGCGAAGACCCCTCGGTCCTGATGCGCGGCCCGCAATATGAAGGCTACAAGGTGAAGAAAAAATGAGGAAGTCATTCATCGCTTGCGCATTCCTCGCCCTCTTTCTGGCGGCCTGCGCGCTGTCGCCCAAAGACCTGGGACAGGCCTATATGTTTTCCCTCAGTCCCGCAAAAACCGCCGCCAAAATCCATACCGGCAGCCGCCTGAACGTGGAACTGCCCACGGCCGCGCCGGAACTGGATACGCACCGCATCTCCCTCGTCCGGGACAAAAGCGTCCGTGATTACTACGCCGGCGCGAGATGGGCGGATTTCCTGCCCGTTCTGGCGCAGGACAGCCTTGTCAAGACGCTGGACGGTTCAGGCCTGTTCAAAGCCGTCGCATCCGACCAGACGGGGCTGGCGGCGGACATGATCCTGAAGCTCGAGATCCGGGACTTCCAGGCGGAATACGCGAAGACGGGCGCCGCCCCCGTTATCCGGGTCGGTCTTGCGGCGAGCCTTGTCACCCGCCCGGGCGGGCGCATCCTCGCGTCCTTTCAGACCGGCTCTTCCGTCAGGCAGGCGGCAAGCGACAGCCTGCCCGCCATTCACGCGGCTTTCAAATCGGCCTTCCTTGGGGCGCAGGCCCGGATCGTCGAAAAACTGAACCAAAGCCTGGCCGACGGCCCGCGGTAGCCGCGCGCGGAGAGGGGGCGTCATGCGCCGGTGCTTAATAATATTCTTTTGCTTTCTTATCGCCTCTGCCGCAGGCGCGCCGGCGCAGGCCGCCGTTTTTTATATCCGCGGCGACGTTGCGGGAGCCACATCGCAATACACGGTGAAGGCGAAAGAAACGCTCTATGACGTCGCGCGCCGCTTTGATCTCGGCATCCTCGAGCTGCAGGCGGCAAACCCCGGCATTCCCGTGAGAAAGCCCGCCAAGGGCGCCGTTCTGGTCATCCCTGCGCTCCACGCCCTGCCGCCCGTGCGGGAAGGTCTGGTCATCGACCTGCGCAGGCTCCGGCTGTTTTATTTCGACGGCACGGACAGGGTATATACTTTTCCCATCGGCACCGGGAAGGATGGATGGCAGACGCCGCAGGGCGTGACAAAAATTGTCAGGAAAAAGAAGGCTCCCTCGTGGACGCCGCCCGACTCTATCCGCGCGGAAGACCCGACGCTGCCCGCCGTTGTTCCTCCCGGCCCCGACAACCCTCTCGGCCAATATGCCTTGTACCTGGGCTGGTCCGGCTATGCCATGCACGGGACGAACCGTCCTTCCTCCATTGGCACGCGCGCGAGCCACGGCTGTATCCGGCTCTATCCGGAAGACATCAAGGTGCTGTTTGAGATTGTGGAGCCGGGGACGCAGGTGGTCATTCTGGGTGAAAGCGGCGCGCCCGACTGACCAGGATTACCCGGGCTTGGGCGAGCGGAGAGATGCCAGCACCTGCTTTTCCGTGGCTCCCGCCGCAAGCGAAGGCCTTCCGTCTGCCTCGATTGAAATCGTCTCCAGCACGCCGCCGAGCGCGCTTTGCACCAGTTCCCCGTGTCCGCCCTTCATCGGCGTGACGACGGTATTTCCCTTCATGGAGGCTTTTTCGAATTCATCCACATGCCCCTTGGTCGATGGGCCGACGGTGACGGAGACGAAGGGCTCGTCCGCCCGTCTGGAAAAATCGATAAAGGGTTTCGCAGAACTGTACATGGAATCCAGCGCCACGACGCCCTTCACCCGCGGATCCTTCAGAGTCGGCCAGGTCGCCTGATAGCCGCCGCTGTAGGTCAAGGGAACAATCGGCATGTCCTTGAAAGACTGCGACACCTTTTCCGCATCGGCGCCGGGGTGGGTCTGCGTATAAAGCTTCGAGAGCGCGCCCGCGGCCTCATCCAGGAATTTGGCGGCATATTCAGGTTTCCTGAAAGCATCCTTGATTTCAGATTTTTCACCCAGCTGCGGAATGACGAAGGCGATGTTCTTGCCGCTTTTGGCCGCCTGCTCGGTCAGCTTCTGGCGGTTGAGCGCATCGTCGATGCCGCCGCCATGGCCGTGGAAATAAGGCATGATGACGGCCGGCCTGGATGGATCGAAGCCCTTGGGCAGGAACAGCGCGACCTTGCCGGTGGCGCCGGGAGCATGATCGAGCCTGACGGTCGCGATATCCCCGTCCTTCGTCGCGCGCACGGCGTAATCCCCCGGCGCGGGAGTCTGGAACCGGCTCAGCGTGCCGGCGGCGTCTTTGTTCGGATCGGCGATGGGATTCACCCCTCCCCTTTTGTAATGATTCATTTTACCACGAAACGTCGCTTCCGGGCATCATTCGTTTATTTTCAATGCCTTATGCGCTCATGTCCGCGTTAAAAGAAGAAGGTATTTTAGGGACTATTCTTTCAGTATTTTAACGGCGTCAATGGCCAGTTCATGCAAACCATGGCCCCCGCCCTGCACATGGGCAATTATTTGCTGCCTCATCATGGGGGGCCAGAATTTTCTTATATGTTCAGCAACGTAATCCACAGCCTGCAAGCGCGGATAAGCGGCGAAGTTCAGCGCAATCTGGTTCGCCTTGTGCAGCATGCGGTCGGTTTCCATCATTTTCTGGTTCATGGCATGCACACTCAAAAAACCACTCTTTCCGGAT
The DNA here is from genome assembly GCA_004297545.1 of Alphaproteobacteria bacterium. Taxonomy (GTDB): domain Bacteria; phylum Pseudomonadota; class Alphaproteobacteria; order Micavibrionales; family UBA2020; genus JAPWJZ01. Next base: position 76,877 of record SCTB01000026.1, read on the forward strand.
AAGTAAAGGCGATAAAACTCTTATGACGCGCCTGCGCAATCAGCGCGAGATTGGCGTCCTTCGCCATCTGTACGGCAAGCGTCGTGGGGGCGGAAATCGCCACCAGCACCGGGCAGCCGAAGGCGACGGTTTTCTGCACCATTTCATAGCTGCAGCGGCTGGTGATGAGGACGAAGCCCGACGCGGGGTCGGTCTTTGCCTTGACCGCAGCGCCGATCAGTTTGTCGAGCGCATTATGTCGCCCGACATCCTCCCGCACCAGTTCGATATTCCCTTTGAAATCCGCAAACGCAGCGCAATGGACCGCCCCCGTCGCCTGCTTTTCAGGCTGCAGATTGTAAAGATCATCAAAAGCCTTGTAGATCGCACGGTGACTGACAGTCGCCGTGACCGCCAGCGGCGCGAGGGCGGGCATCGCCGCCTCAAGACTCTCTATGCCGCATAAACCACAGCCCGTGCGGCCCGCCAGATGCCGCGCACGGTCGGCGATTTTCGCATAGCGCGCAGCAGGAATATCCATTGCGACCATCAGGCCCCTGTGCATTTTCAGGACTTTGAGTCCCTCCATTTCGGCGGGACTGCCGATAATCCCTTCGCTTAAGGAGAAGCCGAGACCGAAATCCTCGAGGTCCGCAGGCGTCGCCATCATCACGGCATAGGAGACGCCATTGTAAACAAGCGACACCGGCACTTCGGCCGCGATATTCTGCTGGACATCCAGATGGCTGCCGTCCTGCCAGCGACGCGCGTCGACCTGTACATGACCTGCCAGAGCTTTAGCCATGGGGCTTCCTGTACTCTTCCTGCCAGGGGGATTGCCGGTTGGTGAGCCGCACCTGCACGGCCGTCACCTTGTATTCCGGGCATTCGGTGGCCCAGTCGGAATACTCTGTCGTCACCACGTTGGCGCCTGTGTCCGCGAAATGGAAGGTTGTATAGACGACGCCGGGCTGCATGCGTTCCGAAATCACCGCGCGCAGCGCGGTTTCGCCCTTGCGGCTTTGCAGGGAGACGAAATCGCCGTCGTTGATGCCGCGCTGCTCCGCGTCATAGGCATGGATCTCCAGCACGTCTTCGTCATGCCAGATGTTATTCTCGGTGCGCGCGGTCTGCGTGCCCACATTGTACTGCGACAGGATGCGCCCGGTGGTCAGCAGCAGCGGGAATTTCGGGGTCGTCTTCTCCTCGGTCGGCACATAGGCTGTCAGCGTGAACATGCCGGGGTTGCGCACGATCTGGTTGATGTGCATGACGGGCGTGCCCTCCGGCGCGATATCATTGCAGGGCCACTGCACCGATCCCAGCTGGTCGAGTTTCTCATAACTGACGCCCGAGAAAGTCGGCGTCGTACGCGCGATTTCATCGAGGATTTCCGACGCATGGTTATAATGCATGTCGTAGCCCATGGCCTTGGCCAACGCCATGGTGCCTTCCCAGTCGGCCTTGCCGCCGAGGGGATCTATAATCTTGCGGATGCGGTTGATACGCCGCTCCGCATTGATGAAGCAGCCATCCTTTTCGAGAAAGGAGGCCCCCGGCAGAAAGACATGCGCGTATTTCGTCGTTTCGTTCATGAATAAATCATGAACCACGACGCATTCCATCGCGCCCAGCCCCGCCGTTTCGTGCTGGATGTTGGGGTCGGAATGAGCCAGGTCTTCGCCCTGAATGTAGAGTCCCTTGAAATGGCCCATCACGGCGGCGTCGATCATGTTGGGGATACGCAGGCCCGGCTCTGCATCCAGCGTCACGCCCCATTCCCGCTCGAAAACGGCGCGCGTCGCGCTGTCGGAAACATGGCGGTAACCCGGCAGCTCGTGCGGGAAGCAGCCCATATCGCAGGAGCCCTGCACGTTGTTTTGCCCGCGCAGGGGGTTGACGCCCACGCCCTCGCGCCCCAGGTTGCCCGTCGCCATGGCGAGGTTGGCAAGACACATGACGCCGACGGAGCCCTGGCTGTGCTCGCTGACGCCCAGCCCGTAGTAAATCGCCGCATTGGGCGCGTTCGCATAAAGCCGCGCAGCCGCCCGGACATCGGCGGCCGGGACGCCGGAGCTGGCTTGCAGCGCTTCGGGGGAATTTTCCTTGCGCGCAATGAATTCCTTCCAGAGCGCAAAGCCGTCCATATCGCAGCGGGCGCGGATGAATTCGTCATCCGTCAGGCCTTCGGTCACGATCACATGCGCCATGGCGTCCAGCACGGCGACGTTGGTGCCGGGCTTCAGCGCCAGATGGTAAGCAGCTTCCACATGCGGCGAGCGCACGATATCCGTCTTGCGCGGGTCGACAACGATCAGCTTCGCGCCCTCCCGCAGGCGCTGTTTCATGCGCGAGGCGAAAACCGGATGCGCATCCGTCGGATTGGAGCCGACGACCATGACGACATCCGCATGGTCGACCGAAGCGAAATCCTGCGTACCCGCCGAAGTGCCCAGCGTCATTTTCAGGCCGTAGCCTGTCGGTGAATGGCAGACGCGCGCGCAGTTGTCGATGTTGTTGTTGCCGAAGCAGGCCCGCACCATTTTCTGGACGAGGAAGGTTTCCTCGATCGTGCAGCGGGCGGAGGCGATGCCGCCGATGGCGTTGCGGCCGTATTGCTTCTGGATACGCTTGAATTCGGACGCGGTATAGGCCAGTGCTTCATCCCACGACACCTTGCGCCACGGATCCGTCGTCTTTTCGCGTATCATAGGACTCGTGATGCGGTCGGGGTGCGTGGCGTAAGTCCAGGCGAAACGGCCTTTGACGCAGGAGTGACCTTCGTTCGATTTCCCTTCTTTGTAGGGGATCATGCGCACGATCTGCTTGCCCTTGACCTCCGCCTTGAACGAGCAGCCGACCCCACAATAGGCGCAGGTCGTCAGCACGTCGCGGTCGCCCAGGCCTTCCTTGATGGTCGTCTTTTCCAGCAAGGCTCCCGTCGGACAGGCCTGCACGCAGGCGCCGCAGGAGACGCAGTCGGATTTCAGGAACCCTTCGTTCTGACCCGCCGCGATCACGGAATCGAATCCGCGCCCCTGCACCGTCAGGGCAAAGGTTCCCTGAATGTCGTCGCAGGCGCGCACGCAGCGCGAACAGACGATGCACTGCGACGGATCGAATGTGAAATAGGGGTTGCTGTCATCGCATGGCAGCGACTGGTGGTTCTTGCCGTCGCGCCCGTAACGTACGGCTTTAACGCCGACCTTCTCAGCCATCTCCCTCATCTCGCAGGCGCCGGAAGCACAGGCCGCGCAATCCGCCGGATGGTCGGAGAGGTAAAGTTCCATTACGTTCGAGCGGATTTTGGAGAGCTTAGCGCTTTGCGTGCGCACCTTCATGCCGGCCGCGGCTTCCGTGTGGCAGGAACCGGGATAATTCTTGCGCCCCTCGACCTCGACGACACAGAGGCGGCAGGAACCAAATGCGTCCAGACGGTCCGTTGCGCAAAGTTTCGGGATATCGATGCACGCCTCTTCCGCGGCGCGCATGACCGAGGTGCCTTCCGGCACGGTGACGCCTTTGCCGTCGATCTCCAGCGACACGGTGTTCTGCGCGTGGCTTTTGGGGGTGCCGAGGTCCTTTTCGATGATGCGCGCCATGTCAGGCCGCCTTTCGCGCCGGCGCAAGACCGAAGTCTTCCGGCCAGAATTGCAGCGCGCTCAAAACCGGGAAAGGCGTCATGCCGCCCATCGCGCAGAGGGAGCCGTCGATCATAGTCTCGCACAAGTCTTCCAGCAGCACGCGGTTTTCCGCCACATTCTCGCCGCGGATGATCTTTTTGATGACTTCCTCGCCGCGCACGGAACCCACGCGACAGGGCGTGCACTTGCCGCAGGATTCCACCGCGCAGAATTCCATCGCATAGCGCGCCTGCTCGGCCATGTTCACGGTGTCGTCGAATACCACGACCCCGCCGTGGCCCACCATTGCCTTTTCCGTCGCAAGGTCTTCATAGGTCAGCGGCAGGTCGAACTGGCTTTCATGCAGGTAAGCGCCCAAAGGCCCGCCGCACTGGACAGCCTTGATGGGGCGGCCCGTCGCCGTTCCGCCGCCGATGTCGTAGAGCAGCTTGCGCAGCGGGATGCCGAAATCCAGCTCGTAAAGGCCGGGGCGCTTCGCGTTGCCGGCGAGCTGTACCGTCAGCGTGCCCCGCGACTTTCCCGCGCCGTGGTTGCTGTAGGCTTCCGCCCCGTTGGCGAGGATGAAGGGCACCGTCGTCAGCGTAATGACGTTGTTCACGACCGTTGGACGGCCGAACAGCCCTTTGATGGCGGGCAGCGGCGGCTTGTAGCGGATCATGCCGCGCTTGCCCTCGAGGCTTTCCAAAAGCGCCGTTTCCTCTCCGCAGATATAGGCACCCGCGCCGACGCGGATTTCAAGGTCAAAACCCTTGCCGCTGCCGCAGAGATTGCTGCCGAGGTAATGGCTGGCGTAAGCCGTATCGATTGCCTGCTGCAATATGCCCCGCGCATTCGGGTATTCGGAGCGCAGATAGACATAGCCCTGTGTCGCGCCCACGGCGAGGCCCGCGATAATCATGCCTTCGATCAGACAAAACGGGTCACCCTCGATAATCATCCGGTCGGCGAAGGTGCCGCTGTCCCCCTCGTCGGCGTTGCAGACGATGTATTTTTTGTCCGCCACACAGGTCAGGACGGTCTGCCACTTGATGCCCGCCGGGAAAGCCGCGCCGCCCCTGCCCCGCAGGCCGGAAGCCTTGACGGCATCCACGATCTGCTGCGGCGCGAGTTTCAGCGCCTTCTCAAGGCCCGCGAAGCCGCCATGGGACTTGTAATCGTCCAGCGACAACGCCTCTATGACGCCGCAGCGGGCGAAGGTCAGCCGGTTCTGGATTTTCAGGGCGGGTATTTCCTCGACCGGCCCCAGGAACAGGGGATGCGATACGCTCTGCTTGATAATCGCAGCGGCATCGGCAGCCGCAACGGGACCATAGGCGTGCCGCCCCTGCGGCGTTTCAATTTCGACCATAGGCTCCAGCCAGTACAAACCCCGGCTGCCGTTACGAACAACGTCAACGCCATCCTGTCGCGAGAAGGCCTCGGCAACCTCATCCGCGCCGAGGCTTAAGGATGAAGCGTCATGCGGCACGTACACCTTCATCCGGCTTTTCCCTTTTTGGCAGTCAGCGCGTCGAATTTTTCCTTCGTCACCCGGCCATGCAGCTTCCCGTCGATCATCAGCGCCGGGGCACAGGCGCAATTGCCGAGGCAATAGACGGGCTCCAGCGTATATTCCCCGGTTGCGGATTTACCGTGATACCCGCCGAGGCGCGACTTCACATGCGCCTCCAGCTCCCGGCCGCCCATAGACTGGCAGGCTTCCGCCCGGCAGATTTTCACGATATGCCGTCCCGGCGGTTCCTGGCGGTAGTCATGATAGAAGGTGATAACACCGTGCACCTCGGCCCGGGAAATATTCAGGGCGTCAGCCATTTCTGGCACAAAGTCGGGATTGATGTAGCCGAATTCCTCCTGCAGCGCGTTCAGGATGGGCAGCAGGGCGCCGGGAATATGTTTCTTCGCCTGCAGGATCTCCTGCGCGCGCGCGACATCCCATTCCGGGCGAGTGGCTGTTTCTCTGGACGGCATGACGGTCAACCTGCTTGGCCTGTTGCTGGGCTTAAATTAAATCAAGGGCCGCTTTTTACAACACTTAACCCGCTTCGCGCAGCTTATGAAAATTAACTCGACGCTTCCCATCGCTCTTTCATACGGAGTTTCGAGAGGTTCCCGGAAGGAGAGGGAGAAGAGACTTCCCGCCTTGCCAAGCCCTTCCCGGACAGGCATAGTTCAGCCCATCATACATTTTTGAAGCCGTTTTATGTCATTGCGCAAAAGACTTGTCGATGCGTTCCGCAAGACCCTGCCGCCCTTGTCGCGCACGGAGCGGGAAGCGCTTGAATCCGGCACCATCGGCTGGGACGGCGAGTTGATGTCCGGCCATCCCGACTGGAACAAGCTGTTCAAGCTCAACAAACCGCAACTGACCGCCGACGAACAGGCCTTTCTCGACGGCCCCGTCGAGAAACTCTGCGCGATGATGGACAGCTGGCAGATACAAAAGGACAAGGATCTGCCGCAGCCGGTCTGGGATTTCATCAAAAGCGAAGGCTTTCTCGGCCTCGAAATCCCCAAGGAATACGGCGGCAAAGAATTTTCATCGCAGGCGCATTCCGCCATCATCATGAAACTGGCCAGCCGCAACATGACGGGCGCGGTTTCGGTGATGATCCCCAATTCCGTCGGTCCCGCCGCGCTGATCCTCGCCTATGGCACGAAGGAACAGAAAGACCATTACCTGCCACGCCTTGCGAAGGGCGAAGATATTCCCTGTTTCGCCCTCACCACGCCGGAAGCCGGATCGGATGCGGGGAGTATTTCGGATACCGGCATCGTCTGCCGCAATGAAAAGGGCGAAATCGGCATTAAACTGAACTGGGAAAAGCGCTATATCACGCTGGGGCCCGTGGCCACGCTGCTGGGCCTCGCGTTTAAACTTGAAGATCCTGACAACATTCTCGGCAAGGGCAAAAGCCCCGGCATCACGGTGGCCCTCGTGCCGCGCGATGCGCCGGGCGTCGAGATTGGCGACCGCCACGACATGATGGGCCTCGCCTTCCAGAACGGGCCGAACAAGGGCACGGATGTTTTCCTGCCGCTCGATGCCATCGTCGGCGGGCCGGAAGGCGCAGGGCAAGGCTGGAAAATGCTGATGGAAAGCCTTGCCGTCGGGCGCTCCCTGTCGCTGCCCGCTGTTTCCACTTCGGCTGCGAAATTTGCGAGCGTCGTGACGGGCGCTTACTCCCGCGTGCGCAAACAGTTCAACACGGCGATCGGCAGGTTCGAAGGCGTAGAGGAACCTCTCGCGCGCATGGCCGGCATGACCTATATGATGAACGCCGCGCGCGCCGCCACGCTGCAGATGGTCGACGAGGGCGAGCGCCCCGCCATCCCCTCCGCGATTTTGAAATATCACCTGACCGAAGGCATGCGCAAAGTCGTGAACGACGCGATGGATGTACATGGCGGCAAGGGGTTGAGCAACGGCCCCTCCAACCTTCTGTCCGAGCTGCAGACTTTCGCGCCCATCACGATTACGGTCGAGGGCGCGAATATCATGACGCGCAACCTGATTATTTTCGGCCAGGGCAGCGTACGCGCGCACCCATATGTATTGAAGGAACTGGAGGCCGCCAGCGACCCCGACCCGAAGTCGGCCTTTGGCAAGCTGCGCAAGGTTTTGACACAGCATGTCGGCAACGGCATCCGCAATACGGCCAAGAGCCTGTGGTACGGAATCACGGGCGGCCTCGGCGGCCGCGCGCCGAAGGATACCGACCCAGAGATGAAACGCTATTACAAGCAGATCGACCGCCTCGCCGCGGCCTTCGCGCTGACGGGCGATACGACGCTGCTCACGCTGGGCGGTGGCCTGAAGATGAAGGAGCGCACCTCCGCGCGCCTTGGCGATGTTTACAGCAACCTGTATCTTGCCTCCTGCACGCTCTGGCATTACGAGAAGCAGGGCCGCCCGAAGGAAGACGCGGCGCTGGTCCATTGGGCCTGCCAGCATGCTTTGGCCGAGGCCGAAAAGGCTCTCGACGCCGCCCTGCGCAATCACCCGAATAAAATCGCCGGCCGGCTCCTTCGCCCGCTGACCTTCCCGCTGGGCAAGCGGAACCTGCCCCCTTCCGATATTCTCGATGCAAAAGCCGCCGATACATTGCGCGAGCCGGGACCCGCGCGCACCCGCATGGCCGAAGGGCTGTTTATGCCGAAGGATGAAAAATTCGCCATCGGCAAGCTGGAGGCCGCTTTTGCGAAAGCTGTGGCAACCGAACCGCTGGAGAAGAAACTGGCGTTGGCCGTCCGCGCGAAGAAATTCAACCCCGGCAAGACCCGCGACATGCAGCTGGACAGCGCCGTAAAGGCCGGCATTATCACCAGCGACGAACAAAAGCTGTTGCAGGAATCCGACCGGCTCCGCCGCGAGGTAATCATGGTGGACTCATTCCCGCAACCAAAACCCAAAGAAAATCCGCAGCCTTAAGAACACGCGAAACCCCGGCGAAAGGCCCGGGCCGACTTCATCCCGGTGGGAATTGTTTTTCGATTTTTGAAAATTTTGCCGGCGGATCGGGCCGGACAAAGAAATATGGGAAATTCTGCGGCGGCAGCGCGACCCCGAAGGACCGGGCGCGCGCCGCACCGCCGGGACTGCGCTATCTGCTGCATGGAAGTGGTTTCGGGAGTCGGGGGCGAGTGGAGAATTGGGGTCATCTGGTTTCCTTTCCTTACCCAGTATACACCATAATTGCGATTTTAGCAATTTAAATTATCAAAAAAGCAATAATCTAAATTATTAAAACCGCGCGAAGCGCGTCAGTCCCCTCTCCTTTGGGAGAGGACGCAGCGTCCCCTTACTGTCATTTTTTATCCGTTTTTAACTCTTGCATCATATATACAAGATCGCCGTATCTGTAGTAGCCAATTAGCCCATCGGAACTTTCCATTCCAAGAATATCCATTAGCTTTTTTAGCTCTACGCCAAAATGCTCCTGCGCTTCAGTATCTTCATCCCAAATAGCCTCAAGCACCACCTGAAACTGCGTTAATACCCAAAGCTTGCTGGGGTTTTTGGATACATCTGCAATCAACTTATCGACCAGGTTATCAAGATGCTCCGAAAGACGTTTCTTTTCGGCGGCGTTATCAACTCCGGGCAAATCGACAAACTTTTCAGCCTTTTTGAATTTTGCAAGTTGCGAAACTGTGTCTTTGGAAACGGTGAGACGCTTGTCAACGACCTTTGAAATCGGATCAAATTCTGCCGACTTCCTTCGAATTGCGTTCTGAGCTGCCTCCATTTCCTCCTCAGGAATTGCGGAAGAAATTTCAGGCTGCGAAACCTGTGTCATCACAGGCTTCCATTCTTTCACACGCTGGTCAATTTCCTTGATTTGCTCTGGGGTTAAGTGCTTTGCGGCTTCATCCGCACTATTGTAATAATCGGCCTTTGCAGCCAAGCTATGCCAGAAATAGGCTTCTTCGTAATTCTGCTTGATTTCCTTGTACCATCCCCGCATTAAAAAATTCCCAATGTTATTTTGTGCGGGGGCATAGCCTTGTTCAGCGGCCTTCCGAAGCCATTTCATTCCTTCTATAGGGTCGCTTTCCTTCGGGTTCAGTCTGTCCAAGTACGTCATGCCAAAATTGAATTGCTGTATGGCGTCGCCCTGTTCTGCCGCTTTGCGCCAAGTCTCTTTTTGACTCTTTAGCCAATTAAACATTTGTATCTCCAAAGCTAATCACTCCCTCCCTCCGGGAGAAGGGACTGACGACTTTCGCTTCGTGAAAGAGAATTAAGTCATCAATGCGGAACCGGGCACTTGCCTTTTGGCACGGACGGCTTTTTGTCGTCATTCGAGGGCGCTTCAAAAATCGTCGCAATTCCCTGACCGCCCGCGATGCACATGGCGGCGGCGGCGTATTTGCCGCCTTCGTCGTGCAATATCTTCGCGGCTTCGCCGACGCGTACTGCGCCGGACGCGCCCAAGGGGTGACCCATGGCGAGCGCGCCGCCGTGCTTGTTCACCTTTTCAGGCGGCAGGCCCAGCTGACGCGAGCAGGCGACGGCCTGCGCGGCAAAGGCCTCGTGCAACTCAAACGTGTCGATATCTTCGATCTTCAGGCCCGCTTTCTTCAGCGCCTTGTTCAGCGCCGTGACGGGGCCCATCAGCGTGTCGGAGTCCACGCCGGAGACGGCGAATGATTTCACCTTGGCCAGAATTTCCAGCCCGTGTTCCTTCGCGAATTCTTCGGAGCAGACCAGCACGGCAGCCGCGCCGTCCGTTAATGGCGAAGAAGTTCCGGCCGTCACGCTGCCGGCCTGCTTGAACGCGGGCTTAAGTTTCGCAAGACCTTCCAGCGTCGTGGAGGGGCGCGGGCAGCCGTCTTTTGTGACGACATGGCCGTCAGGTGCCGTAATGGGCACGATATCATTGCTGAAATCCGCCTTCGCCGCCTTCTGCTGGCATTGCAGCGCATAGGCGTCCTGATCTTCCCGGGTAACCTGGAACTTGGCGGCGGTGTTTTCGGCGGCGGCGCCGGTCGAGATATAGGCGGCGGGGTAAGACTTCACCAGTTTCGGGTTCGGCGAGGGGTTAAAGCCGCCCATGGGCACGCGCGTCATGCTTTCGACGCCCGCGCAGATAACCGCATCGGCCATGCCGGCGGAGATCATGCCGACCGCGTCATGCACGGTCTGCATCGAGGAGCCGCAGAAGCGGTTCGTCGTGACGCCGCCCATCTTGCGGGGCAGCCCGGCCAGCAGAACGACCTGCCGCGCCATGTTCCAGCCCTGCTCGCCTTCCGGCATTGCGCAGCCGACCTTCAGGTCTTCGACAAGGTTCGGGTCGATGCCGGTTTTTTCGATCAGCCCCAGCACCGTCTGGGCCAGAAGGTCGTCGGGACGCACGTCTTTCAGCTCGCCCTTGTTGGCAGGAGTGAAGGGAGAACGCACATAGCCCGCGATGACGACGCTGCGGGGTTCGTCTTTTTTCTCAGCCATGTTTGGGGCCTTTCTTCTTAGCGTCTTTTTCCGCGGGTTGCGCCACGGGCTGGTTATTGTTCGCAGGCTGCTGTTCCGGTTTCGCCGCGGGCTTTTTCTTCCATCGGAATTTATTGAACAGGCGCTTGATCTTGCCCGCGCGCTTGTCTTCCGCCTCGTCGCGCAGCTGCTGGGCGGTTTTGCCCGGCTCCGGCGGCTCGCGCAGGATTTTGGCATATTTCAGCTTGCTTTCAATACGGTCCAAGGTCCGCTGGTCATGCAGCAGCTTCATCACGTTTTTGATTTCCAGCTTGCGCAGGTCGGTATCGCTGACCGGCTTGCCGGGGCCCGCGTCATCGCCGCCCGAGAGTGTATGCGCGATGCGATCCAGCACCACGACGTCGTAGGGCGTCAGTATGCCGCCCTTGGCATAGGCAGCGTCGATCTGTTTCGTCAGCGCCTCATAGCCCGCGGGGCCGGTGAGGTCGAGGCTGACGGGTTTGGGCGGCGTATAGCCCTGCGCCACCAGTTCCAGCGCCTTGGCTTTGGCGTCCGCCAGCAGCCTTTCGCGGTTCATGGTGATACCGTCCGACGGTTGCAGGTACAAGAGGTCTTTTGCATCCTGCGCCGAGGTGCTGATTTTGGCCTGGCTCAGGACATTGAACACTTCCGACAGCGCGGCCGAAGGATTGCCGGGAATTTTTTCCTGCGCGCGGGTCAGGAGCGTCGTGCTGCCGCCCCAGGCGGGAAGCACGCCGGCCGTCGCCTCGATAAGGCCCATGTTGATTTCGGAATGGGCCTGCACATGGCTGCAATGCAGCAGGATTTCGCAGGATCCGCCGAAGGCGCGTCCGGTGGGCGCGGCGACCGTGGGGAAGGGCGCGTCTTTCAGGCGCTTGTAAATATCCTGCCCCTTCTGCACGTAATTTTCGACCGCCCAGTACTGGCCGGCCGAGGCGTATTTCACGGCAAGGCCGATATTCGCGCCGAGGGAGAAGTCATCGCCGTCGTGGTGAATGACGAGGGCTTTGTACTTGCCCTTGCCGTCGCCGATGATATCGATGGCCTTGTTCAGCACATCCAGCGTAAAGGGGTCGACCGTGCGGCCCTTGGAGGTGAATTCGAGGCAGAGTACGCCGTCGCCGATATCCCAGAGATCCGCGCCGAATTTTTCGCCCATGCGCGCGGAGATGCCGGTCCTGTTCAGCACATTCGCGAGGCGGCTGGAGGCGACGGGTTCGGAAGCGCGCTTGATATCGGAGAGCAGCAGCACGCCCTCGGGCCGTTTCACGTATTCATATTCGCCATTGAAATCGAGCTGCTGCAGCTTGCCCTGATAGGCGCGGTAGAATGACCGGCCGGCCGCGTTCTTCAGCAGTTCCGGCACTTTCTCGCCGTCTTTTTCGAGGCGCTTGATAAAGTAATCGACTCCAATGGAGTCGATAATCTCGAACGGTCCCTGTTTCCAGTTATAGCCCAGCTTCATCGCCTCATCGACGGCGGTGATATTGGAGGCAACTTCCGGCGCGATCTCCAGCGAATACAGCAATGTCTGCTTCAATACCGCCCAAGCGTATTTGCCGCCCTTGTCGTCCGTGTCGATCAGCGCTTTCAGCCCGCCCTCGCGCGCGTTTTTCAGGCACTCCAGCCGCACATTTTCGTTCGCGGCATGGAATTCGCCGGTGTTGAGGTCAATCGCCTCTTTCACTTTCTTGCCGTCGACTGTCGCCATGCGGTAGAAGCCGCCCTTGCTGCCCGCCTTGCGGCCCGTGTAGCCGTCTTTCAGCATCTGTTCCAGCACCGGGAATTCGCGGGCGATGGAATTATAACGGTCATCATTGGGCAGCCGGCTTTGCAGCGACTTGCCGACATGCGGCAACAGGTCGAGACCGACGAGATCGCGCAGGCCGAACACGCCGGTTTTCGGCACGCCCATCGGGCGGCCGGCCACGGCATCGGCTTCCTCGACACTCAGCTTGTGGTTATAGGCTTCGTTCACCGCCACCTGCAGCCAGAAGGCGCCAATGCGCGTGGTGATAAAGCCGGGCGAGTCTTTCGCCACGATGACATGCTTTCCCATCTTGTGGTCGACGAGGTCCGTCACGGCGTCGATGGTTTCCTTGGCATTCGCCGCGCTGGTCACAATCTCCACCAGCGGCATCTGGCGCGGCGGGTTGAAGAAATGGGTGATGACGAAATCTTTTTTGAACTGTTCCGACTGGCCCTCGGTCAGCGTAACCAGCGGCAGCGTCGAGGTATTGGAGGCGACGATGGAGCCTTCTTTCCGCAGCGCGTCAATTTTCTTGAACAGGCCGGATTTGACCGCAGGGTCTTCGATAATCGCCTCGATGATAATGTCGCAATCCTTCACGCGCTCGAGGTCCGTCTCGGCATTGCCGGCGCGGATCAGCTTGGCGTTCTTTTTGTGCATCAGCGGCGAGGCCGGGCCTTTCGCCATTTTATCGAGCGTTTTCTGCGCCACGTCTTTCTGGTCGAGCAGCTCGACCTCGATGCCCGCATTCGCAAGCTGCGCCGCGATGCCGGAGCCCATGACGCCTGCGCCGATAACGGCAGCTTTTTTGATCTGTTTCATGTTCATCAACCTTTCGGGGGAATACAGCAGGTGATTTTCGGTTTCGCGGCAGCCTTGGGCGGCGCCGGGTTATTGTCGTTGGCCGGGTTCTCGAGAATGGTCGCAATCCCCTGCCCGCCACCGATGCACATGGTGGAAGCCGCATAGCGGGCTCCTTCCTTATGCAGCAGCTGCGCGGCCTTGCCGGTGATGCGCGCGCCGGAAGCGCCCAGCGGATGGCCGAGAGCAATCGCCCCGCCGTCCTTGTTCACTTTTTCGACGGGAATCCCAAGCTGATCGATGCAGGCCTTGGCCTGCACGGCGAAGGCTTCGTTGATTTCGAGGATATCGATGTCATCCGCGGTGATGCCGGCCTTTGCCATTGCCTTGTTCATCGATTCAACCGGGCCCATGCCCATGATATCGGGGTCGCAGCCGGAAATGGCGAAGGACTTGATGCGCGCCAGTATGGTCAGGCCATGCTCTTTCGCAAAATCTTCCGAAACCACCAGCACGGCGGAAGCGCCGTCGGTCAAGGGGGAAGACGTCGCGGCGGTCACGCTGCCGGCGGCCTTGAACACGGGCTTCAGCCGTTTCACGTTATCCAGCGTCGTATCCGCGCGCGGGCAGCCGTCTTCGGTCACGACTTTTCCGGCGGGCGTGGTGATGGCGATGATTTCATCGCGGAAAGCCTGTTCCTTTTGCGCCCGCGCCGCCTTCTGCTGCGAGAGGACGGAGAATTCCTCCTGCATTTCACGCGTCACGTGGAAGCGGTCGGCGACATTCTCCGCCGTTTCGCCCATGGAGGCGAAAAACTCGGGATGTTCCCGGTACATATCCGGGTGGATCATCGGGTTGAAGCCGCCCATCGGCATATGGCTCATGCTCTCGACGCCCGCGCAGATGACCGCGTCGGCCATGCCGGCCGAGATCATACCGACGGCGTCGTGGATGGTCTGCATGGATGAGCCGCAGAAACGGTTCGTTGTGACGCCCGCGATTTCCTTCGGCAGGCCCGCCAGAAACACGACATTGCGCGCCATGTTATAGCCCTGCTCCCCTTCCGGGAAGGCGCAACCGAGTTTCAGGTCTTCGATAAGCTTGGGGTCGACGCCTGTTTTATCAATGAGTCCCTTGACCGTCTGCGCGACGAGATCGTCCGCGCGGATATCCTTGAGGTCGCCTTTGGCGGCTGGTGTAAAGGGGGATCGCACATAACCTGCGATAACGACACGACGCGGCTCAGCCATCTTCAAGTTCTCCTTGAAAGCGTTTAAAGGGACACCCGTTTTATGTTCTGCTTGGCTCTGGTCGTAACATATATGTGTGGGGACTAAAAGGAGGTTTTAGTTGACATAAGCTATTCTTGGGTTGTATTCCGTAATATATAGCCGGGGTTGGGGCAGATTTCTTATTGCTCCACTGCCTATGAAACTTTCAACTATGAATAGTTTTCTAACGAGTTTCGGTTCTGGGCTCCCACTTTGAAGCCTCTCGCCGAATGGTTTCTATGTCTGTTCTACTTAAATGTTTTTCTGCCTCCATAGGATCAGTGTGATCACGCGAGGGATAACTCATTACATAAGGATTAACAGGAGCTGGTGTCCGCTCAAAGCAACGAACAGACAGGCATCCCCAAAAATATGCTTTCTGCCAGCTTTGGGATACTCCTTCACCCTGAGCATACATATTGCTCAAATATTTTTGGGCTGGCGGGTAATTTCGTTCCGCCGCTTTCGCATACCATTCCGCTGCCTCTTCGAACTTCGGCGTTCTCACGATGGCGTCATCATAGTAACACCCTAAAGCGAACATCGCCTTTACATGCCCCTGATTTGCAGATTTACGGAGCCATTTTAGGCCTTCGTCGGTCTTGCCAGAGTTGCCAAACGTATAGTATGACCCTAATGAATGTTGTGCTTCAGGATGCCCTTGCTCTGCCGCCTTGTTC
>SCTB01000027.1 GCA_004297545.1 Alphaproteobacteria bacterium
CCTTGACCATCGCGCAGTAAACGACATCGAGCTTCGCCTTGCCGCCGCCAAGCGCCGCAATGGCGGGGCGCATGCGTTCTTCGTAGCCGCCATGATCCTTGCCCAGCAGATTGATCATCCATGTAAACCCGCGGCGGATTTTGTCGTAGTGGTAGGCCATATCCGGCATGATGTAGGCCCAGGTGCCGTCGCGCTTCATCAGCGGTCGGTCGGAAGAGTCGCCGAAATTGCTGGAGCGGAACAGAGTCAGTTCCGCCGGCTCCCAGTCGACCATCTCCTTGCCCTTGGGCGGCGGCAGCGTGCCGCGATAGATGAGGCCCATGCTCTCGAGCTGCTTGAAGCACTTGTCGAGCGTGCCGTTCTCGATCATCTCGCGCTCGTTGGTGAAAACCTCGTGATTGATGCCGATAAGCTCGAGGTCCTTGCGGATCATTTCCATCATGAAGGCCACGGCGAATTCGCGGAGCGGCTGCAGCCATTCCTTTTCGTCCTTGCCCAGCCACTTCTTGCCGTCGCGGGCCGCCAGGGCGGAGCCGACTTCCTTCAGGTATTCGCCGGGATAAAGCCCTTCCGGGATGTCGCCGATATTCTCGCCGAGCGCCTCGCGATAACGCAAATAGGTCGTGCGCGCGAGAACGTCAACCTGCGTGCCCGCGTCGTTGAAGTAGTATTCCTTGGTAACGTCATAGCCCGCCTTTTGCAGCAGGCCCGCCAGCGTATCGCCGATCACCGCGCCGCGCATATGGCCCGCGTGCATCGGGCCGGTCGGGTTGGCGGAAACGTATTCGATGTTCACCTTCTCGCCCTTGCCCATCTTGCTGTCGCCGTAGTGGATGCCTTCGGCAAGGATATTGCGGATGGTCGTGCCCCATTCGGAATCCGCAAGGCGGAAATTCACAAAGCCGGGGCCGGCGACAGAGGCTTCCTTGATACCGGGCACTTTCTTCATGCGCTCGGCCAGCGCCTCGCCCAGCTGGCGCGGATTTTTTCCCGCGGCCTTGGACAGCACCATCGCCGCATTCGTCGCCATGTCGCCATGCGCGGCTTCCTTGGGCGGCTCCACCTTCACGCGGGACAAATCAAGGCCGGCCGGCAGGTCGCCATTGGCGGCCATGACGCCGAGGATATCGCTCACCTTGATTTTGTAGGCGTGGAAAATATTGCTCATCTCATCACCTGATAGGCGTCGAACAGGTCTTTGTGTTCCAAGAGCGCGAGGCGGTCGGTCATGCTGGCGATGTAGTCCGCGACGGTGCGTGCATGCCAGACCTGCTTGTCCCAGCCCTTCGGCACATTCTCGACCTGTTTCAGCACCTCGATGGGAAGGCAGCGGCGGTGCTTCATGAATACGTTGAACAGGTCCTGTACGACTTCGAAAACCTTGCGGCGCACGCGGCTGACCTCGTGGTGGCGATAGAAATTCGCCCAGAGGAAATCGCGCAGGGCACGGTCGTTCTTTTTCTGGCGGTCGGACATGCCGACGACCATGCCGCTTGCGTGCCGGATATCGTCCGGTTCTTTCGGGTTCAGGTCTGCGATCCGGCTGCGGCTTTCGGCCAGCACGTCCATGATATAGGTTCCCATCACCTCGCGCACAGTCTCCTGCGCCAGGCGGTAATCATCGATGCCGGGGTACATTTTGCGCTTTTCGCGCACGATTTCGCCCACCCAGCCGACCTGCGCGAGGTCGTTGACATTGAACAGCCCCGCCTGCAGCCCGTCGTCGAGATCATGGCTGTTATAGGCGATGTCGTCGGCGATGCCGGCGGCCTGCGCCTCGATGCCGGCATAGGTATCCAGCATCAGGTCCATCTGCTTGCTGACTTCGGCCAGCGTGATTTCGAATTTGGGCTTTTTCTGGCCTTTTTTGATGACCGGGCCGTTGTGCTTGACCAGGCCCTCAAGCGACTCCCAGGTCAAATTCAGACCGTCGTAGTTCGGGTATTTCTTTTCGAGTTTTGTGACCACACGCAATGTCTGGTCGTTGTGGTCGAAGCCGCCATAGGGCTCCATGCATTCCTTGAGCGCATCCTCGCCCACATGGGCGAAAGGCGTATGGCCGAGGTCATGCGCCAGCGCGCAGGTTTCGGCCAGATCCTCGTCGACATGCAGCAGGCGCGCCAGCGAACGCGCCACCTGCGCCACCTCGATAGAATGGGAAAGGCGGGTGCGATAGTGGTCGCCCTCGTGGTACACAAATACCTGCGTCTTGAATTTCAAGCGCCGGAAAGCGGACGAATGGATGATGCGGTCACGGTCCCTTTCGAAGTCCCCACGCGTCTTGCTGGCGTTTTCCTTGTGCAGGCGGCCCCTGCTTTCGGAGGGTCTGGAGGCGAAAACAGCCTTGCCATCGGCGGCCAGAAAGCGCGCCAAGGCGTCCTTTGGCTTGATTTCCGCCAAGGATTTCAGTTTCTTAGCCTGTGCACGCGCCATGTCGCCCCCAAGAAATCCGACGTCCCTGATAAGCCGGAATTCTATTGATTTATAAGGCTTTTAAACCATATTATGCGGTATAATTAAAGGGTAAAGTGATTTCTGGGAAAAGTGAGAAAAAATATGCCCGAAGCGAACGCGTCTACGAATATGACAATAACTGAGAGCTGCGCGAAGCGCCTCCAGGTCCTGCGCGAGAAGGAAAAGAACCCCAGTCTAATGCTGCGCGTAGCAGTGCTCGGGGGCGGCTGCTCCGGCTTTCAGTATGAGCTCAGCCTCGACGACCAGAAACATCCGGAAGACGTCACCTTCGAACGCGACGGCGCCGTGCTGGTGACGGATACGATGTCGATGCAGTTTCTGGCGGGGGCGGAAGTGGACTATGTGTCCAGCCTTGTGAAATCATCCTTCAAGATCCGCAACCCGAACGAAGCCGCGGGATGCGGCTGCGGGAAATCATTCTCCCCGAAAATGTAATTTAGGGTTTTGGTTTTACGACGCCCGTCGTGACCTTGACAGTCTGGTCTTGGACTTTGTCGAGAGCCTGGATCGCCGTGAAGCCCGCTTTGCGCGCGGACTCTTCGCGGCCAGCCGGGACTTCTCCCTTGTCAATACCATCGACAACACGGTGCTGAAGAAATGTGGAGTCCACATAGGTCACCTTTTTCCCTTTTTCGTCCGTTTCTTCATAGACCCCCTGCCCATGAAGATCGTCCTTGAGTTGGCCGATTTTATATTTGGCGTAAACGCGCTCGAAAAAGCTTAAATTCTCTCCCGCGAGATCGTCGAAGGCCTTGATGACATCGTTGACTTTCACGACCTTTGGTTGCGGCGCAACACGGTTGAATTCGGCGGTCAGCGTCGACTTCAGCTCTGCGCGTTTCTGCGCGAGCTCTTCGGCTTTTTTGGCCTTCTTGTCTTCCTTGTTTTCTTGCTGAGCTTCTGCCATCCGGAGCTTTCAGGGTGATTTGGGTTTGATCCGGCCAGACGCAACGCTGCCGGAATGGTCGGCGCTCTTCTCGACGGCCTGGACGGTCGTAATGCCCGCCCGGCGGCCGGCATCCTCAAGCCCGTCAAGCTTGCCTTTGTCGATGGCATCCATAATGCCGTTCTTCAGGAATTCCGCGGAAACGAAATTCGACCCGCCGCTGCTATAAACACCCTGCGACGCCGGCAAGTTCGCGGCAAGTTCGCGTATTTTGCCGCTGGCGATGCCGCGTTCGAAAAGACCAAGATTATTGCCGGCAAGATTGTCGAAGTTTGAGACGAGGTCATCTATCATGACGACGCGCCCCGAGACCCTGTTGAACTCGGTTGAAAGCGTCCGTTTCAGGCCTTCTCGTACCGCTTTTTTTTCAACGTCTTCCGCCATGCTTTATCCTGCTAAATTTCAAGCCTAAGAGGATTATACAGAATAAGAGTTAGCGGTTTATTAACGATACGTTAAAACAGCCCTCCGCACGGCAGCCCATGCATAAAATTTCTTTGATTTTGAAAGACTTGCCATCGCCGGGCTGGTCGACGGCAGGCGTTCCAGAAT
>SCTB01000028.1 GCA_004297545.1 Alphaproteobacteria bacterium
GCCATACGCCCGCCTGCTGCATCGTCTTGATCTTTCTTGTGTTCCGTCAGTTCCAAAAATGCATTTCTCAAATAATTTCGGGCAGTCTAGTCCTTCTTTTTCTTCCCGGACTTGGCTTTCGAAGCGCCGGCAATCTTGTGCATGGCGTCGATGTGCTTTTGCGATGCCTGGCCCGGCTTGCTGACGCTGCCGCGCGAAGGCGCCTCGCCGAAGCCGACGCCTTCCGCGCGCCCGCCCTTGAGCGACTGCAGCACGGCCGCGCCGAATTCGCCGGCATCCTTGGCGGAAACGGTGCGCTTCGCGGGCGCCGGCGCCGCCGGCTTGCCGAGAATTTCGCGCCGGTGCGCGGGCGGCAGGGCCGCGTGACTGATGGCGTAGGTGATGATGCTCTGCAGGTGCGGCGCGACGAGGCCGAGCAGCAGCGTGTGGTCCTTTTCCAACCACTGCAGCAGCAATCTCTGCGCCTTCAGGTGGTTGCCGTCGGACTTATCGAGCGCGTCCTTGACGCGGGACATGGCGTATTCATGGCTCATTTGCTGCTTCCTCTTCTGGAGTCAAGTATAGGCAAGGCCCCCGGTGTCAACAAGGGTGGGAGAGACTAGTTCTGAAAATTAACTACCCCGACCGCAGGTACTTTATCGCCGTATCCCGCTCGAAAAGGTACAAGAGCGTCCGCAGGGCGATGCCGCGCGGGCTCAGGAGCCCCGGGTCGCGGTCGAGGATAAGGCGGGCGTCGTCATAGGCGGTGGCGATCAGATCCGAATGGAATTCGGGGTGGGCGAGGCGGAATTCGGGGAGACCGCTCTGGCGGGTGCCGAGCACCTCCCCCGCCCCGCGCAGCTTGAGGTCCTGTTCGGAGATAAAAAAGCCGTCTTCGGAATCACGGATGGTGGCGAGGCGCTTCTTCGCGATCTCGCCCACCTTGGGGTTCCAGAGCAGGATGCAGATCGACTTGCCGGAGCCGCGCCCGATGCGCCCGCGCAGCTGGTGGAGCTGCGACAGGCCGAAGCGTTCCGCATGCTCAATCACCATCACGGTCGCTTCCGGCACATCGACGCCGACTTCGATGACCGTCGTGGAGACAAGAATATCAAGCTCGCCATGGGCGAAAGCCTCCATCACCTTGTCTTTCTCGGCGGGCTTCATGCGCCCGTGCAGCAAGCCGACGCGCTGGCCGTAGCGCTGCTGCAGGTGCAGAAATCTTTCTTCCGCCGCCGCGAGGTCGAGCTTTTCCGATTCCTCGACCAGCGGGCAGACCCAGTATATGCGGTCCTTCTGTTCAATCTTGCGCTGCAGCGCCTCCACGACTTCGCTGATGCGCTCATCGGTGACAAGGCGCGTGTCGATGGGTTGCCTTCCGGCGGGCTTTTCGGTCAGGCGGCTGACATCCATATCGCCATAGACGGTGAGCGTCAGCGTGCGCGGGATGGGCGTGGCCGTCATAACCAGAACGTCGGCCGTGGCCCCCTTCTCCGACAGCAACAGGCGCTGATGCACGCCGAAGCGGTGCTGCTCGTCGATCACGGCCAGCGCGAGGTCCTTGAAAATCACGTCTTCCTGGAACAGCGCGTGGGTGCCGATAACGATATGCGCCGAGCCGTCGGCAATCTGTTCCAGTATCTCCTTGCGGATCTTGCCCTTGTCGCGCCCGGTCAGGGTGACGACCCGCAACCCGCATTTCTCGGCGAAACCGCGGATATTCTTTTCGTGCTGGCGGGCGAGGATTTCGGTCGGCGCCATGATGACGGACTGGCAGCCGCTGCCCGCCGCATGCGCCATGGCAAGGAAGGCGACCGCCGTCTTGCCGCTGCCGACATCGCCCTGCAGCAGCCGGTGCATGCGCATGCCTTGCCGCATATCGGCGCGGATTTCTTCCACCGCCGTTTTCTGGGAGCCGGTGAGCTCGAAGGACAAGGCGGCCAAAGCCTTTTGGAACAAGGCATCGTCGCCGGCCAGCGCGCGGCCCTTCTGCCGCTTGTGGTTCTGGCGCGTCAGCGCCATGGTCAGCTGGTTGGCGAGCAGCTCGTCATAGGCAAGCCGCATGCGCGCCGGATGCTTGGGTGAGAGGTCAGCCTCGTCCTGCGGGTTATGTGCCTGTTGTATCGCCTCATGCCAGCGCGGCCAGTGCTCGCGCTGCTGGTGCGCAGGGTCGAGCCATTCGTCCAGCACGGGAATGCGCGATAGCGCCGCCCGCATGATTTTGAGGGATACTTTCTGCGTCAGCCCTGCGGTCAGCGGATAAACCGGCTCGATGGCCGGAATCTGGCCCCTTTGTTCTTCCGTCACGATATAGTCGGGGTGCGGCATCTGCAGGTAGCCGTTATAAAACTCCAGCCGTCCGCTGACGATGCGCGTCTCGCCGACAGGCAATTGCACTTCGAGGTAATCGCCCTTCGCGTTGAAGAACATCAGATCCAGCCAGCCGGAGCCGTCGGTGCATTTGACCTTGTACGGCAGCCCGTCGCGCTTGGGCGGGAAATGCGCCTCGACGCGCACGGTCACGGTCGCGACCTTGTCCGCCTGCGCGGCCCTTAAGTTCGGCGCATAGCGGCGGTCGATAACGCCGACCGGCAGGTGCCAGAACAAATCCGACACGCAGGGGCCCGCCACTTTTTCCAAAAGCTTGGTCATGCGGGGCCCCACGCCGGGGACGGCCTTGGTCGACTGGAACAGCGGGTCTAAAACGAACGGCCGCGCGGTCAAGGGCTCACCCTCTTTGCTTGATATACTTCGTGTTGATTTTTACCGTCATCACCCCCGCGCCGATCAGCAGCGCGCCGACGATGACAAGGCCGATCGGGCCAATGAGACTGTCGCCGAAAACCTTTTCCATGTAATAGGTGACGAAGGACAAGGTCGCCAGCATGCCCACCACCAGCAGCGTGCGGCTGCGCACCACGGTCGAGAGGAAAATATAGCCCGCGCCAAGCCCGAGGAACAGTATTTCGCCGGGGCTGTCGTGCAGCGCCCAGCCCGCAACAGCCAGCACCAGCACCGAGCCGATCAGGTAACACACCCAGGCAATCGCCTTGTGCTTTGACTTGTCGAGCGCCCAGCCGATGCAGCTGAGCGAAACGCCCAGTATAAATCCGTTCAGTTCCTCCGGGATGTCCATTTCCTCGAAAGCGACCGCAAAGAAAGCCCCGCCGAAAAGCAGCGTCGTGAGCGCCAGCACGGTCAGGTCCTTCGCCCAGAAGGTGCAGCCCTGCTGGATCGCCATGACAAGCAGCATGAACAACAACCCATAGGCGGGATTGCCGCCATGCGCGAATTCCGCCATGGCGACACCGATGCCCATCGGCTGCAGCAGCGCGGAGATCAGGAACAGCGGGGTCGCGGCGGGAGAGAATTTTTCATTCGAGTTGCAGGCGAGCGCCATGACAAACAGGCAAAAGCCGAAGCCCAGCGTGCAGATGATATGCCCCGCCGTCCCCATGCCTTCCCATTGCATGGCGATGAATGTGCCAATGCCCGCAAAAACGAACAGCCCGCCCAGATAGCCGAAAACGCGCATCAGGATGCCGCCCGACTTCTGCGCCTTGAATTCCGCGGAGCCCTGCAGCGCGGCGTAGACTTCCTCGAGCGTCAGGCTGTGACGCTTCATGATGTCGACGACTTCGATCAGGGCGTCCTGCTTCGAGGAACTCATTTCGTCACCCAGCCCACAAAATTGGCGCTGCCGTAGTAGAAGGGATATTGATTGTTGCCCGTCGTCAGCCGGACGCTCGCCGCGCCCTTGCGCAGCCGCATTTCGCTGGAATGATTGCCGAAATCCCAGAGGATTTCGTTAACGAGGCCATGATGACGGTTGGTTTCATAAGACATCTCGTAGCCGTCGGGCGACGTCAGGTTGGTGCTGAGTTTCAGGTTTTTAGTCGCCTCGACCGTGTCTTCGCGCGTGGTTTCGATCTTGTCCATGTCCTCGGGGTAGCCGAAAGGCAGCTCGCTGACCTGCTGGGTCTTGGCGTCGTAGCGGTAAAGCTTGTACCACATGGTGCTGGGGTACTGCGGATTGGCGACCTTGGTGTACTGGGCCTTCAGCGTGCCGTCCTTCACGACCAGCAGGACGTTCACCGGCAGGTTCTTGGACTGGTAATCCTGCGCGGAGAATATCAGGTCGTACTGCGGCGGGTCGGTCATGGCCGCCGGCATGGACTGCGCCAGCATGAACCCGACCATCAGGACAACGGGCAGGGCAAGGCCCACGATCAGCACAAAATTGTCCTTGAAGAAATCTTTATCGGCCATATTGTTTATCCTTGTCTATGAACAGGATGAATATGCCCGAAACCGCCCCCGAGGACAATATATCCATAAAGCGCAAGCAGCTTCTCTTCCGTAGCTGGCACCGGGGCACGCGGGAAATCGACCTGCTGCTGGGCAAGTTCGCGGACAGCCATGTGCCGGGCTTCGGGGCGGAAGAACTGGCGCTTTACGACCGTTTCCTGAACAACAGCGACCCGGACATATACAACTGGCTGACCGGGCAGGAGCCCGTGCCGCCGGCGGAGGATACCGCCGTCGTCCAGCTTTTATTGGCTTTTTACAGGCAGAAGTGATAGATAATTTCTTCTTCGTCACCCCCGCGAAGGCGGGGGTCCATAGAGCTCTATGGATGCACGCCTGCGCGGGCATGACGAGGACAAAGGGACAGACAATGACGAACACAAGTCCCGCATTGAAACCTTCCAAAACTGAACGGTATACCCTTTTCGGGGTACCGCAGGGGTACGATTCTGTCTTTTTGGCGAAACTGGCCCGTGAGGGCGGTTCTCCCGTCCTGCATGTCGCCTCCGACGACCTGAGATTCGAGGAGATTGCCGAGGGCCTGCATTTTTTCGGGCCCGATGTCGAGGTGCTGCGCTTCCCGGCCTGGGACTGCCTGCCCTATGACCGCATCTCTCCGACCGCCGACGTCGTGGGCGAGCGCCTCAAGACCCTGTCACGCCTGCTGCACCGGACAGATAACAGGCCGCTGGTGGTGTTGACGACCATCGCCGCGATCACCCAGCGTATCCCGCCGCAGAGCCTGCTGAAGAATTCCGTTTTTTACGCGCAGACCAATGGCGCACTCGACATGAAGCGGCTGCAGGAATTTTTAGTCGCCAACGGCTATAACCGCACCGAAACCGTGCGCGAGGCGGGGGAATATGCCATCCGCGGCGGCCTCATCGACATTTTCCCCTCCGGTTCGCCAGAACCGTTGCGCATCGACACTTTCGGCGACGACATCGAGACCATTCGCGCTTTCGACGCCCTGAGCCAGCGCACGACGGAAGAACGGCAGGAGCTGACGCTTTATCCCGTATCGGAAATCCTGCTGACGCCGGAAGCGATTGCCCATTTCCGCTCGCGTTACCGTGAAATCTTTGGCGCCGTGCGGGACGAAGACCCGCTTTATGCCTCGGTCAGCGAAGGCCGCAAGCACGCGGGCATGGAACACTGGCTGCCCTTG
>SCTB01000029.1 GCA_004297545.1 Alphaproteobacteria bacterium
CACGACCGCCGGCAACTTCGACGTCTCGACCGTCACCGTCAGCGGCGGCAATACGCTGTCCATCACGCCCGGCGACACGGTGCAGATGAACACGATGCCGGTCAGCGCAGGCACCTTCGAATTTGGCGTCACCGACGCGGCGACTCATGGCTTCGTTTCCGTCACCGCCGGGGGCGTCAGCCTGACGGCAGGGCAGATTACGGTCAACGTCATTGGCAACGGCATTGTTGCGGGCGATACGCTGATGATTGCCGACGGCACGGCTCCAGACGTGATTGCGTCGACGGCGGTTGTCGACAATTCGATACTCTTCGACTTCCGGGTCGAGGACGGCGGCCAGGCGGCACTCTCCGACAACACCGACCTTTGGCTGCGTGTCTCCCTCAACGCGGCGATTACCGGAGCGCTAACCCCCGGCGATAACAACGTGCTGACGACGCTTCTGGGGCTCACACCGGGCGAGCTTGCGTCGCAGGGCGGCGAGTTGCAGCTGATCCTGGACAATGTGAACGCCGCGGCGACGCCGGGCGAGTTGCATGATATCCTCAGCGCGGCCCAGCCGGACGTCAGCGGCGGCGCGTTCTATGGCGTCCAGAACTTCGTCGAGACGATTCTCGATATCACCGAAGACGAACTCAATAACCCGCAAGGCCTGCGTGGCACGGCGCGGCTGATGTACAGGGACGGCAAGGCCTCGGGCAACGAAAGCATGGGCCTGCGCGCCTGGGGGCAGATCTTCGGCCAGACCGCCCAGCAGGGCACGCGCGACGGCATCGAAGGCTTCGACGCGAAGACGGCCGGCTTCGCCATGGGCATCGATACCGACGATGGGTATGAAGACTCCCGGGTCGGGATCGGCGTCGCCTATGGGCGCACGGCGGTCGACGCGGATAACTCCGCTTCGGGAGAAACCGACATCAACAGCTACCAGCTGTCGCTCTACGGCAACTACAACCTGAACAACGATACTTTCCTGCGCGCCTTTGCCGCCTATGCGCACAATACCGACGAAACGGTCCGGCATAACGTGGGCGGCGTCCCAGGGCTGACCGCGCATGGCGACTATGATGCCGACGAGGTCACGCTGCTGGCGAAGGCCGGCCATGCTTTCCATTCAGATGGAAGCATGACCTTCACGCCGACGGCGCTTGCACGCTGGTCCTACTACAGCCCGGACAGCTACACCGAAACCGGGGCAGGGGCCGCGAACCTCAATGTGGTTCAGGACAATATGAATATTGTGGAGCTCGGCCTGGGCGGCGAGGTCAAATGGGAAATTCACGGCGCGCAGGGCTATATCACGACCCCGAGCCTGCATGCGGGATACCGGTATGATCTGGTTGGCGACCGGATTGAAACGACCTCGACTTTCACGGGCGGCGGAGCTGCCTTCACGTCACCCGGCGCCGATCCGGCACGGAGCCGTTTCAATGCCGGCGCGGACCTGAAGTTCTATACAACCGGCACCTGGCAGTTCAAGGCGGCGTATGATTTCGACTATAAGCAGGATTATTACGCTCACTCCGGCGTCCTGCGTGCGGCGGTTAAATTCTGATATAAAACAGTGCATTCGGATATAATCTTAAAGTGTCGCATGCGGCAGATGCAGTCGCTGTCGGCAGCATTTAGCAGTTCATTTTTCGGAAAAAAAGTGTATTAATAACTGCTCAAAAATGCAGAACCTTGCCAGAAAAAATTATTCCGAAAAACCTGCTGCGTGTGCTGTTGTACAGACGCGCAAATCCGTATCCCGCCAGATGGCCGAGCGCTTTGAGAGACGCAAGCTCTGGCGGCGGTCGGTTGCTGTGGCATACGTCCTGGTGCTGACGACGTATCTTGCCTGGCGCTATACCATTATCAATCCAGAATCTCTGTTCCTGTCAGTGATGTATTATGCGGCGGACTGTATCGGTCTTGTTCTCGGTATAACTGCTATCATCACCTCCTGGAACTACAAGCACCGGGATCCGCGCCCGGCGCCCGCAGGTCTGTCGGTCGATGTCTTTGTGCCGACCTACAAGGAGCCCCTGCATATTATCCGCCGCACGGTCATCGCGGCCAAGGCCATCCATTATCCCCACGGCACCTTTGTCCTGGATGACGGCAAACGGGACGAGGTGCAGGCGCTCGCAGAGGAGCTGGGCGTCCGCTATCTGCGCCGACCGGAGAACAGAAATGCGAAAGCCGGCAACCTGAATTACGGACTTGCGCACAGTACGGCGGATTTCGTGATGACCTTCGACGCCGACCATATCGCGCTTCCCCATGCACTCGATGTCATGTTGGGTTTTTTTGATGACGAAAAGGTGGCGATGGTGCAGACGCCGCAGGACTACTACAATACCGATGCCTTCCAGTACATCAACGCGGGCCGCACCGGCGGGTTGTGGCACGACCAGTCATTCTTCTACAACATTGTTCAGTCGTCAGGGGATGCCGTGAACGCATCTTCGTGCGTCGGGACCGGCGTTGTCTACCGGCGATCCGCGCTTGACGGCATCGGCGGCATTCCCGTGGATACCGTGACGGAAGACATGCATACCTCCCTCAAGATGCACAAGGCAGGCTACAAAACTGTCTTCCTGAACGAGCCTATCGCCTACGGGGTCGCGGCGGCTGATCTTCCGGAATACTACAAGACCCGTCATCGCTGGGCGCATGGCAATATGCACGCGGCGGTGCGTGAAAACATTTTGTTCTGCAAAGGGCTTACTCCCTGGCAGCGGTTTCAGTATCTGTCGCTGGAGCTTATATATCTGGAAGGATGGCAGCAACTGATGCTGTTCATCATCCCCATTCTGGCGCTTGCCTTAGGGCTGCAGCCTTTCAAGATAACGATTTTGAATGTTCTGATCGTTTTCTCCTTTCCCTTCGTGAGTTATCTGCTGCTGCAGGAAATCGGTTGCGGTTTCACCCGGTACTGGGCCAATGAAATTTTTGCGATGGCTAGGTGGCCCCTTCACATCATCGCGACGGCGGGTTTGTTCTGCCGCAAAATGGCGTTTAGCAGCTCTTCCAAAACCATTCAGGGAAGGGTCAACTGGCGCCTGATGGCGCCGCAAATGGTGGTTGCGGGGGCGAGCCTGTTCGCCGTTGCCGCGGGCATCGTTAACCTGAAAGGCGATTACTCGCCCGGCCCGTTGTTTCAGTTTCTATACCAAATGGTCACGACTTTCAGCATTCCGGACATTGACATGAACGCCGGACTGCCGCTGGGTTACACCATTGACCTTGTAGCGATCGCCGGCTTCTGGGCGTTGTATGGCGCGGTGCGGGCGGGGTTCTTTGCCCGCAAGGTCTTCCGGGATGCGCGCAACAGCAATGACTTCTTCCGTTTTCACATACCGGTGCCTGTTCTGCTGGATGCAAAAGGCGGCTACGGGTGCGTCTCCGCGGTATCCGAGGAGTGGATCGCTTTCACCGATTACCGGGAAGGCCCACGCCCGGCGCCCGAAAGCATGATGGACATGACAATCATGATGCCGGCAGGGCCGTTGCCGGTGAAAGTGGCGGTCGAAACGGTGAAAGGCCGGGAAATTACGGGGCGCCTCGTTTTTGATTCAACTGAGCGGCGTGATAAACTGGCGAACGGCCTCTATTCCGTTGACTGGCACCGCGAATTCCTGCATCGCGCGGCTTATTTTCTGACTCCTTCGGATGTCGTCGTGGATTGCCTGCGCCTGCGGTCTCCGTTCCGGAGGGAATATGGCCCCTGGCGCGCGGCTTTGTATAAGGTGGCAGGGAAGGACACGGAGCAGTCATTTGCAATTATGGCAAAAATTGAAGAAGACCCCGCATTCGTATCGATGATTGCATTCGAAGACTTTCCGCTTGGCGCCAGCATCAGCGGGATTCAGTTTTCAGAGGACAAGGCCCGAGCATTCAATGGAATAGTTACGGATCATGAACCGCTTTCTTCACTGGTGGAGCAGGGGCTGGATGGCGCTTCAGTCCGGCGCTATCGGGTTCGGTATGTTGCCGGAATGCTACACTAACCATTCACGATGAAATCCGGAGCAATTGCTCTGGCCCTAAGTATCTTAATGTATTAACTTTTCTCTCAGATAAGCCCCTTTTGGAGGCTGATTCCAAGATGAAGCAAAGGAAGCACAAATGAAAAACAAAATTCTTTCCGCCCTTCTCGTCGGGACGATATTGGCGCTTGCGGCGCCTGCGCAGGCAGCGACGACGATCGTCTTCACCGGCGTCGATGTTGCCCATAATTCATGGAGCGCGTATCTTGGCGGCGTGACGGCGCTCTCGGGCCAGGACATCACTTCGCAGGACGGCTGGCTGGCGCGCGCTGCTATCGGCTATGGCGAGTATGACTATGACAGGCCCGGCATCCTGAGCGATGTGGATGGCGATTATACGGACGGCGATCTCATGATCGGTTATGGGCACAGCTTCGGCAATGGCCGGGTCAGCGCCTATCTGGGCGGCAACTACCAGCATCATGATCTTTCCCCCGACGATCCGCTGAATGAAGTTGAAGGCGGCGAAGGCGGCGTCAAAGGCCAGCTTGAATTCCGTCTGGCACCCGTCGATCATGTGACGGTGAATGCGATTGGCTCCTATTCGACAGCGTTCGAGAACTATTGGTCGCGCCTTGATGTCGGGTACAATTTCGGCGGCTTCAGCGTCGGTCCCGAAGTCGGCCTGTACGGCAACGATGAATTCAATGCGGCGCGTTTCGGCGGCCAGATCAGAGATATCGACCTTGGCTTCGCCGCGATGGACCTGCATGGCGGCTGGGTTAACTCCAACCGGCGCGATGGCGATGGTGGTTACGGCGCTCTCGGCTTCAGCAAGCTGTTCTAATCCCATTTGGAAGACGTATTTCTTTCCAGGCGGCAAATCGTGAAAACGCTCCTCGCGCTCGGCGCGGGGGGCGTTTCGCTTAGTTACTGGAAGCTCTTCGCCGGCGATGGCATCCTTATCAGGATGGCGCTCGGCGCGGAAGCGAAGAAGGCATCCCCCGAAGTCTTCAGCGCCCTGTCGTCCATCATAACGCTGCGCGACAATCTCGATAAGCAAACGACGGAGCGCATGTACAAGGTTTTCATGGACGAACCCTGGGGGCCGAACTATATTCTTCGCCTTTATAACAAGCTGAGCGTTGCGATCGGCAATAAAAAGCGCCTGCCGTTGAAAGACCCGGCCTGGCAACTCGATGACGGCGAGAAATGGTTCGCAGGGCACCTGCTGACGACATGGTATCTAGGCATCTATTACCATGAGAAGCGCCCGACGCAGCGGATCACATTCGAGCACGCGCTGATGTTTGATTCCGTCCGCGATTCAATCCCGATACCGTATTTCGAGAATACTCCCTTTGGCGAATGGGGAAACCCGCCCAAATCCGGCCATGACCAGCAAGAGTGATCTGTACGCGGATGTCGTCATCATTGGCTCCGGCGTCGCCGGCGCGATGACGGCATATAAACTGGCGCAGAAGGGCGTTCGTGTGCTTGTGCTGGAGGCCGGACCGCGCATTGACCGCGCCGACATGGTCCGGGCGTTTACGCAAACCTATAAGCGCGACTACTCCGGCGGCTATCCGAATGTGCCATGGGCGCCCCGACCTGACTGGACCGAGCCCGGGAAGTCCAATATTGAATTTAACGGTCCTGACACCACCCGGGTCGAATATCTGCGCTGTGTCGGCGGCACGACATGGCAATGGAATGCGAACTGCGTTCGTTTCTATCCGGTCGATTTTCGCATGAAAAGCGCCTATGGCGTGGGCGCGGATTGGCCGATAAGTTATGAGACGATCGAACCTTTTTATACCGAAGCGGAATATGAAATGGGCGTTTCGGGGGACTCCACGCTGCGCGACACCGCCGCGCGTTCGCGGGAATACCCGATGCCGCCAATGCCGCTGACTTATAGCGACAAAATTGTTTCCGCAGCGCTGAAAGACTCAGGGATCAGGTTCATCGCGAGGCCCGTCGCGCGCACCACACGGGCATATCGCGGACGCAGTGCCTGCGATGGGTTTGGCACCTGCGCGCCTATCTGTCCCTCAGGTGCGCAATATTCTGCGATTGTGCATGTCGATCTGGCGGAAAAGGCAGGCGTGAAAATATTGGAAAATGCGCGCGTTGACAGGCTGGAGGCCGATAATTCCGGTGCAATCAAGGCCGTACATGGGCAAAGGCCCGACGGCACAAAATTTACGGCAAAGGGGCGCATTTTTGTTGTCGCTGCCAACGGCATTGAGTCGCCGCGGCTTTTGATGATGAGCGTCAGCGAACGCTACCCGCTGGGACTGGCGAACCGCTCTGAATTGCTGGGCCGCAATTTCATGGATCATCCGGGAATCATCGGACGTATTTTGATGCCTTCGCCGATTTATCGGGGGCGCGGTCCGCAGAGCACGATCGTTTCGTACGCTTTCCGCGATGGAAAATTCCGCAAGCGGCGACCCGGCTGGCTACTCTCTGTGAATAACATGGTGCGAATTCCCGAGATCGCAAACGAGTTTCTTGCCAAGGGGCTTGAGCCGCCGGAACTGGATGCGGCCATCAGACGCCACGCTATATTCCAGCTGGAACTGGAAACCGAGATCGAACTGCTGCCTGATCCTGGCAATGGCCTGACGCTGGACTGGGATAGCCGGGATTCTGCGGGACAGCCGAAGATGCGCCTGTATTACCGTTACAGCGACTACGAAAGGGCGGGCTTCAAGCATGTGAAGGAGTCATTTGCGCGCATTGCAAAATCACTCAAGGCACAGATACTGGATATTGCCGATCCTGTCGGCCATTACCACCTGCTCGGCATGACGAAAATGGGGGATGACCCCAAACATGCCGTGGTTGACGCGCATTGCAGGGCCCACGACCACAAAAACCTGTTCGTAATCTCCTCGTCGGTCTTTCCGACTGGCGGAATCGCCAACCCCACGCTGACCATCGCCGCGCTCTCGCTCCGCGCGGCGGATGAAATCGCGCGGCAGCTGAAGGGAAAGTAACCCTGGATATCAGGAGGACGCCGGCGCTGGCTGCAGAACGGGCAGCCGGGGCGCGGTACGGCCTGCCCTCAGGTTCTTCAATTCCCTGCTGGCGTTCGAGATGATGACGCCCTTCATCTTCATTTTCTTTACATACTCTCGGGCGTTGGAACTATCATTGTCGTTGTCGTTGCCGGTCAGGTCGCGCAGCAGGCGGATGTCGAAGCCTTCCGCGCAACCGTCGAGAACGGTCTTGCAGACGCAGGCGTTCAGGTTGAAGCCGCAGGCCAGCAGCCTTTTCCGGCCATGCTGCTGGAGGATGTTCTTGATGTCGCTTCCCTGAAAGGCGGAGTCCATGTCCTTCTGGATCAGGATGTCGCCGGTTTCAGGCTTGAATTCATAGAAATCAATCTTCTTCAGTTTCTGCGGCTTGTCCGCGAAATACACCACATAGACGGGGATGCCGGCTTTGCGGAACTGCGGCGCGAGTTTCTGGATGCGCTTCGCGATCTGCCCGGTTTCCCTGTTCCCGCGTTTGCCTTTCGGGTCGCAGTATTTGCTTTGCACATCAATAATGACAAGTGCGAGATCGCTTGCCAGCCGGATGTCATCGGGCAGGGGCGCATAGGTGATGGGCGTCTTCGCAAGGTTTTCCTTGCCGAAGAAATGAAAGGCGCGCTTTAACTGATCCAGTAACGACATCGAAAACCTGCCCGAAAAAACAAAGATATCTTATACAGGAACGGTTTCCATAAGTCAAGAAAAAGAGGTCGCGAGGAATTTCTAAATATTTGTTTTAATTGATAAGTTAAAGGGTTAAAGCCGGATCCCGATATGTATCGCCGCAATCCCGCCGGAGAGGTTGATGACCTTGACCTTCTCAAACCCGGCGTCTTCCAGGCGGGAGGCGAGCTCGGCCTGCTTCGGGAACTGGCGGATGCTTTCGACGAGGTACTGGTAACTCGCGCGGTCCTTCGCGACGGCTTCGCCGATCTTCGGGATGACGCGGAATGAATATTCGTCGTAAATTTTGCGCAAGGCCGCATTTTTCACATGACTGAATTCCAGGCAGAAAAACTGGCCGCCGGGTTTCAGAACGCGATAGGCTTCCGACAGCGCATCGTCGATATGCGTCACGTTGCGCAGCCCGAAGGCGATGGAATAGAGGTGGAAGCTGTTATCGTCAAAGGGCAGCTTTTCGGCATTGCCGGCCACCCATTCGAAGCCGCTTAAATAACCGCGGTCGATTGCGCGATCGCGGCCCACTTTGAGCATTTCGCGGTTCAGGTCGCAGACGGTTATTTTGGCGTCTTCGCCTGCGCGCGCGCGGTAGCGGAAGGCGATGTCGCCCGTGCCGCCCGCGACATCCAGCAGCCTGCGCGAGGCGCGGGGGTGCATCAGGCCGACGAAGCGGTTCTTCCAGAGGCGGTGGATGCCGCCCGACATCAGATCGTTCATGAGGTCGTATTTATCCGCGACGGAATCGAACACGCCGACGACGCGGCG
The DNA here is from genome assembly GCA_004297545.1 of Alphaproteobacteria bacterium. Taxonomy (GTDB): domain Bacteria; phylum Pseudomonadota; class Alphaproteobacteria; order Micavibrionales; family UBA2020; genus JAPWJZ01. The sequence goes on from SCTB01000029.1 coordinate 8,465, forward strand.
GGTTTTTTCCTCCGCCTTCACGCGCTTGTAGCCGAACCACTCGGATTCTTTATTTTTACGGATCGCCTTGGTCATGGGGGCACTATAGCACTTATGTCATTCTGAGCGAAGCGAAGAATCTCCCTTTGCCGTACCAAAGGGAGATTCTTCGGTCGCTGCGTTCCCTCAGAACGACACTTTGAAGACGCGTTTTATGATTTTATGCAGATAATCCTGCATGCCCTCCTCGCCGACCAGCCAGATGCCGAAAAGGGCGATAGCGGCAAACACGCCGCCGCCGAGGCACAGGTCGAACAGCGCGACCCATTTCAGGTGCCAGTCCAGCAGCGGCAGATGCGCGACGCGCAGCCTCAAGACCACCCAAGCTGCGCCGATGGAGGGCAAGGCAATCATGATAGAGCTGCCCAGCGACAACAGCAGCGGCACGAATTTCGGCGCGCCATGCATCGCGCGCGCATATAAGATGGTCGCGACCGCGCTTACCGTCATGCCGATAACGCCGGCGAAGGCAATCCCCCGCGAGCCTTCTGTTTCCGACAGTTTCAGGTAAAGCGGGATGGAGAGTATCGACAGTATCGTTCCCAGCGCCATCGGCCGCCAGGTATCTCCGCGCGCGTAAAAGGCGCGCACGATAATCTGCTGCGCGATCCAGCCCGGCACGGCGAAACCGAACGTCAGAGTCAGTATGGCGACGATTTCGGCATCGATGACGTTGAAGGCGCCGTGCTCGTAGACCAGCTCGACGATGGGCCGCGCCAGCGCGATAAAGCCGGCGCCCGCCAGCACGGAGAGGGCCAAGCCCGTCTGCATCGTCTGCAGCATGACCTTGTTCAGCTCCTTCACCTTGTCTTCGGCCCAGAGCTTCGACAGGGTTGGGAGGGCGGCCGCGCCGATGGCCTGCCCGATAACGGCGATCGGCACCTGCATCAGCCGCCGCGCATAGGACAGATGCGCGACCGTGCCCGATGTCAGCAGCGCGCCGAACCAGCGTCCGTACCACTCATCCAGCGTCAGCAGCGTCTGGCCGAACATCAGCGGCGCCGCTATCAACATATAAAACGCGAAGTTCCTGTCGGTGGGCGCGATGCGTACGCGGATGGGGATGTGCTTATAGCTGTACAAAAGCGGCATCAGGAAAGGCCCTAGGAAGGCTCCGATCAGCGTGCCAATGGAAAACCCCGCGATTCCGAAGCTTGAATCAAGAAAAATCCCGCCCAGTATCGTGCAGACGTTATAAATCAGCGGAGCAAGAGCGGCCGCGTGGAAGCTGCGGTTCGCCATCAGCACCGCCTGGATGATGCCGCCCGTCACGAAGAAAATCTGCGCCGGCAGCACGATGCGCGTCAGCCGCACGCAGAGCGCCATCGTGGGCTCGTCGAAACCCGGGAACTGGAAGCGGATCAGCGCCTCGGCCTTCCACCACAACACGGCGGTCAGGACGATGACAAGCGCGCCCATCGTCCCCAGCACGGTCGCCATCAGCTTGTTCGCCTCATCCTTGCCGCTGCGGGCCTGCACGCGGTTGTACAGCGGGATAAAGGCGATGGAAAGCGCGCCGCCCGCCAGGAAATAATTCAGCAGGTCCGGAATCTGGAACGCGGCATAAAAGGCATCCGTGGTCTCGCTGGCGCCAAATTTGTAGGCCAGCAGCATTTCGCGCACATATCCCAAAATGCGCGACAGCAGGATGCTGGAGGCGAGGAGTATGGCTGCGGTCGTGATATTCTCAGTTTTTTTCATAACCTGACGATAGGCCGGGAGGAGGGGCGTCTTTTCCATGATATAGGAAAAACCAAAGGAAGAAAGGGTCTCGTCATTCCCGCGCAAGCGGGAATCCCATGCAGGTTGAGAGCGGTCCTCAAGGCCGACGGGATCCCCGCGTACGCGGGGATGACGGAATAGCCTGAAAACTATTCCCAAAAACCCAAAAACAGGCCACAATTGTAAACGTCCGATGAAGGACTTCAGAGGAGTTTCAAGGGATGCGTAAGATTTTTGCTATTGCCGTGCTGGGCGCCATGCTGCTGGGGGCTTCCGCCGCGCAGGCCGACACGTTTGTCTGGAAAGACGTGAAAAACGATTTCACGATGTCTTTCCCCGACGTCTGGCGGATACAGACCGAAGACGCGGGCTATACCCGCCTGCGCATCGCGGGCCCGCTTGCGGAAGACCGCGCGACCTGCCGCATGCAGGTGCGCCGCGACGGCCGCTTGCAGATATATCCCAAGCGCCTGATGGGCGAGGCCGTCATGGAAAAGTTCGATCACGAATACTGGGATAAAACCGTCGCCGAATTCCGCGACGCGAAAATCAACAATTATTACGCGCCCGCCAGCCTCGGCCAGGGCGACGCGACCGCCGTGCAGTTCTCCTATAACGACGGCAAGGGGGACGACAAGGCGCATATGCAGGCCATCGCCATCAGCAGCATTTACGGCGACACGCGCTACACCGTGACCTGCGCGTCGAAAGCGGCCCAGTGGGACAGGTATTCCGACCTGTTCCTGAGCATCGCGGATTCGGTCGAGCTGGATTCCAAATACCATCCCTTCGCGACCGGCTATTACCGCAACTTCCTGCTGGACCCGAAACTGGTGCTGCCGCGCAGCAAGCCGGGCGCGGACAGCCCCTACATACCGCTGACCTGGCAGGACAGATTCGTGTACAACAAGTAAATGGTGGGTTCCTATTGCTGTGAAATGGTCCGGAAACATGATCCGGACCGTTTCCTTTTAAGCCTTTTCATGGCCGCGCAGTCCGAGGATATCTGGGCGCTCTATGCTTTCAATCACGAAATCGCCCGTACGCGCGAGGTCGTGACCGAAACGCGCCTCGGGCTTATCCGCCTGCAGTGGTGGCGCGACGCGCTGGCGGCCGTTTATGACGGCAAGCCGGTGCTCAAGCACCAGGTGCTGGAACCGCTGGCGGCCGCTATCGCGGCACACCATTTGCCGCGCGAGCATTTTGATAACCTCATTTACGCCCGTGAATTCGACCTTGAAGACCGCCAGCCCGCCACGCTGGAAGGCATGGTCAAATACGCCGATTTCACTTCGACGCCGCTGGTAAAGCTGGCGCTGATGATCGCCGGAGAAAAAGCGGATGACGACGCGGTGAGTCATGCCGGCACGGCCTATGCGCTGACAGGCCTTTTGCGCGCCGTGCATGGCCACCTGGTGCAGCGGCGCTGCTATCTTCCCGAAGACCTGTTGCGCAAGGCCGGGACGGATATTTATGAACTGTACGACGGCAAGGGGCTGGAGAAGCTCAAACCCGTCGCGGAGGCGGTGGTGAGAGTCGCGCGGGAAAACCTGCGGCTCATTCCGGCCAAACCCGCAAAGCATCTGGGTGTCATGCGCCATATGTCGGAAATATACCTCGACCAGATCGAAAAGGCGGACTTCAGCCTCTTCGGCCCGCGCCTTCAGGACCAGCCGCCCTTTCTTGCGTTAAGGCTGTGGTGGAGAAACGCCATAGCTTAGGCGCTCCTTGCCCCTTTTTCGACTTTCGTGGAACCCGATGAGGCCTCGCCCGTTGGATCTGGGAGATATAAGGAGGAGGCCAAAAATGCCAAACGCAGGAAAAGACAAGAATGCTGACGCACCGCACGGTTCTATCGGCGCTGTCGCATCGGGCGCATCCGCGGGCCTGGCGGTAGGCGCCGCACTCGGGCTTGCCGGCGGGTTGCCGGGCATGCTGGCGGGCGCTGCCATCGGCACGATTGTTGGCGCAGCCGCCACAGAGGTCGCGATGGAAACAATCACTACCGATACGCCGCTGCATCCGCAAAAGAAACGGCACTGAGGACGGTAATGACAGCACTGAAACCCCGGCGAACGCCGGGGTTTCAACAGGACGGCAAAAGACACCCCGGGAAGGGTATTCCGGGGTGTCTTTGCCTTTGAAGGGGGCGCGGGGGTGTCAGGAGCCCCCGCGCCTTTGGTGTGCCGTCAGGTTAAGATAGTTTTAGCAACTGCCGCAGGAGCCTTTTTTGCCTTCCTTATGGTCCAGCGTCTTGCCGTTGCCGCCTGCCTTGATCTCGACTTTCCGGGGCTTCATGGCTTCCGGAATTTCGCGGACAAGCTCAACCGTCAGAAGACCGTTGTTGAGCGACGCGTCGGAGACGCGGATGTGTTCGGCAAGCTGGAAACGGCGTTCGAAAGCGCGCTCCGCGATGCCGCGATGCAGGTATGTCGCATCCTTCGTCTCTTCGCGTTCGAGGGCCTTGCCCTGCACGATCAGCTGGTTTTCCTTCGCCGTGATGTCGATATCCTTTTCCGCGAAGCCGGCTACCGCCATGGTGATGCGGTAATGGTCGTCGTCGAGCTTCAGGATATTATAGGGCGGGTAGGAAACCCCCTGGTCGGCCGTCAGGCTCGACTCAAGCATCTGCGAGAGCCGGTCAAAGCCAACGGTGGAGCGGAAGAGAGGGGAAAAATCGAGTGCGTTCATGATATCCTCCTTTGAGCAATATCAGTGTCAGGTTGTCAGGCCACCCGTATAAGGTCGGCCCGGGAAGACATTAACGGGAAGCCCCACCATGGGCACTTCCTGTCCTCCATATATCCTTTTTACGCATGGGAATTCGTCTGGATTAAAAAAACCAAAAAAAATTTAAGCGGCTGAAATATTTATAGAAAAATATAGATTACGAAAATTTTAGTGGCGGGAGTCCCATGTTGGAAATGCCAAAAATCCTTAGCACCAACGGCAAACCGCTCTGTTCTTACGACCAGGTCGAGGAATGGGGGCCGAACAGAACCGCCACAAGAATTTTAGGGGCCGGCGTTTCCGCGGCGCTTTTTGAAGTGCTCGCTGCGCTTTTTCAGGTTATCGCGCCCTTCGGGAATTTTGTATTTAACGGGTTTGATCACTTCGGCTTCCTGCGCCTGCTTTTCCCTGGCTCTTTTCTCGCGCACCATGCGGTGAAATTCCTTGCTGCAATCTTTTTTGGGTTTCGACATTGCTGCCTCCAGATAAAAATGAGTATGGCTGTTTTGGGAGTGACAAAAGCAGGTAACAGGCGGGAAACAATCGAGGGAAAACCGCTCTGTCCGGAACAAGCACTCGGCTTGGCAGGCACAATAGACCTTCGCTCCGTGACATTCAATTCTTTTTAAAAACCGTCGCATAAATGTATTAAGTTTCAAGTCTTTAGGTGCAATATTTTGACATATTCAGGAGCTGAGTATATCCTCCTGCTACAACATCAGGGAGCCTAAAGCGCATGAAGTTCAGGGAGATCGGTTACCGTCTCAGCGATGCTTTTCGCCTGGCAAAGTGGGGCGTGATTATCGCGAGCGTTCTGGGCGGCGGCGGTGTTTATTTATACGGCCTCGGCGACAGCGAGCACGGCCGAAAGACAATCGAAAGCCTGGGCGCGAAAGTGATCGCAGACAAAGGCCACCCGCCCTTCGGCATCGGCGGCGGCGCCGGCCTCTTCAGCAGCCGCTTCACCATCGAAACCAAAGACGGCTCCCGCGAAGACGTGGTGGTCAGCCGAGGTCTGCTGGCGCGGACGGCGATTACGTTCAGGAACAGATAAATTTTTTACAGGAAAATCCGGCCTGCCGCAAAATTCCAGCCTGTGCGGGCGGAAAACGCGGCAGGCCGGTCAAGTTGCTTCCGGCGGTTCGGAGCCTGCGGTCCAGTTCCGCAGGCATCCGGCTGGTGAAGCATATGATGGATCGCCATTATGGCGCGCCGTCTTTTGCCGGAAGGGAGACCTCTTGCTCATGACTTTTCCGCGCGCGCCTTTCTCCGCAGGGGCGCAGCGGCGCGTCGCGGTTTTACTGAGGCGTTGTTGGCGGGAAAGACAGGCATGGCCGGCTGTTCCGGCATGACGGAAGAATGATGCTCGATGATCCGCCAGCTCTTGTCCGTCAGGCGAAAGACAAAACTGAACCTTGCCGCCATGCGCCTGCGCGCGCCGGCGGCGCCGCGGAAAGTAAAGGCGTAAATGCCGCTTGCCGTCGCGGTGTCGCCGAACAGCCGGATGTGCCGCTGGCGCAGGGCGCCTTTCAGCCCCGGGATGGCCGTGAAGCGCCTGAAGTATTCATACAGCTTTGACGGTGTGTCGAGCACGGCCGATGACAGCGTGGGCAGCAAAATCGCGTCAGGGGCATAGAGGCTCAGGACCGCCTTCGGGTCGCCGCTGCCGACGGCGCCGAGCCACGCCTGCAATACGTCGCCGGGCGTCGGCCCGCCGTCTCCGGGTTCAATATCGGGATTCTGCTGGTGTGCCATCTTCAAGCCTCATAGCGTACGATCCACTCAAATCCATCCGTTCCCGCACAGGGGCGCACCCCCGCGATCAGGTCAGAATGAAAACGGTGAATAGTCCCTGAGGCCCGGTCCCGGCGCTGCCAGGCAGCGCTTTTGCCGTATGGAACCGGATGTGGCTATTCGATGTGCAGTTATCTTCCTCTGATTCTCATGTATATGTCAATTAAAACTTGCGGACAGGCCCTCCACGACTGTCATTCCCGCGAACGCGGGAATCCAGTACCGTGGTAATAAAAACGCGGTTCGTGGGGAAGGGCAGACAGTTGTTCAACTTGCAATCCGTGCATACCAATCAACCCAAATTTCAAATTACTTCTCCGATCCCATTGTTTTAGAAAAAGATGAAAGCCCCCCGACTCGCGATCACTCTTATCCTTCAACTATACGGGTAATCAACTTATCGATTGCTTTTAGCTCATGTTTTAGGTGTGCTTTTATCGCCAATCGAATTTGACCGAGTTCACGAGTACCGAGAACATTGGATAGTGATTGCGTTAATACAAATTCCTTAGTTTTGTTCCTGCATGCATGTCCCAGTGAGGCTAATTCCAAATGATCTTCATTTCTTGGGTCAAATTTAGGTAGCGGTACATCGAGGATCTTTTTGTGAACATGCCTAGCCCCAAACAGACCTTTAGACTGAAAGGCCTTTATTAACTCATTCGGCGCGTTGGAGTTTAGGAAGGAGCAAACATAATTTGCTTCATCTTCAGTAGTCGTATAACAGCCGTAAGTAGTGTGTTCGATGATAAATTCTAAATCGAGTTCATGCCTGTCCAGCACAATAGAGTTTGCATCCTTAGCTGATGAATTATACAAGACTATAAAACGTGACCTCAAATTCTGTTGCACCAATTTGTTTTGAAAGTTGAGCCACTGTGCGGCTGTTACTTTCCTATTTTTTTCAGTTTTGTTGGCGTCCCATAGTTTCTCTACTTCTTGAAACCAATGAGCAGTATCTATTTCTCCAGTTTCAATTAACTTTTTTGAGGGCACTAAATTTATGGTCTTATTGTCACTTAGCGCTACTGGGAGTAGACAGAGCTCGGGGTTGTGCAAGTAAAACGGAAGAAGATTTCTAGCTAATGCTGTGCGAAACAGAAAATTCGTATTAATTCTGCCTTCCAAAGGAGAAAGGCTTTTCCAAGGTTCTTTAGCATCATTTTTAAAGCTACTTGAGCTTCTGACTGTTAGTGTCCTGTCTTTAATTTTGCCTTTATATTCTTGCGTTACATCAATGAAATAGAATAGCCGCGGAATTACGTCAGCGCCCTTTTTAAAATGTTTTTTGTAGTGATTCGTTCTTGATTCCTCCTTCATTTGGAAAGTAGTAAAGGCTGAGGATTTTCCAAGTTTTGAGTAGTAGTAAGTTTTATTTTTAAACGAAATTCGGTCTTTCACATGCTCCCAATTTAAATTATGGGCTTTTAAACGTCCGCTATACTCTCTCCCCTTACGCCCCGACTTTGGAATTGCACGATTTAAATTCGCTTTCGGTCTTTCAGTAAATAGTACGCATGCGGGAACATTGAACAGAGGACTTACGTCCCCTAAATCCCAAAGATCAATTATACGCACGTTATTAGTTTTCCCTGAGCGGGTGTTATCGTGGTGATCGGCAGAAAAGAAACTAAGAGGCAAGACGAATGCGAGCTTTCCATTCTCATTCAAAAAATAGTTCGTGCAATGAGCAAGGAAAATGGCGGCTATCTCCAAGTTGGGCATGTTCTCAACACTTGAAACTAACTTATGAGAGCTCGCTAGCTGCTTTAGTCTAGATTGGTACTGTGCATTTCCGATAGAGTTAAATGTAAACCAAGGTGGATTTCCTATTACGAAGTCAAAACTATGGAAGTAAAAGCACGGCTTATAGAGGTTTTGAATAATAAATTTCCAGATGCTATCGCGGTCTTCTTCCTTTGCTTTCTTTAGACCGGAATAAATATTGTAGAAACTATTAATTAAGTCAGGTGCGATACTCCCAACTTTGGTATTCAGCGCGCGTGTAAAGGATGCTTGATCCAACAATTTGTTACCCTTGGAATAGTCCGCTAAATCCTCAGCGATATTAACTGCCCGATCGAACACTCCCGTATCGTTAAATACGCGGGTATCAATCGAATACTCCTCATCATCTATCCAAAGTGTGAACTCATCACCGAAAAGATCAAGATTTACCGAACCAACTGGAGTTAGCAATGTATCTGCAAGATACACGTTCAATGTTATAGGTTGCTTTGCTTCTTGAATTGTATCCCCTAATGCCAAAAGCACGGTTGTTTTTGCGATAAGAACTGACAGAGGATGGATGTCAATCCCACATACTTGGCTTGCCAGTTGATTTGCCGTCAAACCTGGATGGTCCCTACGTAGACGCCTGATTGCAGCACGTAAGAAGGACCCACTGCCGCACGCCGGGTCCATTAATTTAGCATGCTTTTTGATTTCAAGGTTATCAACGATATGCTCACATAACCAATCAGGCGTGTAATATTCACCAAGAGAATGTCTTGTATCTCGATCAATAAGCTCCTGATAGACGCCCTTGAGAATGTCTTCAGCTACATTCGTGAAATCATAAGCGCCAATTTTCGTTGAGATGGCTCGAAAGGCTATTTTAAGGTTTTTAAAAGCTTCGTCAGAGCCAACCCAATGAAAAAAGTCGTTGTCAGTGAAATTTTCCACGTTGTGAACTTGGAATATCGAGCCCGTAATAATCCCTTTTAGCTCATTATCATCTATATAGTCATCGCGCGTTATGATTTCATATGCCAGCATCTTCGCAAAAACGCTCAGATAAGAATGAATAACAAAGATACGTTCGGATGCATCAAAAGAGCCGTAAGCTATACTAAGGAATCTTTGCCATTGCTCAAATGCTACTTTGACTTCTCCACTGTGTTTGACGGACTGAAAATAGTCGTAACAATGCCTATAAACTTCAATAAACGTATCTGAAGTTTGTCCAAAATCCCTTTGTATATTGTCTAGTGTAGCTTTTCGCTTATCCGATTTGAAAAGATAAGTATCAAGGAAATAGTAAAAATCTTCCGCATTATTTTGAGTTAATGTCAGCCGATATTTCTGTTCAAGGATAATATCATTAGCACTGATGTGCTTTTTTGCATTTAACTTTTCTGCCGTTGTAATGTCTGGTGCATAAACAATCCAAGTTGTGCAATCTGAAGAAATGAGTGTGTAATTATAGGTATCGCCGCTGTTCCAAACGCCTGACAGATAATCAGCGAGCTGTTCCTTCGCATGATTTTCCGTTGCGTTTAAATCCTTTTCAAACTCAATAATGATCCTTTGGTAAAGTGTATCGGCCCTACCTCTTTGTGAGGCCTTACCTCGACGTGAGATGTTTAGAATTTTTTTTTCAGTACCAAAAGAAAACTGCTTAATAATTTCCTTTGCATCGGGACTATCAAATAATCTAGTCAACAAACTGGTCAACAGAGAAATCTTGGCAGATTCGTTGTTAGCTCGCGAAATATCCACCCGATAATCATTAATTTCTTTTACTAGTTTAGAATCCACCATCGCGGCTTTCCATTTTACCAAGTCGCCATCTAAATCATGGTCGTGATTGAAAAGGCTGTTCTTGAGGGAATCTGAGAAACTGGCCTTACGTACAGTTTATGTATATGTATATGGGGTTCCGCAATATGCCCTGCCAAGTTAAAGCCTATATTGGTTAGTAACCGATTAAATAAATATACACGCGGGCGTGCCATTGAACGAGAAAGAAAGAATTTTATTTTACGAAAGATTGGGTTGATTTCGTGACTTATGGCAGAGATTTCGATATTTCCTTCACGTCAATTATTAAAACGCATTTTCAATGATCAAAGAAGCAATGGCCTAGCAAGATGCAACTGCGGAATTCTAGGGACAGACACCTAGCTCTTTAATTATCAAATTTAGGCTTCAAAACAAAAACCGCCCGAAGTCATGCCCCGGGCGGTTTCTTCATGCGACTCAAGGATCGCGTGATTATTTCTTGGCGGCTTCTTTGTCTTTTTTCGCTTCCGCGCCTTTTTGAATGGCTTCGTTCGCGCTGCCGGCGGCGGCGACGCCGAGGCCGGCGTATTTGTTGCCGAACTTGGCCAGGCGGCCTTTTTCGAGCACCTTGGCCGTGCCGCCCGTCCAGGCGGGGTGGTTCAGGGGGTCGATGTCGAGGCGCATCGTCTCGCCGGGCTTGCCCCAGCAGCTGCGCGTCGTGAATTCCGTGCCATCCGTCATGATGACTTTGATTTCATGGTAGTCCGGATGAATGTTCTCTTTCATGGGTAGCTCCTAAAATTCCATTGGCCGCCACCTTCACGGATGACGCCACAGGTTGGTTTAATTACAGCCATTTCGCGTAATATGCAAGCAATTTGTTGACTTTGAGGGGGAGCTGGCGCATGTCACAAGGAATGTTTTCCGGCGGGCATGGAAGGCATTTTACATAATTTACATATCGGGGCGGGGTGGATGCAGTGTGTCCACTCTTGTGGCCCTCCAGAGGGGGAGATATGGCGCTTGATGTGCGCTGCATGTCCCCTCCACAGGCCCTCTCTTACCCCTTCTTTCATGCGTTTTATGCGCGTAAATAAAGGGAAAAGGGCCCTTAAACTGTGCTAAAAAGCGCCTCGGAAGGGCGTCCAATGCCCTTTCAAGGCGTTGCAAGAGGTCATGATGGAAGAGTTGATCGAGCATTCAAGACTGCAGCAGGCGGCGGAAAAGCCGCTGCGCTTGCTATGGCCGCTGCTGCGCCCGCACCGCTTCCGGCTGGCGCTGGGCGTGCTTGCGATGCTGGTTTCGGCGGGCGGCATGCTGGCGATCGGGCAGGGCCTGCGCGAGATTGTCGACCGCGCTTTCGCCGATCACAGCGGCAAGTTCCTCAACGATGCTTTGCTTGTCCTCTTGTGCGTGATCCTGCTGATGGCGGGCGCTTCGTTCGTGCGCCTGAAGCTTGTCTATCAGGTGGCGGAGCGCGTCATCAACGACCTGCGCAAAAAGATATACGCGCATCTGCTCTCGCTGGACCCCGCGTTTTTCGAGCAGCACCAGACCGGCGACCAGGTCTCCCGAATCAACGCCGACACGACGGTGCTCCAGCTCGTCATCACGACGAACCTGCCGATGGTGTTCCGCCATTCGATGATGATGCTGGGCGGCATCGCGATGCTGTGCGTCGTCAGCCCGGGCATGACCTTCGCCGTGCTCCTGATCGTGCCGCTGGTCATCGGCCCCATCGTCTATTTCGGCCGGCGCGTGCGCGCGCGGTCGCGCGATACGCAAAACCGCATCGGCGATGTCAGCGCCTACAGCCAGGAAACGCTACAGGGCATCCAGACCATCCAGTCTTTCGGCTACGAAGGCGAGGCCGCCCGCAAATTCGGCGCCATGGCGGACGATGTCTTCGAAGCGGCGATGAAGTACGTCGCCTACCGCGCGATCCTGACGGCCTATGTCATCGCGACCGTCATGAGCGGTATCGGCGTGGTGTTGTGGCGCGGCGGTTACCAGGTTCTTGCGGGCGACATGACGCCGGGCGATCTGTCGGCTTTCATTTTCTACGCGACCATGGTCGCGGGCGCCGTGACGGCCATCAGCGAGGCCTTGAGCGAATTCAGCCGCGCCAGCGGCGCCGCCGACCGCATCATGGACCTGCTGAACACGCGGCCGGGACTTCAGACCTCCGCCGCGCCGCGTCCGCTGCCGGAAAAAATCCGCGGCGAGATGGAGTTCCGGAACGTCACTTTCAGCTACCCAGCGCGCCCGGGGCACGAGGCGCTGCACGAGGCGTCGTTCCGCGTCGCGCCCGGCGAGGTTGTCGCGGTGGTGGGGCCGAGCGGCGCGGGCAAGACGACGATATTCCAGCTGCTGCAGCGCTTCTACGATCCCGCGGCGGGCTCCATCTGCATCGACGGCGTCAATATCGCCGAATGCGATCCGCGCGACGTGCGCCGTCACTTAAGCGTCGTCTCGCAGGACCCGGCGATTTTGTCCATGTCGGTGGCCGAGAACATCCGCATGGCGAAGCCCGACGCCTCAGACGACGAGGTGCGCCGCGCGGCCGAGCTGGCGCAGGCGCATGATTTCATTTCCGCGATGAGCCTGAATTACGGCACAATGGTGGGCGAGCGCGGCAACCGCCTTTCCGGCGGGCAGAAACAGCGCATCGCGATCGCGCGCGCGATCCTGAAGGACTCCAAAATACTGCTGCTCGACGAAGCGACCTCGGCGCTTGACGCCGCGAATGAAATCGCCGTGCACAAGGCGCTCAAGCATCTTATGCAGGGGCGCACGACGCTGATCATCGCGCATCGTCTTTCCACGGTGCAGAACGCGGACCGGATTATCGTCATGGATAACGGCCGCATCGTGGCCGAGGGTTCCCACGCCCAGCTCTATGCCCAGAAGGGGCTTTATACCCATCTTGCCGGGCTGCAGATGGACCTGAAGGCGGGTTGATTACCTTGCGAATATCAGGTCGACCCGGTCAAGCGGGCTGCGTTCCGTCTCGCTGCCCATGGCGCGGACGTCGACGCGCGTCGCCTTGATGCCCTTATCCATGAGATAGGAACGCACGGACAGCGCGCGGGAGAGGGCGATACGACGCGCGCTTGATTTGCTGCCGTCCTCGCCGGTTGCAAAACCGCGAACCTGCAGACGCCCTTCGCCCATGTCCTTCATCTGGCGAATGACTGAATCCAGTTTCTTCTGCGTTTCGGTCGTCAGGTCGCTGGAGTTTCCGGGAAAGGCGAGGGTAAGGTCGGCCATCGTCGGCACGACGGGCATGGACATCTCTTCCGGCGGGGCGGTCACCGCGGGAGAGGCCGTCACCGGTGCTGCCGCGGACGCGGCCTCAAACTGCGCCGGCGGCGACGCCGAGGTTTGCGGCGCAGGTTCGGCAGTGGGAACAGGCCTTGCCGCTTGCGCAAATGCAGGGATTGAATCGACGGTGGAATGGCCGGGCTTTCCGGATTTAGGAAGCGTCGGCGGCTCGTCGCGCGGTCCGCGCGGGCGCGGCGCGGGCTGGGCGACGGGCGCGGGTTCCGAGACCTCCGGATTGTCGGCCTCGTGCACGACCGTGATATCCGGCAAGGGACTTGCTACCGGGCGATTTTCAGCCGCCGGTGCTGCAACAACCCGTGCGGCAGGCTCCGGAACCGGAGTGGATACGATCGCAGGTTCCGGTGTGGAAATGATTTTGTGCGTGGGCGCCGGTGTGGCTTTGACAGTATCCGCGACGGGCGCCGAAACAACTGCAGGAGCCGGCGCAGGCGGCTGCTTCGCATCGGGGGCGGCATGCGACTCGCGCATATAATCGATGTCATGCGCGGGCGCTGACTCTACAGGCGGAACCGGAGCGGCGGCAGGAGCAGGAGCGGATTGGCTTTGCGCGGCGGGCGGCGCTTTCGCATCGGGAGGGCTGGAGATAATCGGCGGCATCTGGTGCAGGTCGCGATGTTCCACCCGCGGCGCTGCGGACTCCGTGCGCGGCGGTTGGCTGATGATCGCATTGGCGGGCACGGCGGGCACCGGTTTCGCAGGAGCTACAGGCGCGGCGGCGGG
>SCTB01000030.1 GCA_004297545.1 Alphaproteobacteria bacterium
CCGCCGGTCAGGAAGTCGTGTCCCAGGCCACCGTCCAGGGAATCATCGCCCAGGCCTCCCGACAGGAAGTCCGTTCCGGTTCCCCCGGAAAGATCATCCATCCCGTCGCCCCCGTTCAGGGAGTCGTTGCCGAGTCCGCCATCGAGGGAGTCATCCCCGTCGTCGCCGGAAAGGCTGTCGGTGCCGTTGCTGCCAACGAGATCGTCTGAGCCCGCGCCGCCGCTTAAGGAATCGTTGCCGTTGCCGCCGTCGAGCGAGTCGTCATCATCTTCGCCGGAGAGGCTGTCAATGCCGTTGCCGCCAAGAAGGTCGTCCCTTCCCAGGCCGCCGCTTAGCGAGTCATTGCCGTTGCCGCCGTCGAGCAAGTCGTCTCCGTCATCGCCGGAGAGGCTGTCGATGCCGACATCGCCAATCAAGTCGTCGTTTCCGACGCCCCCGCTGAGATGATCGTTTCCGACGCCGCCATTCAGGGAGTCATCGCCGTCATCCCCGTTCAGGTCGTCGTTGCCTCTCCCGCCGCTTAAGGAGTCGATGCCGAACCCGCCATGCAGGCTGTCGTCACCCAGGCCGCCATCCAGGAAGTCGTCATCGTCCTCCCCGTTAATATCGTCGTTGCCGCTGCCGCCGCTGAGAGAGTCGGAGCCAAGACCGCCCTGAAGGCTGTCGTCGCCCACTCCTCCGTCAAGGGAGTCATCGCCGTCATCCCCGAACAGGTCGTCGTTGCCGCTGCCGCCGGAGAGGGAGTCGATACCAAGCCCGCCATCCAGGATGTCATCGCCCAGTCCGCCGTCCAGGGAGTCGTCGCCGTCATCCCCGTTCAGGTCGTCGTTGCCTCCGCCTCCGCTCAGGCTGTCATCACCCAAACCGCCATCCAGGATGTCGTCGGATGAATCTCCAAAAATGTCGTCATTCCCGTCACTCATTTTTTTTCTCCTTGTTCTGATTTGCGCGTTGTTATTGTTTACTTATTTCCGCTGATTCCCTCGGTGTATCCAGTTAACTTATTGAAGTATAAAGGTTATATCATAATCTTCTTGCTATGTGGGATTTTTTCCCACATAATTAAAATATACACCTGATTTGATGACTGTGTCAACCTCCCAGATCAAGAATGGCCCGTTTAATGCAGAAACATTTGGCTACCAAAGCGGAATGGACGAATATATTTAAATGACAGACGACAAGAAAATTTTGCTGAAAAAGGCCCTTGGAAAAATCATCCTGCCCCTTGTCAGGCTGATGCTGTCGCACGGCATCACCTACCGCGAGTTCTGCGACATCGGGAAGGAAGTATTTTTCGCCGCAGGCAGAGACATGATGAAAAACCACCACGAAAAACCGACCGCCAGCCAGCTGACCATCCTGACGGGCGTGCATCGCAAGGACATCGCCGCGTTTCTGCAGCGGGAAAATGACCTGTCCCATGTGCCCCCCGCCCCGAAGAACCTGCCGGCCGGCGCGGCTGTCGTCGCGGAGTGGATCTGTAACCCGTCGTACCTGGGCAAGGACGGCCAGCCGAAGGCCCTGCCCTATTCCGCGGAGCATCCGGAGGCCAGCTTCAGCGCGCTGGTCGAGGGCCTTTCGACGGACATCCGCCCACGGGCCTATCTGGACGAGCTGAAGCGGCTGGGCATTATCGCCGCGGATGAAGCAGGAATGCTGCGCCTGCAGACGGAGGCCTTCATCCCCAGCCAGGACTTCGCGGAAAAACTGAAGATGTTCGAGCGCAACCTCGGCGCCCACTTGTCGGCCGGCGCGGAAAACATGCAGAAAACGCCGTCTCCCTTTTTCGAGCGCAGCGCCTTTCACGGCGGACTGTCGCCGGAAGGCCTCGCGGCGCTCCGGGAAATCCTGAACACAGACGGCATGGAGTTTTTGAAGAAAGTATACCGGCACGCGGAAGAGCTGTCAGGAGAAGCCGCCAAAACTCCGGGAACAAACAACCGCCGCATGACGATCGGCCTGTATATGTATGACGAGGAAACGCCAAATGCAGACAATCATTAAAGTCTTTTTCCTGGCCTGTTTCCTGTTGATGCAGCAGATGCCCGCCGCGCGGGCCGAAACAGACGCCTGCCCGATGCCGGACGGCTACATCGATCGGGGCATCGGCGGCACAGGTCTTACCGGCACGAACGGCGATGACGGAATCGGCGGCACCGGCATCGACAACCGCAAGGCCGGCCCCAATACGGCCTCCACCATCTATGTCATCGGCACGATTTACGCCTACGGCAGCCTCTGCGTGAACGGGCTGCATATCACCTATGCAGACGATACGCCCGTAAAGGACGGCGCGGGGACGTCGTCTGCGAAAGAGCTGCAGCTGGGACAGCTGGTGCAGGTCGAGGCGGAAAAGACGCCGGGCGTTTCTTCCCTCAAGGCCCGGAAAATCAGCCTGATCCACATGCTGGAAGGCCCCGTGAGCGGCGTGAGCCCTGAAACCGGCACGATCGAGGTCATGGGCGAAAGCATCCGCCTTGCCGATCTGTCCGGCTATCCGCAATTGTCCGTCGGGCTCGGCGTGCGCGTCGGCGGGTTGCGCGACCTGAAAGGCCGCATCGTCGCCACAAGCATCGTCGCGAAAGGCGCCAAGCAGCCGGATCGCGTCGCGGGCCACCTGACGATGGACGAAAAGGAGCACATGCTCATCGGCAAAACGCCCATTACCCTGCCGAAGGGGGTAAAGCTCCCGCCTTCCGGCGAGGACCTGGTAGCCGTCGGCGCCTGGCGCGACAATTCCCTGCACGTGACGCGCGTGTCGGAAAAGCCGGACGATGACTTCGCCCCCGGATATATTTCGCTCGAAGGGTATATCGAGCATGTTCCGGATGCCCATCACGCGCAGGTCTGCGACGAGGTGTTCAACACCGACGGCCTGAAAGACGCGCGCTTCCGCGAGGGAGACCGCGTGATCGTCACGGGCGTCATCGGCAAGGACGGGAAGCTTGACGCCATCGACCTCAAGGACGTCAAGGTTCCGGGCATCAATGTGCTGGGGTCTGACAAGGACAAGCTGCAATGACGCGGTGCGTGCAAGCCTGGGAATAGTCTCTTCTGGCCTGTCACCGCCGGGATTGCGGACGATGGAAAGACCCCTCTCCGCTCCCTGGATGCCAGTCCGCGCCTATTGACATAGTGCTGGATATCGGTATGCTCCGTGCAGTCTCGAGCCGGGGCATCCATCGCCCCATTTTGTCGCCGGGAACTCCGTTCAAATTCAAATCGCACCGGAGAACATGACATGGGAAAAATCAGTGCAAGGACAGCCGCCCACCTTAAATGGGCTTTTAACGAGGTTGTCGGCAGCGACCGCAAGGAATGGAAAATGACCAAGGACCTGGCCGCCGTAAAAGGCGCAAGAGTCAGGGAATTTGAACATCGCGCCACGAAGGACAAGGTCAAGATCACCGAGACGACCAGATACCACCCGGTTGACGAGATGAATGTCACCTATGTGAAAGTAACGGGCTCTTATAAAGGGCAGGACGTCAAAGGCACTTTGATATCGAAGCCAAGGCTGGATTGATTTGTGCTTCACAGTTCACGATTGACAGCTTGTCGTGAGCGGGGGTAAACGCAAGGAAACACAGGCGTAAGTCAACGCGAAAAGCCTGCGCTTCTTACAGCGCAGGCTTTTCTTATGCGTCCGGCGACAGTCTTCAGGCAGCGCTCTTTTGCGCCTTGGAAGTATTGGCGGTCTTTGACACCGCCGCGTTTTTCTCCAGCGACGTTTCAAAGATTTCACCGTAGGCCTTGCCCGCTTCCGCGAGGATTTCCGAGGTCGAATGGACGGTTTCGATCAGGATTTTTCCCGACTCCTCAACCATGCCCGCCTGCCGGGAAGCGATTTCTCCGGCGTCTTTGGCTTCGAAAATACTGGCCGCATGATAAGCGGCGATATCGGCCAGATTGGCGGCCAGTTCGATTTGCGTCTGAAGCAGATTGCCGGCGATCCCGAAGCCGGTCTCCCCGATCTTCTGCCATTGCTGCAGGCTCTGCCGGGTGTAATCGTTGATGGTTCTAAAAAAGCTGGTGTACATATGCTGTCTCCACTTTATCGGTTGAACAAAAGAAATGCATTTATTGCAATGCAGCATACAAAACGGCGCGCCCTGTTGCGAGTTCTTTCTTCAGCAAGCGGGAGCTGCTTTTCGTAAAATAAAATTGCCAGTTTTTACAGGGTCTTTAGCCCATCGTGGTCACGCCAATGTTCGGGGTAGTGCGGAAGCCGGAAAAGTCGTGAAGGTCGCGTGGCAAATAACATCCTGACTAATCTAGGGACACTATACTTAAGGCAACCTCTAAAAACCCCATGTTTTGTCATTCTGAGCGCAGCGAAGAATCTCAGGTGCTTGAAAACAAGGGAGATTCTTCGGTCGCTACGCTCCCTCAGAATGACAAGCGGGAGTTTTTAGAGGTTGCCTTAATTGACCAATAATCATTATTCGAACCCCCGCTATCTTCCGGGCCCGTATGAAATCTTTTTCGCGGGAGGCGTCTTCGTCGCAGTCGCTTCCGGCGTCACTTCCGGCCTGAATTCGTCGCGATGCTTGGCGAACCACTGCGCCATGGTGAAGGTCTTCATGTCGTTCACGCGGCCTTCTTCGGCGCGCTTGAGGAATTCCTCGGCGCTTACCACCACGGTCAGGATATTCTCCGCCTTCGCGGCGCTGCCGTTGAGGCCGCCGCCCTTCGACGTATCGACCTCGCCGACGACGAGCGCGATTTTTTCGGAGGTGCCGCCCGCGCTGACATAGGCGCCGGCGTGAACGAGTTTCGCATCCTTGAGCGTGCTGCCCGTCTTGCGGTCCATCAGGCCGACGGCGGTCGTGAGCGGATCGCCCCCCGCCATCGCGGCGGGCAGCGTGTCGGTGAAGGGGTTTTCGCCCGCGGCGAGGATGCCGGAGCGCAGCTCGCGGATCATCAGGATTTCGTCGCGCTGGCGGTCATAGCCGATGACGGCCACCGCGTCGCCGCGCTCGAAGTTCAGGCGCTTGAGGGTCTGCGTGCCGCCCTCGTGCTTGTCCATCTCGATCTCCAGCATCTCGATCTTGAAGACGCCTTGGCTTAAGTCCTGCCGGTTTAAGATTTTGGCATTCAGTTTTTTGGCGGGCGGAGGAGGCGGCAGCGGCGTCTCGTCCGGTGTCACCCCCTTGCGCAATTCGTCGCGATGCACGGCCAGCCAGTGCGCGCAGGCGATGCTCTTCATGTCCATCAAACGTCCGTCTTCGGCGCGCGCGATAAATTCGTCGGCCTTGACGACGACGGTCTTGATGTTCTCGCCCTCCGAGGCCTCGCCGTGGATGCCGCCGGCCAGCGACGTATCGACAAAGCCCATGACCAGCGCGATTTTTTCGGACGTGCCGCCCGCGCTGGCGTAAAGCCCCGGGTGGATCAGCACGGGATTTTTCAGCTCCTGGCCGGTTTCCTCATGCATCTCGCGCACGGCGGCTTCCACCGCCGTCTCGCCGTCATCGATCATGCCGGCGGAAAGGGAGTCGTTGAACGGATTGTCGCCGCGCACGAGCATCGGCGGGCGGATCTCGTTGATCATGATGACTTCGTCGCGCGCCGGGTCGTAGGCGAGGATGGCGACCGCGTTGCCGCGCTCGAAATTCAGCCGCCTTGTGAGCTGCGTGCCGCCGTCGAAACGGTCCATTTCGATGTCGAGCTCCTCGACGGTGAAGAAGCCTTTGTAGACGTTCCTGCGGCTGACGATCTTCGCCTGCGGCTCTTTGTTGTCGGTCATGCACCCTCTGGATCTTGAAAATCTGGTTGTTGAAAGCTATCCCAGTTCCGTCCGTTTTAACACGTTATGTAAATAAAAGTCCAGCAAAAAGAAAAAGCCCGCCAGACGGCAGGCTTCTGAACAATTTCAAGGCTCTACTGCCGTGAATGCCGCTCCTTCCAGTCCTGCCATTTGCTCTTGGCGGCGTCGATGGTGTCCTGGTGATTGTCCTTCCATTCCTCCACTTTGCCCTTGGTGGCGCTGATGGTGCCCTGGTGGTTCTCCTTCCACTCCGCAGCATGGTCTTTGACGGCATCGATGGTGTCCTGATGCTCGTCTTTCCACTGCCGGTAGTTGTCCTTGGCGGCGTCCATGTTGTCGTGATGCTTTTCATTGAATTCGTGGAGGGTATTCTTGATCTGGTCTTTGGCCTCGCCCAGATGGCCCTTGGCGTTCTCCGCGCCGCCCCTTAAGGCTTCTTTGGCATCCGGATGACTGGTCTTGATCGTCTCCCATTTGGAGGGGCGCCTTTCAGGCTCGCCGCCTTCTGCAGACGCGCTGCCGGTGGCCTCTTCTCCGCCATTCCAGCCGCCGGAATCATCGTTTCCATCCCCCGCCGCAGGCGCTGCGGTATCCGTTTTGGCGCCATGCCAGCGCGCGCGGCGCGCGGCTTCGAGCTTTTCCCAGTCTTCGGCATGGTTGTTCTTGAAGTTCTGCCAGCGCTCTTTGACGGCCTCTTTGGCGTCATCGACGTTCTTGCCGGAAATTGACAGAGAGGCCTTGGGCGTTGTCACGCCGCCGCTGGGCGCGATGGCGCCGCCGCCGGTATATTCCGCCTGCGCCGCCGATGCGCTCAGGATCAGTGCGAGAGCCGTCATGACGATGAATTTGTTCATGCAATCCCCCATGGGGAAACGCCGTCCCCTGCCGGTCCGTACCTATAGTTTACGCCCGATCGGGTTAAGAAAGCCTTTTATGCCTTTATATCAATGCCTTACGGCGCGCCAGGAATGGTCGGCGCGGGCATCAGGAGCTGCGGCGCAGTCTCAGGCGCGGGCATTTCCGGCGCCGGAGCCGGTGCCGGCGCAGCCATGTCAGGGGCTGGCGCAGGCGTTTCCACCGGGGCCGGAGTGGGTGCCGGAGCGGCCACTTCAGCAGGCGGCGCGGCTTCTTCTACGGCGGGTGCCGGCGCTGCGACGGCGGCGGGCGCTGCTGCTGCCGCAGGCTTCTTCTTGCGCTTCTTCTTACGGTGCAGCGCCTTGTATTCTTCTTCGTTGCGGGGACCATTCATGACGAGGCCTGCGGGCAGCTGCTTGCTGTCAGCCTTTGCGGGCGCTGCAGGACGCGCTTCATCCGTAGGAGTTGCGGCGTCAGACGGCATGGGCGCCATCGTATTATCCGCGGCCATCTGCGGCGCGGGTGCGGAGGGCTCCCAGCCCATCGCCTGAGCTGCACGTTCAACAGCTGTCTGCGTGCTCTGGATGCCGCCGGGGGTCTCTGCGCGCGCATAAGAAGACGCGCTCAGGACGAGCGCAAGCGCCGTCAAAACCACATATTTTTTCATCTCTTCACTCTCCGCAAAAATTCGTTCCCAGACTCTGCCACAGACAAGTTAATAGACCATAACGCGATTTCAATGCAAGCAAAAAGCCGTTGAAACTACAGGATAAAAATGGAAACGGGGTTAAATTGTTTGACGAAATACCGAATCAACGATAAAGTAATCGCATTATGATTATTGAAATGAAATATTCTGACCTCCCACCTGGCTCCGTTCTGAAGGCGAACGGGCTGAAACGACGTCCACGCCGCTGACCGCGGGTGGAGCCTTCCTCGTCTTGAAAACGGGCAAACTCCAAAGAACCGGTACTAACGACCTCACTAGAGACCGTTAACCTGATTTTTCTTACTGGAGCTAGCCTGAAGTGAACCAAGACATCAACATCAGCACAAACAAAATCCTCAAAACCGGCCCGATGAAAAAATCGGGCGGCCAGTACGCGCTTGTCCTGCTGCAGCCCAAGGACATCCCGCAAATGATGGGCCTGCAGGACGTGGCCTTCGCGGCGCTGACGCCGGAGCAGCAGACCTACCTGCATCACAAGACGCCGGAATTCCTCAACAAACATTTCGCGCATGGCAATATCGTGCTGGGCGTGGTGGCGGACGGAAAACTCGTCGCGCAGAGCGTTGTCGTCAACCCGACGCGGCTCTATCCCGATACCGGCATGACCGACATGAAACTGGACGTGGAGCCGGAAAAGATCACGACGATCCAGGGCGTCATCGTCGATCCCGCCGCCCGGGGCAACAATCTCATGACCGTGATGGTCGACGAATGGCTGGCCATCGCCAAGAAAGAAGGCCGGACGCATGCCGTCGCGGAAGTCACCGTGCAGAACCACCACAGCTGGTCCGTCTTCATGAAAGAAGGCCTGCAGATCCACAGCATCGGCCACGACGGCACCGACAACTCCGACGTCTACAACATGCATGCGTCGGTCACGCATCTCATCAACCGGCGGGCAAAGCCGGACTTCAACAAGGCCGCTGCCCCGAAGAGCGCGACCTGCCATATGTCCCAGCTGTTGCACCAGAAGGCGCTGCTGAGAAAAGGCTACGTCGGCGTCAGCTTCAACGCCGCCAACCAGAACATCTGCTTCCGGGCGCCCCGGAAAAAACAGTTCAAGCCGGGGGGCGTGTGACATGACAGCCCTCCCCGCTTCTTACCTCTACTTCACCGCTCCCCGCGCCCGACGACCGCTGCGGCGTTGAGCGCTGCAGTCCGGAGCCTTTGCCTGTAAACGGGCAGTAGTCCAAGACATCGTTGAAACATCAAAAAAGCGGCCCGCTTCAAGGGCGTATTTTACTTTTTACTGGAGATAAAAATGTCTACGAAACAAAACGGTTCACATGAAATCCTCGTGAAGGACCATCTGGTCGAGGAAACCGTGAAACTCTTTGCGGGTAACGGCGTGAAGCCTGCCGAAAAGAAAATGGGCATCGAGGTCGAAATGCCCTTCGTGAAAAAGAAAAACCTCGAGCCTATCCCGTTCAAGGGCAAAAAGAGCATCACCGCGATTTTCAACGCGCTGTGCAAGAAGGACGCCTGGCAGCCGGCAGAAATCGAGAACGGCGTCGTGACGGGCCTGAAAGGCGAAAGCGGCAATGTGACGCTGGAACCGGGCGGCCAGATCGAATTCGCCAGCGCCCCCCGGACCTCGCTGAAACAGCTGGAAACCGACATCAACGCCTATTGCGCGGACCTCTCGCCCATCAGCAAGAAACTGGGCGTCGATGTCGTGCCCTACGGCTTCCACCCGCATGTCGCGATTGAAGACTGCCCGTATATTTCCGAGCGGTCGCGGTTCGCGGCGCTGAAGCCCGTGTTCGAAGCCGAGCGGGGCTTCGCCGCCTGGGGCCAGAGCTCCAGCGTGCAGGTAACGCTGGATGGTAAATGCATGGATGACGCCTTCGGCGCTTTCAAGCTCGGCCTGCTGCTGCAGCCCGTGGCGGCCGCGATGTTCGCGAACTCGCCCTTCTCGATGGGCGAGGACAGCGGTTATAAATCGTGGCGGCGGCAGAACCTGCTGGCGCTCGACTCGCCCTACTACAGCGTGCCGGACAAGCTGTTCGACAAGGACTTCACGCTGCACGACTGGGCCGCGCATGTGCTGCAGGTGCCGATGAGCTTTGTCGTTCGGAACGACCAGTATATCGCGGTCGCGCCGAAACCCTTTATCGACATGGTCGGCAAGCCGCTGCCCGAACTCGCACATCTGCCCGTGAACGAGCAGTATTTAAGCAAGGCCGACCTGCTCGACCACACCACGGGCATCAAGCCCGAAATGCTGCTGAAGCCGAACCTGCTGCTCGAATTCCGGGCCGCGGACCTCGGCCCTTCGCCCCAGCACTGGATGTCGCTGGGCGCCTTCTGGGTTGGCCTCTTCTACGACAAGGACGCGTTCAAGGAAGCGCAGGACTATGTGGCCGACTGGAAAAACAGCGAGCGGACCGCCTTCCGGAATTCCGTCGCGAAGGACGGCCTGCACGCCACCATCCACGGCAAAACCGCACAGGAAGTCGCCCTAGACCTCATCGCGATTTCAAAAAAAGGCCTCGCCAACGTCGAGCCCACGGCGCTGCCGATGCTCGACCACCTCGAAGCCCAGGTCAAATCCGGCATCACCCCAGCGGACGAGGCTTTGGCCGCCTTCGCCGCGAATGGCAACGACATGGAGAAGACACTGAAGCAGACGTTCCTGTTTTCGCCGAAGAAAGGAAAGGGGTTTGACCTGCAACCGTAAAAAGGTCTCCTCCAAATGTCATTCCCGCGAACGCGGGAATCCAGTACCGTTGTTGTAAAAACGTGGCTTATGCAGATAGCTAGGCGGCTGTCTTTCGCGCTGGATAAATTTCCTGCGTGTGCTTTATCAGAAATTGAGTATTATGCCCCTTGATTTCCTACAGAATTCACCTGTCCTCAAAGGGTAGGTATTCTGGCGTCCATGCCGCAGCGCGCTTTTCCTGACGTTCGATATCTTCCTTTGTCAGCATTTCCTGCGCCTGACGCCGGTTCTCAAGGCTGCGGTCTGCAAGGCGGTCATGGTCATCATCCTTGTTGCGCTTGAAACTTATCGTCCACCAAAAATAGGCCTCCGCAGGATTCTTCTCGACGCCGCGACCCTCCATATAAATGGTGCCCATGTAGTTGGCGGCCTCGGCATGACCCATCCGGGCTGCCTTCAGAAACAGTTCGGCTGCCTTGGCGAAATCATTCGGCACGGCATTCTTACCGTAGTAATAGTTCTCTGCCATGAGGTAAAAAATATGAGATCCACCGGGGACGGAAGAATTGCGCGTCGCCTCGAAAAACATCCGGTTACCCTGCGCAATCTGGTCGCCTGACATCTGCATCGCCAGCAGCGGAAGCGCATCCGCACGCCCACCGTTGGCGACTTCGGCAAGGCCATAAGCTACAAAGGCTTGAAGAAAGTCTTGCGGCACGCCTTCACCGCGTTCGAAAATCTCGCCCAAATGCTTGCATGCCTGTTCACGCTCAAGCACTGAAAAATGTTTTCGATCCTCGCACACCAAGCGGAAAAGTTTTATCGCCTCCGGGACATCCTTATCGAGGCCCCGTCCCTCCCGCAACATTTCGGCCAGCGGCAATCGCGCACGGTCATACCTGAGGTCGACGGCCGCGCGATAGTGCCACGCCGCTTCCGCAAGGTCCGCCTGCATGGCTTCCCCTCTTTCATACATTTTGCCCAAGGCATCGTGTGCGGGACCGATGCCGCTGTCCGCAAGCTTTTTGTACCACTTTAGCGCCTCTTTCGGGTCTCTGGGGACATCGCCAAGCCTAGAATAAGTAAAGTCCTCCGACCCCATGCCCACGCCATGGCGGTAGGCATTGGCAAGGGCCATTTGCGCGGACGTGTCCCCGCGCTCCGCCTGAGCGATTACTTCAGCGAGTTTTGAGCCGGAGCCCCCTTTTGAGCCCGAGACACCCATATTCTTCAGCCAGAGCGCAAGGATCAGCGCCGCAAGGAGAGACAGGGCGTATAGGACCTTCGCGTATTTGTTTTCTGGTCGCCGCATCGGGGCTTATCCATGTATTCAAAGGTTAATGACTTGATTGTCATTATTCGATTAAATTATTTCAAAGGCAAGCCGGGCGAAATCAAAAGAACGGGCATCCAAAAGGAAGCTGAGTGATCAGTGCAAAGAGAACTCTGGAGACACATTACCTCATCTTCGCAATCTTCACTCCAGTTTGGATTGACTTGTATGAACAGAATGCAAACTGAACAACCGCCCACTCATTCCCCCGAGCCGCGTTTTTATAACTACGGTACTGGATTCCCGCTTTCGCGGGAATGACATTTATTTATATCCTATTCCACAATATCAAGCGCAGGTCTTTTTTCTTCCGGTGGCGGTGGGAGGGGAATCCATTTATCGTTGGGCTTGGGCCTCGAGCTCTTGAACATTTCCTCAACCGACTTGCCGATGTCGGGATTCATGGTGTCGCTGCCGGGCGCGAGGATGAAAATATGGCCGGCCAGTTTCGTGACATGTTCTTCGATGGCCTCCACGGGCTCGTTATTCGGGAAGGCGACCTGTTCCGGCCAGTTCAGCAGCTCCCGGCCCTTCAGGGCCGAAGGACCGGAACGCACATAGCGAAACCCCAGGACGAAGACGCCCTGCGCCCCCTTATAGGGCCGCATGTAGTGCCGCAGATGGAGCTGGATTGTCAGGGTATCGGGACGGTTTGCAAATTCCCACATGTACCCCTTGTCATCAACATTGTCGTTATCAAAAAGAACCAGATCCGGGATCTTGCATTCGTCGTTGGGTTCGAGATAGGGCATGATGTGCTCCCTGATCCTGCTGCTGAAAAGGTCGATGAGAAATTTTTTGTCCAGCGCGGGCGGAAGCTCCATGAACTCGCCCGGATGGTTCATGATGGCGAGGCTGACAGCCTTCACGCCCCGGAAAGTGCCGCTATAGGCGGATTCAGGCCGCTTGCAGGCGGCGGACGCCGCGGAGGCCGTTGCGCAACTGAGAAAAATGCAAAAAAGAACGATAAAAAGCGATTTTAAATGTTTCATGAAATGGCCCCCGAGGTTCGCCTTTTATACCACTTAAGGACCATGTTTGACAAATGCGGGCCAAGGGCATAAATCAATGAATTGTAACAAAGGGAAACATAGCATGCTCGACACCATCACCTTCGACAGCGGTAAAAAGGGCCCCATCTTCCTGGTGCTGGGCGGCGTGCACGGCAACGAGAAATGCGGCACGCATGCCATCGGCCGCGCGATCATGGAGCTGCGCAGCGGGATATTTTCGCTCACATCCGGCAAGGTCGTTTTCGTCCCCATCTGCAACCCCGAGGCCTATCGCCTGAACCAGCGATATTACGAGGTCAACCTCAACCGCGTGGTGAAAAAGCACGAGATGGCTTCTCTTTATGAGCAGATCATCGCCAACGAGCTGACGGGGATCATCGACACCTGCGACATCATGCTCGATCTTCACTCGTACAGTTCCGGCGTGAAGCCGTTCCTGTTCGTCGAATACGGCACGCCCGAAGAACTCGCCTTCGCAAAAGCGATGCGCATCGAAAACTGGGTGACGGGATGGAACGCGCTTTACCACGACAAAAAAGAACTGTGGGAAGGCGATACCTGCACCTATGCCTTCGACAAGGGCAAGCTCGCGCTGCTGATCGAATGCGGGCAGCACGACGACCCGGCGGCAGCGCAGGTGGGATATCGCTCCATCCGCCTGGCGCTCGCGCATTTCGGCCTGACGGGCGCCTTCGCGGCGGACGACGAACCCCCTGCCCCGCAGGTCTGCAAGCTGCATTCCGTCCATGTAAAACGCGCCTCGGGAAAACTCGTAAAGCCCTGGCAGCATCTCGATACCGTCAAAAAAGGCACGCCGGTCGCGCAGTATGACGACGGCGAAACCCTCTCCTCCCCCGTCGACGGCATCATCGTGATGCCCGTCGCGAACGCCAAGGTCGGCGAAGAGTGGATTTTCTTCGGCGTGCCGGAGGCGGCGTGAAGAGACTTGTCATCCCGGACAAGTGAGCGCGCAGCGCGAACGCCGATCCGGGACCCAGCATTTACTCGCGCCGCAAGGCGCTCGTTAAAGACAAATTGCTGCGCAATTTGGATTCACTCCTGGATCCCGGGTCAGGCGCTCGCGTTGCTCGCTGGCCCGGGATGACAATAAAAAAAGCCCGCCGATTTTACAACCGGCGGGCTTTCTGTTTACGGTGGTTAAGGCTTATTCGGCCACCGAGACGAGGCGTTTGTCTTCTTCCGCCTCGCCGTCGTAGTCCGGCACGAGTTCCAGCGCCTGCATTTCGTAGAGCGCCTTGTACCGGGAGTGCGGCCGTGCCATCAGGCTGGCGTGGTCGCCCTGCTCGATGATTTCGCCTTTGTCGAACACGAGGATGCGGTCGGCCTTCTGGATGGTCGAAAGCCTGTGCGCCACCGTAATCGTCGTGCGGTCCTTCATCAGCTCCTGCAGGGCCAGCTGGATGTAATGCTCCGAAATCGAGTCGAGGCTGGACGTCGCCTCGTCAAGAATAAGTATCGGCGCATTGGCCAGGATGGCCCGTGCAATCGCGACCCTTTGACGCTCCCCGCCCGAGAGTTTCACCCCGCGCTCGCCCACGAGCGTGTCGTAGCCCTTGGGCAGCGTTTCGATGAACTCGTGCGCGAAGGCCTTCTTGGCCGCAGCCACGATATCTTCCATCGTCGCCCCCGGACAACCGTAAGCGATGTTGTCCGACAGCGAGCGGTGGAACAGCGTCGGGTCCTGCGGCACCAGGGCGATCTGCTGGCGCAGGCTCTCCTGCGTCACGTTCGCGATATCCTGCCCGTCGATACGGATCTGACCGTCTGTGACGTTATACAGACGCTGGATCAGCTTGACGAAGGTGGACTTGCCCGAACCCGAAGGACCGACAAGCGCGAGCTTTTCCCCGGCGCCGATATCCAGAGACATGTTCTCATAGATATACTTTCCGCCGTTGGGGTATTTAAAGCCCACCTTGTCGAAGGCGATCATGTCGCGGCGGCGCGAAGGCTTGACCACAAGCGGGACCGAGCCGTCCGAATCCACCACGTCGTCCTTGCGCATCCAGAACAGGATCACGTCTTCCATGTCGGACACCGAGCGCTGCAGGTGCGAGATGTGCATCCCGATATCGCGCAGGTAGCCGCCGATGATGAAGAACGTCGTGATCACGAGTACGATGTCGCCGGGCGTGGCTTTCGCCACTTTCCACAGGTAGATTGTCGTCGCGATCATGCTCGCCATCATCAGAAGACGAAACACGGACCGTGCCGCGTCCGCCGTCACGCCCGTCTGCCAGGCGCGGAACGACTTCTGCCGCCAGGCGTCCGCCACGCCGAGGAATATCCTGTCCTCGCGCGATTCGGCGCCGAACGACTTGACCGTCGGGTTGCCCGTGATGATGTCGGCCAGCGTCGCACCCACCTTCGTATCGGCGTCTGCCGAGGCGATGAAGCGCGGCGCCAGGATTTTCACCGACATCCAGATGCTCACGGCGCAGTAGAACAGGATCATCACGCCCGCGCCCAGCCCCACAAGCGGGAGCTTGATGGACAGCATGATGGTCACGCCGATCATGATCGTGATGGCAGGCAGGAGACCCATGAGGATCGTGTCCTCGAACGTATCCATCGCCCACATCCCGCGCGTGATCTTGCGCACCGTTCCGCCCGCAAAGGTGTTCGCGTGCCAGTCGGAACTGAACCGCTGGACCTTGTGCAGCCCGTCCGTCACGATAGCGTGCAGGTTCTTCACGGCGAACGCGTTCCAGAAGAACATCGAGCCGATGCGCAGGATCTGGTGCAGGAACGCCAGCAGCGTGAAGGCCCAGAAGGCCGCCCATGCCGCGTTCCACGCCACGGTCTCGCCCGGCGCGTGGTTCGTCATCGCGTCGACGATCTTGCCGGTATAGACAGGCACGATCGCGTCCATCGAGACGGAGGCAAGCATCAGCATGGCCGCGCCTGCGCCCAGCCACTTGTTCGGACGCCAGTAGTGCCACGAGAAGCGCGAGACGTCCTTCCAGGATATCTGGCGTTCTTTTTTCTCTTCTTCGTCACTCATGACCTTGTGCGCAGGGCGTTTCTTAAACGCGCCCGCATTCCCTTGTAAAGACCTGTTGTCGATCCAGACCCTGCCAGAGGCAAGTGTAGAGAGATGGTGTTTTTGTTGTTGGGTAACAGTTGAAGGTATTGATTAACCCGGCTGTGACCTGGACCGTTTGTTTGGTATCCAGGCCGCCTGATGAGACTTTAAGTCGTCAGCCGAGGCCCGGAAATGAAGCAGTAGATATTGCAGAAACCATATTCATTTCCTCCTTCGTTAGGGTTGATATTGTGATGAGTATGACACAAGTTCGTGTCACTGTGAAGACACAAAATGATGCAGTGCCGCAAAATTTCTGAAATCAGTCGTTGGTTTCCCAAATAATCATCTTGTTTAGGGAACTTTCAGAACAAATTCTTTCAATGATTTCAGCGGTGATCATCGCCGACTGCGGCAAAAATATCACCGTCGCCTCCGGATCTCCCATCAGGGCGCGCAGCTCGGGCGGATTATTCGCGGTCCTGATTTCGGATGAGCCGCGGATCATATCCGCCTGCCAGCTGTTCACCTTCAGCCGCGCAAGGCGGCTGGCGTGCTGCAGGCCGTGCGTGGACTTGTCGGCGGCATGGCTGACCGCCAGCGTTTCCAGCAGCTCCCGCGCTTCATTGGCACTGATCGTCATGTTTTGTTACTCCCCTTTTAACAAAATTAACGCTTGGCAGCCGACTTTGGCGTCACGATGCTCGTAAACACCACCGGGCGTGATTTGCTGCGGTGGATGACGAGGCCCAGCGTGCTGCCCTTGTTGACGGTCATCTGGTCCGGCGTCGCGCCGGCTTCGACGTCCGCGAGCTCACAGAGGGCCGAAAACGCCTTGATAAGCCCCTCGATGACGTTCTGCGTGTTGCCCTGGATGAGCTTGCCTGCATGGCCGCGGAATTTTGCGCCATCGGCCAGGAATTCGTTGACGGTCGTCACCGAACCCTCGTCTCCCTTCACGACGTACTGCACGCCGTTCTTGGCGAGTTCCGACTGCAGCGGCTTCGAGATTTCCTCGGGGCCGACCACCATGACCTTGTTCTGGAGCTTGTCTTCGATGACGTACATGAAAACCTGCTCCTTCTTGGCGTTCAGGGCGGAGATGACGATCAGGTCGAAGCCGATCGCCGACTTGCCTTTGAGCGTATTCATGGCTTCGGCCTGGCTCTTGTCCTGGGCGACTTCCTTCTTGACCTCGTCGGGCAGGAAATCGTCCAGCTCGACGGGCCAGATATGCGCGCGGTTGTCCTTCGCGTATTCCGGCACAGCCAGGGCCGCCAGCGCCGTGCGGAAATCGACAAGGTTGTATTCCTTGGCATTCGCCGGATCGTCCAGCACATAGTTCGGCAGCGCCTGCCCCATCACGATCGGGTCCTTGGTGACGGTGGAAAGATCTTCGTTGGGAACGACGAATGACTTGGCCGGAACCGCCTGTTCCTTCAGTTCCTTCATGGCGCGGCCCAGGGCGTCAAGAGGAATGACGTAATCGTCTTCCTTCTTCAGCGCGGGGTTCTGGTTTTTCAGGCAGGCCATGAGGACGCTGCGGACTTCCATAAGCTCCTCGGTGCCGCCCAGATCCTTGAGCGGATCGTATTTGAGCAGATCGGAGAGCGGTTTGGATTCCTTGCTCGGCTTGGCTTCCTTCAGGTTCGGCGGGAAAATGCCGTTCGTCTCGCACAGGGTTATCAGCGCGGCGTTGGTCAGCGGCATGCCGATCGTGTCGTTTGCGATGTCTTCCTGGATCGCACGCACCATGTTGGAGCCGAATTTGTGCCAGCCGGGCGAAACCTTGCCGATGGCGGTCAGGTCCAGGTTCCTGAAAACCTCGCCGAGGTTGAGCGACAACGCGGACTCGGCCGCGGGGCGAACGTCGGGCGTCGACTGAATCGCCTTGTTGAAGTCGGCGATGGGCTTGCGGAAGCTGACGAAGATGTTATTGCCGTTGGCCGAAACCTCGTCCGACAGATCCTTGTATTCCTTCTGGTTGTACTTTTCGGACGTCGGATCGGAAAGCTGCAGCCGGTCTTCATAATATGTGGAGACCTGGTTGATGGCCTGCACCGTTTCCTGGTAGTTGCGCAGGAAATAGAGCTCATGCGGCGGGATCGCCTTGCGCTCCGCGGCGGTGAGGCCCAGCTGGCGCAAATCGACGAGGAATTCGGAGAAGCCGACCGGGTCGGCCTTCACCTTTTTGTCGAAAATGTTATACAGCGTGACCAGCGGCAGGCCGGTCCAGATCTGCGAAATACGGTGCGCCCAGTCGCGCTTTTCCGGGTCGCCGATGCGCATCGGGTTCAGGCGGGTCAGCATGGAGACGGAAAGCTCCTGAGTCGTGTCGCCGTCGGAGGCGTCGTTACCCGCGACGCCGACGAACCAGCCCATGCGCAGATCATCGCGCCTGACCGTGATGGATTTCGGGCTGTCGCCGTCGCCGGCCTGCGCCATCGGGTTGTAGATCGTCACTTCGTCGATCTCGCCGTTGGCGAACTGCAGCGCCGTCTGGAAAGAGTCGAGCGTGCCCTTCTTGGACTTGTTGAATTCGTCGAGGAACAGCGGGCGGCCGGTCCAGATGGATTCAAACCACTCGCCGGGCACGGTCTTGATGCCGAAGGCGTTGTTCTGGACGTCGATGCCTTCCTTTTCGTAGATGGCTTTCAACAGCTTCGCGCCGCGCTCCTGGGCAACGCCGCGATCTTCGCTGTTCACCATTTTCCCCGTGCCGTCGTCTTTCTGCTCCGGCTTGCCGATGGCTTCCCAGTCGATGAATTTTTTGCCGTCCTTCTCGACGACCGAGCCGGGGAATTTGTCATTCAGGTTGTCAAGCGAGGTCTGGGAAACCTTCCCGTCGGAAACGCGCTTTTCAAACTGCTCCTTCACGCCCTGGCCGTAGTCGATGACGGTGCGGAAGAAGATTTCGCGCATGTTCATGCCGCCGCAGTCCACGGAGATGGGGCCCTGCGGGTGAACCATGTTGCCGACAAGCTTGAACAGGTGCGACTTGCCGAAGGCGGCGTCGCCGAAAACGGTCATGATACGGTTTCTGCTGTCGGGGGCGATTTTGGTGAGGAGATCGCGCAGCATGAACATCATGCCGGGGATGGGCATCTGGCGGAAGAGCATGCCGTTCACGCGCTCGATTGACTGGTCCGTGTAAAGCAGCAGCGGATTTTGCGCCGATTCAATGACGCCGACGTCGTGGGTCATGACGCCCTTCTCGCTCTTTTTGAGCATGGCCATCGGGTATGGCAGCCCGGGCAGGCCCACAGGCTTCATTTTTTCCCTGATTTCCTCGGACGTCATCTCCGAGATCTTTTTGTTTTCGTTGGCCATCTTTTTCCTCTCCTCTATTATCTCTCCGTTAAATCGCTGTCCTATTTGAAATCATTCACCGGTCATTCGCCGGTGAAGCGCCTTGAGCCTCCGGCGCTTTTCCGAATCCGCTTCGGCCTTGACCTTGAAGCTGCGCACGCGGCGCAGCATCAGGCGCGAGAGCTCGAGCGGCACCTCGTTCGCGTTGTTGCCGTGCACGATGCCGACCAGCTTGGCGCCCGTCTTGTCGATCGCCGCCTGGAACGCTTTTTCCATCTGGGTTCCGGTGCCTGCGCCCGGACGCAGGATCGCCACGTCGACCGACAGGTTCTTGCTGTCCCTGCCGATACACTCAAGCATCTTGATTGTCTGGTCGGGGTCGCCGATATCGCCGTCCGAATAGACCAGCATATGCGTCGACCCGCTGATGGTGCCGGGCTTGCTGCGGTAGTTCGCAATCGTTTCCACACCCTTCTGCAACCCCGGAGCGAGGCTGGTGCCGCTGTTCGTGCCGCGGCGCAGGCGCTCGACTTCCTCGCCCACCTGCTTGAGCGGCGTGTCGGGGGTCGCAATCACGATCGGCTCGGAATCCCCCCACATGACGATGTAGGCGGGAATGCCGACCTTGCGGCAGGCCATGTAATTGATGACGGCGCTTTGCATGGCGACGTCCATCGCCGAAACGCCGTTTCCGAGATCAAGGCAAGGCATCGATCCCGAGCCGTCGATCATGGCGAACATCTCGATCGTGGCCTCGGTTGTCGCAATGTGGTCGTCGCGGAATTTCTTCGCGTCATCCAGCGACAGTTTCTGCTTGGTGACTTTCTTGAACTTGGCCTCCAGCACGCGATCACGGTCCAGACGCTCCTGAATATCCCCGTCGGGCGGCAGATAATCCATCGTCTTGGCTGCCTGCAGAATCTGCCGGCGCTGCTCTTCCTTGATGCGCTTGTAAGACTCGGCCACCTGGTTGATGACAGGCGCCAGCTCGATGCAGCGGCGGTTGAAGTCCTTGTAGTCGCCCTTAGCCAGCTGCGCGAGATCCACGCCGCGCTGGCTGCCGGCCTTGGACTGCATGGAATTCGGCGCGACCTTCGGCATGCTCTTGGCGCGTTCCTTCATCTCCGCTTTTTCTTCAGCCGTCATGTCCTCTTTCATGACGTTCTTGTCTTTCATGTCGCCGACCTTGATCGGCTTCGATTCCTGCGTCTGGTCCTGCCCCCATCCGGGGCCGCCCTTGCCGTCCTTGTCCTTGCCTTTTTTCTGCCCGGGCTTGCCGTCCTGGCCTTCGCCGTCAGCCTGTTCCGGCTTCTGATCGTCGGGCTTGTCGTTGCCCTTGCCGTTCTGCTTGTTCTGTTCCTGCTCCTTAACCTCTTTCTCCTGCGGCGTTTCAGCCATATTCCCGACCTGTTCCTTCAGGTCCTTGTCCATATCCTGCGGCGTATCGTCCTCGTCATCGCCGCCGCTCTCCGGCTTCTCGCCGCCCGGCTTCTTTTGACCGCTGGAAGACGGGCTGCCGCTGCTGCCGCCGCTTTGCGGCTGCTGCGAGTCCATGCCGGAACTACCGCCACCCGGCTGCCCCTGACCCGGCTGGCCCTGACCGGGTTGGCCCTTCCCCTGCTGGTTACCCTGCTGGTTACCCTTCTGGTTGCCCTGCTGGTTCTTCTGCTGCTGGTCGAGGTTCTGCTTGGTCTGTCTCTTGTATTCCTCGATCATCACATCGGCATAGGGCTTGATGTAGATGTCCCAGATCTTCTGCATGACCTCGCCGCGCGCCTTGGTCGTCTCGGCCACAACTTCCTTGTAGCTTTCGGTCACGGACTTGCCGTTGCGCTCGAGCATGCGGTCCTGCGGCTTGGGCTGCAGGAGCCGGATGCTGTCGGGGCCGTCCGAGCAAAGATCGCAGAGGTACTGGAAGGCATCCCTTCCTTTTGCGTCGGGAATCTTCGACATATCGACGGTATTGTTGATGTCGTCCTTGAAAACGCGGAAGCGCTCCCAGTTCTCATCCTTGTCGGTGAACAATCCGTTCTTGATGTAGCCCGACAAAAGCGTCGCGCGATTGGTTTCCTCATACATCTTCTGCGCGATTTCAAGCGATATCTTGCCGGCCTTGATATCCTTGACATCCTTGGGCGTCAGCGGCGACGTCATGATTTTCTGCAGTTCCTCGATTTTCTTCTGCTGCTCCTGGCGGGCGTGTTCTTCCATCGCCTCGCGTATCTTGTCGAGGATGTCCTTTTTCGGCGCGTTCGGATCGGGCAGGTTGGTCGTTATCTGGACCGGTTTCTTCAGGTCGTCGCCGCGCAGCACTTCGCCGTAGCCGCGCAGCAATATCGCCGCGTGGTTAAGCGCATCGCCGTAATCCTGCGGCATCACGCGCGACAGGTCGATCGAAAACTGGTCGACGGTCAGGTCTTCCATATGGTTCCACGAACGGTGCCAGTACTGCCACTCCGCGACCTCGCCCGCTAGCTCCACCTGCTGCTTCTTCGTCATCTGGGGCGGCGCTGTCCCCTCGTTCTCGACCGTGCGCGGATCGATGAACTGCTTGACCTTCTCGTAAAGCTCCTGCATGCGCGGCGGATAGGCCGTGCTGAGCTGGCTGTGGCCGACCTCGTGGCCTTCGACCGAACGGATATATTCGAAGCCGCACAACAGCATGAAATAAAGGTCGAAATTCAGGTGGTTCTTGAGCGGGTCCTGGTAGAACCAGCTGCCCGGCTGGCCCCAGCCGTAAGTAACGTCATCATTCTGGATGGACTGCGAGAGCATCTTCGAGACCATGATGGCCTCGTTG
>SCTB01000031.1 GCA_004297545.1 Alphaproteobacteria bacterium
TTTTTCAGGATGCCGGTCCATCCGCCGTCGGAGCCCAGCCGCGGCCAGGACGCGCCGCCCAGCGCCAGCAGCGTGGCGGCGGGTTTGATGACATCGACATCGCCGCCTTCGGCGCGGAATATCAGATTGCCGCTCTCATCCCATCCGCGCCATTCATGCGACAGCATGAACCTTACCCCCAGTTTCACCAGCCTCCCCTGCCAGGCGCGCAGCAGCGGAGAGGCCTTGAAGCCTTTCGGGAAGACGCGCC
This sequence comes from Alphaproteobacteria bacterium, assembly GCA_004297545.1. Lineage (GTDB taxonomy): Bacteria > Pseudomonadota > Alphaproteobacteria > Micavibrionales > UBA2020 > JAPWJZ01. Next base: position 251 of record SCTB01000031.1, read on the forward strand.
CGCTGGAGCCGATGAATGTCGGCTCGCCCAAACCCTCGCACCAGTCGCGCAGCGCACGCGGCGGGAAACTGCGTATGGCGGGGGCCAGGAATTCTCCGGCCCCCCGGTAGCGCGTCAGGAAAGTTTCGATATCCTCGGAATGCGTCAGGTTCAGACCGCCGCGTCCGGCCATCAGGAATTTACGGGCGACCGAAGGCTTGCGCTCGAAGACATTGACCAGAAGCCCGGCTTCCGCCAGCACTTCCGCCGCCATCAGGCCCGCCGGGCCGCCGCCGATAACCGCAATTGTACTTCCCGTGTGCATTTTCTTTACACCGTGGACGGGTTTAGACTGTGCAGCCATTTGATGATAAGGTGGTCCACGACTGGTTCCCGGAGTGAAGATGATTTAGGCTGGCTTATGCGTGACGTGCTTATTCTCGGCGGGTATGGAAATTTTGGCAAGCGCATTGCCGTGGCCTTGGCGCATTATAACATACCCTTGATTATAGCCGGGCGCAGCCAGGACAAGGCCGAGGCGCTCGCCACGCAGCTGCGGCGCGAGGGGAACGGCAATATCAGAGCCATCGCCCTGGATGCCGAAAGCAATCTGGAAAGGCATCTGCAGGAGCTGAAGCCCGCCGTCGTCGTCAATACCTGCGGGCCATTCCAGAACAAGGATTACAGGATCGCCGAGGCCTGCCTCCGGCAGAAGGTTCACTATGTGGATCTGGCGGACGGCCGGGAATTTGTGAACGGCATCGCCCGCCTTGACCCTGCGGCGAAAGCTGCGGGCGTCTGCGTCATCAGCGGCGCCAGCACCGTGCCGGCCCTGTCGTCGGCAGTCGTGGATTTTTACAAAGGCGAGTTTTCTGAAATCGAGGAGCTTGAATTCGGCATATCTCCGGGCCAGAAGACAGAGCGCGGACTGGCGACGACGGAAGGAATCCTGACCTACGTCGGCAAAAAGCTGAAGCCTGCCCGGGGCGACCAGAAGCCGCGCTACGGCTGGCAGGATTTGTACCGGCAGCCATACCCCAGTCTTGGCTACCGCTGGATGGCGAACTGCGACATCCCCGACCTTGATTTGCTGCCAGAGAGGTACGGGATTCAGAAGATTCATTTTTCGGCCGGGCTGGAAAGCCGGATACTCCATTTCGGCATGTTTGCGCTGAGCTGGCTGGTGCGATTGGGGCTCCCCGTCAATCTTGCGCAGCATGCGCCGTTTTTACTGCGCGCCAGCCACTGGTTCGACAGATTCGGCACGGACGACGGCGGCATGCATGTGATCATCCGCGGCAAAAACCATGCGGGCGCAGTGCATGAACGCCGCTGGTTCATTATCGCGACCAAAGGGGACGGCCCGCAAATTCCCTGCGTGCCGGCAATCCTGATTGCAAAAAAACTGGCGCAGGGGCAACCGCTACAGCCGGGCGCCTATCCCTGCGTCGGGGTCGTGGGCCTGCAGGAATACCTGGGAGAGCTGGCCCGGTTTGCGGTGAAGACTTTTGATGGATAAACACCGGCAGTCTGTATGTAAACTGCGCTCTGTCCCTGTACAGCGAAATTCCCCCGGGCTAGAATCCGGATGATGGTTTTGACAAATCCCCGAGCCCCCGTATGAAAGCGGCCAAGAAGAAAGGCCTGCCAAAGTCCTGCGTGCGCTGGACAGATCCGCTGGTGAATGCCGGCACCGCCATTCTGGCCTATATATTGTTCAGGAACGCGGATATCAGCAATACCGCGCTGGCGCTTATCGTCTGCATCGCCGTGACGCTTGCCGTGGGGGCCGTGGAAATCCGCCGCGCGCCGTGGCTGCGCAAGCCGCGGCCGAATATCTCGCTTGAGCTGGCCGCGCGCCGCGCCCTTATCAAATGGGCGGGCGTCATGGCGGGGCTTGCCTGCATTCTTGTCGCCTGGGCGATGCTGCCTGAATACAGGCAGATCGGATATCACCCGCTGTTTGAAGCGATGCACATGGTGCTTCCCTATGTGCCGTTCGTCGCGGCCGGCCTGCTCGTCTTCACAGAATGGCGCATGGGCCCCCTTCAGGACCATTCCTGGCATATGGGCCAGCTGGCGCTGGGGCGGTGGCAGGAGGTGGACTGGAGTGCGGTGCGCAACGGGCTGCTGGGCTGGCTGGTGCGCGGGTTTTTCCTGCCTCTAAATTTTTGCGCGCTGGTAACATTTATCGGGCGATTCCGCGGCATGGAGGCGGATATTTTCAATTCCCCCTGGCCGCAGGCGCATGGCTTTATCGTATTGATGATATCGGCGCTGCTGGCGGCGGCCATCGTGCCCGGTTATTTTTTCGGCGCGCGGCTGGCGGGAACGGATATCCGCAAGGTGGACCACAGCTGGTTCGGCTGGGCGGTCACAATGGCGTGTTATCCGCCCTTGTCCGGTGCGGTATTCCTTCAATGGCTCGACTTCTCCCCGAGCGGCGACGGACCGTTCTGGAGCCTGCCGTGGTACGAGACGCTGAAAGGTTTTCCCGCCCTCGTGTGGGTGCTCGGCGCTATCATCCTGCTGATCGAACTTATTCACTACTGGGGGGAATCGGTTTTCGGCCTGCGCGCCTCGAACCTGTCAAACCGCGGCATCATCACCAACGGGCCGTACCGCTATTGCAAGCACCCGGTCTATTTCATCAAATGCGTTGGCTGGCTGATGTGGCTGCCGTTCCTTTCCGGTGAGACGTTCTGGGACGGCATCCGCCTGACGATACTCTGGGCCTGCGTCTGCGGCATCTATTACATGCGCTGCTGGATAGAGGAAAAACTGCTTTCGGACGACAAGGATTACGTCGCCTATGCCCTCTGGATGGATAAAAACGGATGGTTTTCAAAGCTCAATAAATATCTACCGTTCTTAAGCTATGAATGGAAACTGAAGCGCTGGAAGGCCCAAGGCGCATGAGCGATTTTGTCGAATCCCTGCGTACCATCACGGGCCCTCAATTTGTACTGACAGGGGATGCCGAAACCCGCCGCTACCGCACAGGCTTTCGCTGCGGGCAGGGGAATGTACTGGCGGTGGTGCGTCCGGGCACGCTGGTCGAACTCTGGCGCATCGCGCAGGCCTGCGTTGCCGCGAACAAAATTATTATCATGCAGGCGGCCAATACGGGCCTGACCGGAGGCTCGACGCCGAACGGCGAAGGTTATGACCGCGATATCGTGATCGTCAGCACCTTACGCCTTGGCGCGATACGCCCCATCCGCGGCGGGCATCAGGTTATCTGCTTTCCGGGCGCGGCGCTGGACAGTCTTGAGAAGATGCTGAGGCCGCTGGGACGGGAGCCGCATTCGGTCATCGGATCGTCGTGCATCGGCGCCTCGGTGGGCGGCGGAATCGCGAATAATTCCGGCGGCGCCCTCGTGCGGCGCGGACCGGCCTATACGCAGCTGGCGCTCTTCGCGAAGCTGCACGATGAAGGCAGGCTTGAGCTCGTCAATCATCTCGGCATCGCGCTGAAGGGCGAGCCGGAGGAAGTTCTGGCGCGGCTGGACAAAGGCGACTATGCCGAGGCCGATATCAGCGATGGCGGGCAGGCCTCCGACAGAGAATACGCGCAGCATGTGCGAATGGTCGACGCCGCCACGCCCGCGCGTTTCAACGCCGACCCCCGGCGGCTTTTCGAGGCCTCGGGCTGCGCGGGCAAGCTGGTCGTCTTCGCCGTGCGGCTCGATACATTTCCGGCAGAAGATGTACGCAAGCTCTTCTATATCGGCACGAATGACACCAGAGCCTTTGCCGATATCCGCCGCCATATCCTGAAGGATTTTAAAACTCTGCCGATATCCGGCGAGTATATGCACCGCGAGGCCTTCGATATCTCCGAAAAATACGGCAAGGATACGTTTCTGGTTATCCGTTTCCTCGGCACGAAATACCTTGCGCCGCTCTTTGCGCTGAAAAGCCGAGCGGATGCGCTGTTCGACCGGGCGGGATTTTTGCCAAAGCGCCTCAGCGACCGTATCCTGCAATTCCTCAGCCAGCTGTTCCCCCATCACCTTCCACTGCGCGTCCGGCAGTTCCGGGCGCGGTTCGAGCATCACCTGCTGCTCGAAATCGCGGGGCCGGGGCTGGAGGAGGCGCGGGGGTTCCTGGAATCCTTCTTCGTCGACAAGACGCGCGGCGCATACTTTGAATGCGACGCGGAGGAAGCGCGCCGCGCCATGCTGAACCGCTTCGCCGCCGCGGGCGCCGCCATTCGCTACCGCGCCATTCATGCGAAGGAAATCGAGGATATCCTGGCCCTCGACATCGCCCTGCGCCGCAACGACATGGACTGGTTCGAGAAGCTTCCACCCGATATCGAACAGGCCATCGCGGTAAAGGTCTATTACGGCCATTTCCTCTGCCACGTTTTTCATCAGGATTACCTGATCAAAAAAGGGCAGGACGTCGAGGCTATCAAGAAAAAGATGCTCGACATCCTCGATACGCGGGGCGCGCAGTACCCCGCCGAGCACAACGTCGGGCATCTGTACGTCGCCAAGCCGCATGTAAGGGATTTCTACAAATCGCTGGACCCCTGCAATTCCTTCAATCCCGGCGTCGGAATGACGTCGAAGAAGGCGCATTGGGAGGAGTAACAAACGGATATATTTATGATTTTTACAAACGTAGGGATTCTCATTTAAAAGCGCAAGATAGCAAACAAAAGATGGAAGTAGGCACAAAATTGCGGTGGTTGTATATTGGGATGCATGTATGATGTATAATTCGGCGCGCATGAAGAGTGTAAAAAATGAAAATATTTAATTTATATTTTGCAATGGGTTTAAGCTTTGTCATGTTCAGCTGTGCTGTCTGCTTTCCTCCCTCAGCCTTTGGCAGTTCCAACCAGAAAGCAGTAAAGCACAAGATATCGGCATGCAACTCTGGCGACGAATTGTATGTTCTAATGGAAAAGGCCCTATCGGGAGATCAGGCTGCTCTTGAAACATTGCAGAAAAAATCGAACAATGATGATTACTGTGCTCAATATATGCTAGGCGTTTTC
>SCTB01000032.1 GCA_004297545.1 Alphaproteobacteria bacterium
CGATGGCAAGGCTAAGGGCCTGGTTGACGGCCTCGCGGCGCTGGGCGTTGTCTGCGGAGGCTTTCGGCATTTTGAGGGCTGCTTCCTTTCGTCAGAGTGAAAAAATCTTGCTTATCTTTTTTATCCCGCTCTCTTCGGCATGCTTGAGCCGGAGCGGCTTGCAAATCTCGATGCCTTCGGTCCCGGCCTTGTCGGCGGGCTGTGACGCCTCTGCTTCCGTGGCGGTCGCGGCCCTGTCCTTCGCCTTCTGCATCATGCACAACAGCAGGTCTTTCTTGACCGCCGGCTTGAATTTATCGCTGGCCTGCAATGCCTTTAGCGGGAAAGTGTCCTTGTTTTCGCCGCAGATGCACATGGGGTCCGCGCCCCTGTCCAGATAATAACGAATCTCTTCCTGCCTGCCGCCGGTGACGGCATTCATCAGCGGCGTGTCGTTATACGGGCTCAGCTTGTCAACCAGTGCGCCTTTCCCGATAAGAAAATCCGAAATCTCCGGGTCGAAATTCGACTGGGCCCAATGGATGGCCTCCCAGTCGACGCCCTTGCCGTCTTTCTTCGTGGCGCGCACATCTGCGCCGGCATCGACGGCGGTTTTGACCCATTCGAGGCCGCGGCTGCCTTCCAGCGAAAACTTGTCTTTCAAGGTAGGCTTGTAGCTGATGCCCGCAAACAGCAAAAGGTTGGGCTCCGCGCCGTTGTCGAGCGCAAGCCTGATGACGTCCATATCCTTTTCCTGGATGCCGGTTTGAAGCGCGTTATTGAAGGCCGATTGCTGCTGAGAGGACAGAACAGGTTTATTGGCCACTGACGCGAGACCTCCGTTCGATTTCCCTGTTCCCCATTCCTATCAAGTATGTAGGGATTGTAGCGGGTCGACGGGCGCTTTGTCAACTTGTTTGGCATATTATGCTGAGGCGGGATTCGCCTTGTTTTTCCGCCCCTTGCGGGGCGCCGGACGCGACGGAAGATTTATCACTATCCCTGCCGCGGCACGAGGCGCAGGGGTTTGGAGAAGGTCATGCGGGCGTTCAGCCCGGTCTTCATGGCGTTGCCGATCTTTTCGGCTTCGGCGGAATTGGCGTCGATCTGCCGGACGATATGGAGGTGGCCTTCCTGTTCAGCGATGTCGCGCGGCGTCTGCCCTTTCTTGTTCGGGATATTCCGGTCGGCGCCGAGCTGCAGGAGCTTGTCGACGCAGGCGCCTCGGCCCGACCATGTGGCGAAATGCAGCGCGGTGTCGCCGTTGGCGTTTTGGGAATTGACGTTGATGCCCATCTGGACAAGGCGGTCGAGAAGGCCGGTCTCGCCGGCGGATGCCGCGCACATGAGCAGGGTCGACTGCGTCTTGCCCGTGGCGAAGGGGTCGGCGCCGAGATCGAGCAGCGTGTCGAAGGCTTCGCGGCGGTTGCCGGAGATCGCCAGCTGGAGCGGCGACCGGTCAAGCCATTCGCGTTCGTTCAGGTCCGCGCCTTCCTCGGCCAGAATGCGCAGTACGCCCGCCTGGCCTTCCTCCGCGGCGTAATGCACCGCCTTATACTGGTGAAGTTTTTCTTCGTCGATCTGCTTTACGTCCGCGCCTTTGGCCAGCAGCATCAGGACGATGGATTCATAGCCGTCCTTCGCCGCGATCAGCAGCGGTTTCTTGCGTTCGCACTCGGGGTCAAAGGTATCGGGCTTCGCGCCGTGTTCCAGCAGCATTGAGACGATCTTCACGTTCACGCGGTTGCCGGGGCATTCGATGGCGTGGATCAGCGGCGTGCCCTGGCCGTAGGGGCGGGGCGGCGCTTCCGCCTTTGCTCCCGCCTCGAGCAGCTGGCGGACGTTCTCCTCGTCACGCTTTTCAATCGCGACGTGTAGCGGCGTGTTGTGATGCTCATCCCTCTGTTCGAGGTCGATGTTGAGATTTTCGGACAGGATGGTCTGCACCTTTGCCGCGTCCTTGGCCTCCAGCGCCTCCATCAGGGATGTGAATGCTGCGTCGGCCATCAGGGTTGCGGCTTCGTTTTGAGGCGCAGGGGCTTCATCGGCCGCCGCGCCTCCTCGCGCTCGGCCTCATGGTTGGCGATCGCGTCTTCTTCCTGGCGGACGGCCCAGCGGGCGAAGTCGATTGTGCCGGCGGCGGCCTCGGTGCCCGCAGTTTTGTAGGACTTTGTTTGAAGCACGCCCTTGAAGGCGTCGAGCAGCGATTGCGCGTCCTCGTTGTTCAGGAAGACGAATGCAGCCTCGACCGGCTTGCCGCCTTCTGCGGCATATTTGTAAACGCCCGAGAGCATCGCCTTGGCCGATTGCGCGTCGGTCAGCTCCCGCAAGGCGCCGGTGCCGAGCGCGGGCAGGATCAGCTTGCCGATGCCCTTCTCGCCGCAGATTTTCAGGGCTTTGTAGGTCGCATCGCGGATGACGTCGAATGCCGTGTCCTTGCCGGAGCAAACCGTGACGGCGTGCATCAGCCATTCGGCGTTGCCGCCATAAGATGGCGTGGGCCAGACCGTGCCGAATTCCAGCGGGCCGTTCGCTTTCATGAAGTCGGCGAATTCCTGTACGCCCCTGCGCGCGCCGTTGTTCGCAATGGCGCCCGCGACGCCGCCGAAGACGACGTTGTCGTCGAAGTGGGGCACCAGATAGGCGCCCGCTTTTTCCCTGACCATGTTGCCGATTGAAATGCTGACCGGGCAACCTTCGATATCAGCCGTGAAATCCGCCATTGTCACACCTCTTATATTTGCTTTACCGGGCCGTTTTAAAACCGGCCTCTCTTTGATTTTTAAGGATAATATCAAATATTATGTATAACGTCAACCTTAAAATCAGGGCCCGACGGGCGCTCCTTAACCCTTGAATTTCAAGGCCCAATCAATCTACCCCGACTCCATTGATGTTTCACTCTCCATATCGCTCCGGCTTGCGGAGACCGAGAACGAATTTCTCAACCTTATCGTTAAGCGCTAAATATTTTTCTAAGTCGGTGTGGTAGATCGTATATCTCACATAAATGTAGTTCGGTAGCTCCGTGAATACTAAACATCCAACCCACTCCTCAGAAGGCGGATTGCTTACGGGATGCTTGCATTCGATATAAATCTTTTGCGCCAGCTTTTGGTCTTTTGGAATTAAGAGATCACTTGCTTCATTTATCCGCCCAGTCTCAACGGCGCTTTTACTTCTGAACAATGAAAAACGGTCATCTATATCCCTCACAAACACTGGATGCATCAGCTTCGTCGAAGTCAAAAAATCTGCATTTGATTTCTTGGCCGACAGAGTAATTTGAACAAATTGTTTCAGAGAATCCAAACTAGTAAGCTTTTCGGACCGCCCGCAGTCAGGAGAAAAGTCAGCTTTCGATGCCTTCAGACTGATAAATTTAACAACATTCTTTTTGCCATCCCGATGCGGATTGAAGTTCTTATAAAGATACGAGCTTGGAATTGACAAAACCGTATTTGTGCCGTCGAGCTCAAACGCAATCGGCGGGGTATTTTTACATCCGGAATCGCCAGCGGCTGGTTCGATACTTTGCGGCGATTTCATTTTCTGGAGAGACGCTGCTTTATCAGAACTAAATGCATATGCAGCGATCAGAAGAATAAAAAGTACTGCTCCAATGGTGAGCTTTTTCATCACAAAATTCCCTACTTGGCATTTACGTACTTGGTGTGCCTAACGCCTACAATAGCATCGCGAAATGGAAAACCTGCGCCTAGCTAAGGAATTTCATGGCTGCTGCGAGGCTGCCTCCGGATTTTGGTGGATTATGTATAGGACTGCTGCGCGGTGTCGCGAATGAAATATTATGTAACGCGGTGTAACGCATTTTTTGCGGCGCCTGCGCACCACGAAAAGGCATCGGCGGAAAATCAGAATTTGTCTGCAGAGTATGCGCTCCCGAGGCCCTCTCATGGCCCTTCATGTCTGCTCCCGAGGCCCGTTTTACAGGCTTTTCGCGCGCGTACGAGGGTCGAAAACGCCCTTTTTAAAAATCATGCAAAAACGCTGCTAAGTGCGTTTTGTGCGGCGCCCCCGCGTGTGCCGGGATGCGGCAGGGGCGCGTTTCACCGGCTTGCCAGTCCTTCGCCAGTCGTGCACAGTGACGCATCCGATAAACATTTCCGAATATTGTCATGGCCGAGAAGAAGAAATCTCCCGTGCTGCTCATTACGGCTTTCGAGCCGTTCGACGGCGCGTCGACGAATTCTTCGCTCATCATGCTGGAAGAACTCGCGAAGCAGGACTGGGACGGGAAGGTCGTGTTCTTCGGCCCCATACCCGTCTCCTTCGCCGACGCCTGGCCGATTATCGAGCACGCGTTGAACCGTTATCCCGACATCCAGGGCGTCATCTGCATGGGCCAGGCGGAAGGCGCCACGCGCATCTCGCTCGAGCGCATGGCGGTCAACAGGATCCATGCGGGCATTCCCGACAACGACGGCGCAAAGCCGCGCGGCCCCGTCATCGACGGCGCGCCGCAAGTTCTCAAGGCGCTCTTTCCCTGGCACGAGCTGGAGGAATCTCCGCACTGGGAATGCACCTATAACGCGGGCGCCTATGTGTGCAATGCCGTCATGTTCAGCGCGATCCACTGGGCGCGCGAAGAGGAAAAATTCGCGGGCTTTATTCACCTGCCGCTGATGGAATCGCAAAAAGGCGACAAGGGGCTGGGTGAGAAATCTTTCCACATGAAAGACGACGTGGCGCTGAAAAGCCTCACGCGCATCATCGATTTCGCGCTTGAATCGCTGGAGCCCGATTACGGTCTGAAGCCGAAGCCCGCGCCGCAGCAGAAATTCAACCCGGGGCCGCCCATACCATGAAAATGCGTTTTCTGTTTTTCGTTTGCCTGCTGATGTTCGCCACGCCCGCGCGCGCGGAGCAGCTGGCGCCGGATTTCGAGGGGAAGCTGCTGTCGGGCGAGAGCTTTTCGCTTGCCGATCATATCGGCAAGGACATGGTTGTGCTGAATTTCTTCACGACCAGCTGCGCGCCCTGCCGGGAGGAAATGCCGGCGCTGAGCAAATTCTACGATGAGCATAAGGACAAGGTCGTCATTCTCGGCGTGGACGTCATCGAAGGGCAGCACATCGTGAAGGCCTTCGTCGAGAACATGAAAATCAGCTATCCGGTGATTATCGATTCCGGCGAATTGACGAAGAGGCTGAATGTTGTTGGTTATCCCACCACCATCGTGATCGGCGCCGATGGAACGATCCAGTTCAATGCGCTCAATCCCATCGATCCCCAGAGCGTTCTGGGGCCGCTGCTTGCGAAGCAGGGCGCCGGTATTTCGCGCGAAAAATTCATGGAAGGGCGGCAGACCATCCACGTTGTTCCGCCGGAAGTGAAGCCTGTCGCCGGTTCCGAAGCGGCGGGCAAAAACGAAATCTTCGGCATCACCGTCGCGAGCGACACGCCGCAGCAGCTTGACGTGAACGTCGACTATTATTACTCCGGCGACCACGGCACGACCCGCATCTTTATCGATTGCGATCCGCACACGGCGGACGGCGGCGCGCCATTCGCCATGCGCCCTGCCGTCGCCGAAGTCGGCCGCCACACCGCCCGCGCGCCGATGATGTCTTACGACGGCACGCCTTCCGGAACGGTGTCGACGGTCATCACCTGCCACATGGCGTCCCGCCTTGATTCCGCGCAGCTGGCGACCAAAACGGTGCCCCACGAAAAGACCTGGGGGAAGTAAAAATATGTGTGACAATCGCGGCGCGTGAAGGCATTATATGGCTTGCCGTCATGAATGGGGAATTCGTTAAAGATGCAGGACCGCCCTGAAATCGTCCATGAAAACTTCCTGAAGCGCGTCGCCGCGGGCGATTTGCCGGACCCGGGTTTTGCCGACCTTGCAGCGTCCGGACTGACGCCTGAGCAGGCGGTCGAGATTTTTGAAAGCCAGCTGATGAGCCGGCACCTCGATTTTGTGTCGCGCAAGCTGCAGGCGCGGGGCGAAGGGTTTTATACCATCGGTTCTTCCGGCCATGAAGGCAACGCGGCCATCGCGGCGGCGTTCCGGCTCGACGATATGGCTTTCCTGCATTACCGCGATGCGGCGTTTTTTATCCAGCGCTCCAAGCAGCTGCCGGGTTTTACGCCGCTCTGGGACATGCTGCTGAGTTTCACGACCGCCGCCGAAGACCCGATTTCCGGCGGGCGGCACAAGGTGCTGGGCAGCAAGGAACTGTTTATTCCGCCGCAGACCAGCACGATTGCCTCGCATCCGCCGAAAGCCGTGGGCGCTGCATACAGCATCGGCCTCAACCGCCGCCTGAAGAATGAGGGCGTGCTCCCCGATGATGCGGTTATTCTGTGCAGTTTCGGTGATGCATCCGTGAACCATTCGACCGCGCAGGGCGCGTTCAATACGGCGGGCTGGACTTCGTACCAGAACGTGCCGCTCCCCATCGTGTTTATCTGCGAGGACAACGGCATCGGCATTTCGACGGCGACGCCGGGCGGCTGGATTGCGGCCAGCATGAAGGACCGGCCGGGGATCAAATATTTTTCCTGCGACGGGCTGAATATTTTCGATACCTACCGCGCCGCGCGCGAGGTGGAAAATTATGTGCGCAAGACACGCAAACCCGCCTTCCTGCATATGAACTGCGTGCGCCTGTTCGGTCATGCGGGAGCGGATGCGCAGCATGTCTACCTGACGCCGGAATGCATCGAGGAAACGGAATCGCATGACCCGCTGCTCTATTCCGCGCGGCTGCTGATCGATAATGGTGTTCTGACCGCGCAGCAGGTGCTCGACCTTTACAACACCATGGGCGAGCGTGTCGCGCGGGTGGCGGAAGAGGCCATCAAGCGCCCCAAGATGAAAACGGCGGCGGAGGTCATGGCCTCCATCATCCCGCCGAAGAAGGAAATCGCACCGCCCGCGACAACGCAGGCCGACCGCGAAAATATTTTCGGCGACGACATCGCCGCGATGAAAGCGCCGCAGACGATGGCGAAGCTGCTGAGCTGGGCGCTGGCGGATGCCATGCTGGATAACCCGAATGTCGTCTGCGCGGGCGAGGATATCGGCCCCAAGGGCGGCGTTTATGCCGTGACACAAAAACTGTGGCAGCGCTTCGGCAGCCACCGCGTCATCAATACGCTGCTGGACGAGCAAAGCATTCTTGGCCTTGCGATCGGCCTTGCGCATAACAATATCGTCGCCATTCCTGAAATCCAGTTCCTGGCCTATCTGCACAATGCGGAAGACCAGGTGAGGGGGGAGGCGGCGACGCTCAGCTTTTTCTCGAGCGGGAAATACACGAACCCGATGGTGATCCGCATCGCGGGCCTTGGCTACCAGCGCGGCTTCGGCGGGCATTTCCACAACGACAACAGCATCGCCGTGCTGCGCGATATTCCGGGCGTCATCATCGCCTGCCCCTCGAACGGCGCGGATGCGGTGGAAATGCTGCGCGAATGCATGCGCCTTGCGCGCGAGGAACAGCGCGTGGTCGTATTCCTTGAACCCATCGCGCTCTATGCGATGCGCGATCTTTTCGCGCCCAAGGACGGGCTGTGGATGTCGTATTACGAGCCGCCCGCGAATGCGAAACCGATCCGCCTTGGCGATATCGGCCAGTACGGCGACGGGAAAGATCTCTGCATCCTCACCTATGCCAACGGCTATTATCTGTCGCGGCAGGCGGTGAAGGAGCTGGAGGAAAAGCACGGCATCAAGCTGCGCATCGTTGACCTGCGCTGGCTCGCGCCGCTGTCCGAAGAAAAAATTCTTGCCGCTGTCGCGCCCTGCAAGAACCTGCTGATCGTCGATGAATGCCGCACCACCGGCTCGCTCTCCGAAACATTGATGAGCATGGTGCAGGAAAAGCTCTCCCCGCCGCCCAATACGCGGCGTCTGGCGGCAGAAGACAGTTTCATTCCGCTCGGCCGCGTCGCGACGGTGACGATGCCCTCCAAAGACCAGATTGTCGAGGCGGCGGTGGAACTGGTGAAGGCGCAGTCGAAGACGCGCAAGACTGCCTGATGTTTTTAGCCCCACCCCGGCGAAGGCCGGGGTCCGGCCGCCGCCGATAGGCGGCATATAAGACGCGCAGACGCGCTTGCCAGACCCCGGCCTTCGCCGGGGTGGGGCGAAATGGAGAGCTTGGTAATGAAGAAAAAAGCATTGGTCATCTGCCCCGGCCGCGGGACGTATAACAAGGATGAGCTTGGATACCTCAAGCGCTTCCATGCGGACAAGAAAGACCTGATCGCCGCCATCGACGCTTACCGCGCCGCGCACAACCAGATAACGGTCAGCGACCTCGACAACCGCGCCGCCTTCAGCCTGTCGGAGCATAGCCGGGGCGACAATGCATCGCCGCTGATTTACGCCTGCGCCTATGCGGATTACCTGAGCATCAACCGCGACAAATACGACATCGCGGCCGTCACGGGCAATTCGATGGGCTGGTACATTGCGCTGGCCTGCGCGGGGGCGGCGACGAACGACAATGCGCTGCATATCGTGAACACCATGGGCACGCTGATGCAGGAACGCCTGACGGGCGGGCAGATGATTTACTCCCTCGTCGACGAAAACTGGAAGAAAATCGACGGCCGCCGCGAATACCTGCACGGGCTGATGGCCGACATCAACAAACAGGAAGGCTGCGAACTCTACACCTCCATCGAACTGGGCGGCATGCTCGTCTTCGGCGGCAATGACAAGGCCCTGGCCGCGCTTGAAAAAGCGCTGAAGCCCGAAGGGCGCTTCCCCATGAAGCTGCAGAACCACGCGGCCTTCCACACGCCGCTGCTCACGCCGATATCTGAACACGCGCGCGGCATCATGGATGACGGGCTGTTCAAAAAGCCCGAGGTGCCGCTCATCGACGGGCGCGGCGCGATATGGTCGCCGGGCGCGACCGGCCGCCACGCGATCTGGAGCTACACGCTCGGCCACCAGGTGCACCGGTATTACGATTTCACCAAGGCCGTGCAGGTCAGCGTGAAGGAATTCGCGCCCGACTGCGTCATCATCCTCGGCCCCGGCGCGACGCTCGGCGGCGCGGTCGCGCAGAGCCTGATCGGCATCGGCTGGCAGGGCTGGCAGTCGAAAGAAGACTTCGCCGCCCGCCAGAAATCCGACCCCTATATCCTCGCCATGGGCATGGAAGAGCAGCGCAGGCTGGCCGTCGCCTGACACTGCACTGTCATCCTGAGCCCGAAGGGCGAAGGATCCCCCTTATCTGAGAAAGGGAGATTCTTCGCTGCGCTCAGAATGACAAAATAGCACGTATATTCAGCCGCTTAACCTGCATTCGCCAGGCGCCGAAACCTGAACACCCCGCAAAAAAACCCTTGCTTTTATTTTCCCGTAAGGATAAAACACCGAGACCTCAAATAGACATGCGTCCCCTTCGTCTAGAGGCCTAGGACACGTCCCTTTCACGGATGTAACAGGGGTTCGAATCCCCTAGGGGACGCCAATCTTTTCCGGTTATCCACAGTAGCATTTTGAGATTAATCTGCGCGGGCGGCTTTTCCGCTTTTAAGCCTGTGCTGAATCCCGCATAATCTATTTACTCATCTATGAATTGACGGGATTCCATGAACCATTCCTCTTCCAAGTCTGGCGCAAAATTAAAGGCGATTTCCCTATTCTCTGGCGCTATGGGGCTAGATATAGGGTTGGAGAGTACTGGAGAATTTGAAGTTCTTGCTTGCGTCGAGAAGGTACCTTCCTTTTGTGCGACTATCCGCGCTAATCAAACGGCAGGAAGGTTACACAAAGACCTTAAAGTATTTGAAGGGGACATAAGCGAAATCGACCCCGCCGAAGTTTTAGCGGCATGCAATCTGAAACCCGGGCAGTTAGATATTCTCGTTGGTGGACCACCCTGTCAGGCCTTTAGCACCGCGGGAAGGCGTCAATCTACACAAGATCCGCGGGGCACTCTACTTTGGCAGTTTCTGCGGTTTGTCGACTACATGCAGCCAAAGTTTTTTCTAATGGAAAACGTGCGAGGCCTATTGTCGGCTGCCTTGCGGCACAGAGAAATTTCAAAACGCCCAAATAAGGGGGGTACCCCCTTTACGCCTGAGGAAGAACCCGGCTCCGTTGTGAGGCTTTTTGCAGAGGATCTCCAAAAACTTTCTAGTAGATACCACATGGATTGTTTTGAGGTTAACGCAGTAAACTATGGGGCACCGCAACTTAGAGAACGGGCATTATTTATCGGAAACCGTTACAATGCTCAAGTGGATTTTCCGAACCCAACCCACGGCAATCCACAAACGGGACAGGAGCCCCAAACAGGTCTTTTTGAGGAGAATGATTCAGCTAAATTACTTCCTTGGAGTACTTTGGGGGATGCTATTGGTCATCTAAAGGATGTTGGGGAAACAATCATGGACTTCAGCCCACGTAAGAAATCATTTCTTGCGTTGGTGCCTCCAGGATCAAATTGGCGAAGCCTTCCAGTGGAAGTTCAAAAAGAGTCAATGGGCAAAGCTTGGCACGCTAAAGGCGGTAGATCAGGTTGGTGGCGGCGGCTAAGTTTTGACTTACCTTGCCCTACACTTGTCACTATGCCCAATCACGCTAGCACATCGCTATGTCATCCGACTGAGGTTCGCGCGCTTTCTTTAAAAGAGTACGCCCTAATACAAGAATTTCCCGAGAACTGGATTTTTTGCGGCTCACCAAGCGACCAATATGCTCAAGTAGGAAATGCAGTACCAGTTCGTCTTGGAAAAATTGCCGGGGAAGTTATTGCCAGAGAATTGAATAGTCTCCGCGCTAGGCGTTGGAAACCATATGCTATTGAGCCTGATTCATATCGAATAATCTATGTTCAATCACATGTCCGAACTCGTCAATGGTATAAAGGGGGGCGCACATTCGTTTGGGAGGATGGCAGTAATAATGAGCATGCCTCTTACGATGCTCCACAAACCATTCGTAAAATAAGCGGTCTCCGTTAAAGAAACAGCCATATGCCGACGAAAGCCAAAAGTCCTTTCTTTGCCGCACTAAAGTCTAGGCGGCATCATTTTACTTCAAAGGAAATTGTTGAGTTATTTAAGTACGTCGATAATAAGCGTGTTAATGAACTTGCTTCTAGGGTTTAAACCCAATTTAACTTTTTGATTGTACTGTCCGCACCGTTGTGATTCAACCTTATAAGAGGTGCATCATGACCGTGAAGTTATTCTGGCTGGACGATTTGCAATGGGCGTCG